>JAGOKS010000136.1 GCA_017994425.1 Bacteroidales bacterium | reverse complement strand
ACCCCCGTTTTTTGTGTCACAAGTATTGATACTTTACTTCCAAACTCAAATTTCTTATGTTCTTTTCCTTTCGTGTAACACTTTACGTGGGGCTCATGTAGGCTATAAATCTTATTGCTATCACTTCTTTTTTGTGCCAATACTTTTGTGAATAATGCTAAATCTATTGAATGTTTATTGAGTGCTGTTGCTGATAATTTTCGTTCTAGTTCTCTTACTAATCGACCTGCGATTATTTTTATTTTCTTACTTGCTTTGCGTGCTTTTAAGTCTCCTCCTTTATTACGCCTTAGACGTTGAATAATACTAAGCTTTTTTATGGTGTACTTGTAGCTTTGACGAAGTTCAATTTGTTCTTTCTCTGCTATGATCAGGCATTTGTCAATAATTTTTTTGTACAATTTATCATCTGTTGGATAAGTGATGTTTTTTTCTTGTACTGTTGTATCTCCACTTAATGTATCATCGTTTGAATCCTTTCCATTTATGCGGATACTTTCTTTGAAAATCAACTCTACTCCCTCAGTTCCTATGCGTTTGCGAAATTCTACCAGTTCTGTTGCTACGCATGGTTGTTCTGGCCTAAAGATTTGTTCTCCTCCAAAATACTGATAATAGGCGTTTTCGCTCCATTGTTCAACAATACTTTCATCACTTAAATTGCGAAGTTGTTTTAGAATTAATAAAGATACCATTAGCCTGATTGACTTTGCTGGCTTTCCTTGTGTTGCACTGTAGTGTTTTGAAAAAGCATCTTCAAAAACTTGCCATCGAATATGATTCGCCAATTGAAATAATGGATGTTCATGGTTTAACTGGTCTTCAAAGGTGATGAAAAAACCAAGTTGTGTGGTGTTTTTAGGTTTTGTTAGCATATACAAATCTGCAAGTTTTTTCTTTATTTTTATCCCTTTCTTGCAGTTTTTTATAACATCTTTTCAACCTAATTTGTTAATATCATTAGAGTGTAGCCCTTTTTGAGGGTCGACTAGTTAATAAGTTAATTTATTGGTTTAATTCTAAAATAAAATTTTCTGCTTCTGTTTTTGAAGGTACTTTTCCATGCCAAAGATAATTATCTTCTATTGATTTTACCCCTCTTCCCATTGTTGTTTTAGCAATTATTACCGATGGTCTGAAAACGCTTTGTTTCGCTGCTTCTATGGTTTTAATAATATCGGTAAAGCTGTGTCCGTTACATTCCAACACATCCCAGCCAAACGCTTTCCATTTTTCATTAAGTGGCTCTATTTCCATAACCGATGATGTTCTGCCATCAATTTGACAATTGTTTCTGTCGATAATGGCTATTAAATTATTTAATTTATAATAGGATGCACTCATTGCTGCTTCCCAAACACTCCCTTCTTGTAATTCTCCATCACCAAGTATACAAAAAACGTTCCACAATTTTTTATCTGTTTTTCCAGCTAATGCAATTCCTGTAGAAACCGATAAACCTTGACCTAAAGAACCTGCCGAAAGTTCGATGCCAGGGAGTCCGTGTTCTTTAGCCGGATGTCCTTGTAAGCGTGAATTTAATTTTCGTAAGGTCATTAACTCTTCTTCGGGAAAATAACCAGCCTTTGCTAAAGTTGCATACAAAACAGGTGTTACATGTCCAATAGAAAGTATTAAACGATCCCTTTCTTCCCAATTAGGATTTCGTGGTTCATGGTTTAGTATATGAAAATAGAGGCTGGTAAAAATTTCTACCAAGCCTAACGATCCACCAATATGTCCGGATTCTGCTTCCGCTAACATCCGAATTATATTTATTCGTATGTCTTTGGCAAGAAATTGCAAGTCTTTTACGGAAGATATTTTATTCATAAATTAAGAAATTATCTAATGTAAAATTAATATAATTTTCCATTCTACACGTTTTGTAAATTAGAAAAACTATAAAGTTGGAATATCTTTTTGATTGGCTAATTTGTTAAAAGCAAAAAAAGAATAAACTATTTTAAAGGAAGAGAGGATTAATGTAAAACCGAAACAAATGTAAGCAATTGCTATGTGGATATTATTTAAGTTGTCGGTTTGTCTTAATGTATATCCAATTCCTATTATTAAGGAAATAATAAAATACAACCTAAAATTGGTAAAAGAAATTATATGAGGTTTATTACTGTCTAAATGAAGTATTCGGTGAATATATTTTTTCGAAACATTAAAAAACAAAAGAAGATATAAAAATAAACCAGCAAAAATACCGATTGAAAAATGAAAAACAATATGTCGAGAATTTTCAATAAGAAATTCAGTGCATCGATTTATTAAAAGAATTCCTATAATAAACCACACAATGCCAGAGATTAATAAAAACGTCCGTTTTGTTATTAATGGTTTATATGGTGTAATAGATTTCTCCAATTAGCTTGCTTCATTTTATCTTATACAAAGATTATAAAATATTATGACGAAACGAGGCAGTATATCACATCATTTATTAACAATTTTTTCAACAATGGAATGAACTAGCAAAAAGCGGGATACGTGAAATGAATTTTTATTTATTTGCAAAATAAGCCACTTTTTCCAGTAATGTTATCATATCGTATTCTTCCACAAAAACATTCTTATTTAGAATACGCAATGAGGTTGATGTGAAATTTAAAATCCCTTTTATCCCGGCACTTATTAACATTTCGGCAATAGACCATGCGGCGTCATCGGGAGCAGTAATTATGCCAATCGTAATATTTTCTTTTTTTATGATAGATGGAAGTTCGTCTAAATGGTAACAATTAACTCCTGAAATTTTTCTATTAATTTTATCCGGATTTATATCGAACGAAGCAATAATTTGTAATTTGGATTTTTTTTTACTATTTAAGTATGGAATAATGGCACTTCCTAAGTTTCCAACTCCCACCAATGCGATACGCTGTC
>JAGOKS010000059.1 GCA_017994425.1 Bacteroidales bacterium | reverse complement strand
AATCGAATGTTTACACTTTTACAATTTACGAATCTCCTACATAAAATTTACACATCTTTTCATAAACAATTGAAATCCTTTAGAATAATGATCTATCTAAAAATATTAAAAAATTAAAGTATATCAATTTCTTTTCATCGAAATTTTTAGTAATTTTGCACCTCGAAAATAAAAGACATCGTGAAAGACATAAAATATTTTAAACAGTTTGATATTAAATTCGCTACACTTGGAATAGGTTTACACGAATTTGATTTAAAAATTGACAATACTTTCTTTAGTAAACATACGAATGAAGAAATAAAAGATGCGGACATAGATATAAAACTTTCACTAAACAAAAAAGAAACGATGTGTCTTTTTAATTTCTCGTTACAAGGAAAACTTGTACTGATTTGTGATTTATGTTTAGAGGATTTAGAATATGTTTTTCACACAAAGGAAGAATTGATATTGAAAATATCAAATGAAGTAAGACAGAGTGAAGATGAAAACATTGTTTACATTCATTCAAATGAACAAATATTTAATGTTGAACAATTTTTATACGAAATCATTTATGCACAAGTTCCTATGCGTAAGGCACATCAAGAAATGAATCAAACATGCAATCAAGAAATGATTCACTGGATTGAAATGAATTCAAAAGAAAAAATACAACACACAGACCCTAGATGGGAAGGATTAAAAGATATTAAATTAGAAAATAATTAACGGAATATTAATACATAAAAAATATACAATCATGCCAAATCCAAAACGAAGACATTCATCAACACGAAGAGACAAAAGAAGGACTCACGATAAAGCTATTGCACCTCAGTTAATAGAATGCAAAAATTGTGGTGCTGCCGTAATTTATCACAGAGTATGTCCCGAATGCGGACACTACAGAGGCGAATTAGCAATTGAATCCAAAGAAAAAAAATAATATAAGTTAGCTTTTCTTTCTCAAACATCTTCTAAATCTTCTTTACAGAAGATTTTTTTTAATAATATTCGTACGTAGTCGTATGCGTTTCTATTAAAATAAGTTCGTCTATATGTTCGACTAAGTTACGGGAATACAGATCCACTTTTTCCTCATCATTCGCATCATTGTATGATATTTCCTTCATAGATAAAATAATATCATCTTTATTTAAGACACATTCCTTAATAAGTAATTTTTTATCATTGTAAGCATACGAATATTTTAAAAATTGACTGGGTGTTTCAATAATTCTTTCTGACAACAAATTGTTTTCATTGTAAACGTATGTTCTTGATGTCATAACATCTCCCCTAAAATTATACGTGATTTGTTTAGTCATTCCTACTTCATTGTATGCATATGTTTCACTTACAAGATTATCTTGCGTAATTTCATGCACTTCCAAACGGATTAATCTACCGAATTCATCGTATGTGTATTTTTTGCGTATATTTATCGTATCTTCGTCTTCGAATTCACACTCATCCATTAATAATCCATTTTCCCATTGATATTTATTTTCAATATAACAATACCCATCGGGATATATTACCTTTTTTTCTATTAATTTATTATCTTCATTATAAATATATTTTTCAACTACTTTTTCTTCACTATAATTCACTATAGATTCGATTAATAGGCCCTTGGCATCGTAGGTATTCTTTCTGGTTTCGTAGGGTTTATCATCCAACCCGTCAAAAAATAATTCCTCAACGACTTGATTTTGTTCATCATAGTTGCGTTTACACATATTTTCACATTCTCCATCTGCATTATAGCTTTTATCACAACATAGGTTACCTGCTTCATCATAGGCTGTATAGGATTGCATTCTCTGTGTTTCTTCGATTGTATCATCATACGTAGTAGTTCTATCATACGTAGTTATAAATCTCAATATGGATTTTACGTTGTTCATATAATAAAAAATAAATTATTAAAATATTAAGGTATGCAAAAGTACTATTTATTTGAAATTAAAAAGTATGCTGTTAATGAAAAATATTTTAAAAAAAGAGAAATCACTATCAATAAAAATTCTATTTTTGCAGAAATTTAGAATTTATAAATAATGAATATTTTAAATCCAAAAGTTGCAGTTATTGGAAGTGGTACTTGGGCAACAGCTATTGTTAAAATATTATCTGAAACCTTACCTTCTTTGTATTGGTGGGTAAGAGAGCCTGAAATTGTAGAGAGCGTACAAAATACAGGACGGAATCCTCTCTATTTAAGCTCTGTTATAATAAATCCTAAACAAGTTAAAATATCAAACGATTTGCTGAAAATTGTATCCAAAGTTGATATAATTGTTTTGGTTATTCCATCAGCTTATTTACATAATACAATTTCTGAATTAACCATTAAAGATTTTGAAAATAAACGTGTTATTTCGGCAATCAAAGGGGTGGTTCCGGAAAGAATGGAGTTTATAACAAGTTATCTTATGCATTATTACAATGTCAGTTCTGATTGTTTAGGTATTATTAGCGGACCTTCACATGCTGAAGAAGTAGCATGTAGGAAAACAACTTATTTAACGGCCGCTTCCTTAAACGATGACTTTTCTGAACATATAGCTAGCTTATTTAAAACCGATTATGTTCAAACCAATGTATCGAACGATATCTTCGGAATTGAGTTTTCTGTCGTATTAAAAAATATTTATGCTTTGGCAGCAGGAATTTTCAGAGGAATGGGTGCAGGGGATAATTTATTAGCATTATTTAATATTAATTGTATTAATGAAATGACCAATTTTATTTCTGCTGTACATCCTTTTCAAGCTCGTAATTTTAATACGGCTCCCTATTTAGGCGACTTCCTTGTTACTACTTACTCTCAACATAGCCGAAACCGTTCGTTTGGAATAATGATAGGACAAGGCTATTCGGTTCGTACCGCTCAATTAGAAATGAAAATGGTTGCGGAAGGATTTTATGCTACGCGTTGTATACATGAACTCAACCAAAGCTATAAAGCAAATATCCCCATCATCGAAACGGTATATAATATTTTATATGAAAAAGCCTCTTTCCGTCAAGAAATGTATAATCTCCTAAATACAATGAAATAAATGTATTTTTTAAAAACTCGTTGTATTTATAAATGTATATTCATTGCTTTGGTAGTATTTCTTGGTTTTAGCCTTTCTTCATGCAAAGAAGAAGGTTATGCCATTATCAATCTTCATGGAACAATGAAAGACACTCAAGGAAATTATATTGATAGCTTGATGGTAACTATTCATAATACAACAACCAACACAAAAGACATATTTCGTTCGTCAACCTCCTCGAACGGTTTTGACAGAACCTATACCCTAAAAAATGCCGAAGCTTGTAAATATACGATTGAAATAGAAGATATCGACGGAGAAACAAACGGAGGGTTTTTTCAAACTCAAAAAAAAACTGTTGATATCCTTACATCTGACTATACAAAACGAAATGACCTTATGGTTGTTCATCCTTATGCCAGCAAACAAATAGATTTTATTATGATGAAATAATATTGATTTTTTTCCAAAAAAACAATATACATTTCTCAATAATAAAACAAAAAAATTATTTTTGCTTGCAAACGATTACAAATCATACCATTTTAATAAACACAAAAAAATAAATTTTTAAAAAATAAATTTAAAAAAATGTTACCTTTGCAACTTAAAATTTTAATGTTTATTAAATCTCAATAGTGTGAAAACGTTTAAAATAGGTGGTATTCATCCTGAAGGCAACAAAATTGCTCATCAATCTGAGATTGAAATCTTTCCATTACCAAAACAAGCTGTTTTATATGCTACTCAACATTTGGGGGCTCCCTCTACTATCATCGTTGCAAAAGGAGACAAAGTAAAAGTAGGTCAATTGATATCTAAAGGAGAAGCTTTTATTTCAGCGAATTTACATTCTCCATTTTCAGGTACTGTTAATAAAGTAGATGTTGTAGCCGATTTGTCCGGTTATAAAAAAATGGCTATTGTGATTGATGTAGAAGGCGATGAATGGGAAAGTGACATTGATCAATCGCCTGAAATAAAGAAAAATATTACCCTATCTGCAAATGAAATTATTGAAAAAATAAAAGAAAAAGGTATTGTAGGACTGGGAGGAGCTTGTTTCCCCACACATGTGAAATTTTTAATTCCTCAAGGGAAAAAAGCAGAATATATGCTGATAAATGCTGCCGAATGCGAACCCTATATCTCTATCGATAACAGAGTTATGTTAGAACGCACGGAAGAATTTATTATTGGGGCGAGTATACTCCGTAATGCTTTACAACTTGAAACCGTTCATATCGGGCTTGAACACAATAAACCTGAAGCTATTCAAAAATTAAAAGAAGTAGCCAAAAACTACAAAGGGATTGAAATACACCCATTAAAAACTAAATATCCCCAAGGAGCAGAAAAACAACTGATAAAAGCTATTACAGGACGGGAAGTCCCATCCGGTAAATTACCTATAGACGTAGGTTGTATTGTCAACAATGTGTGTACTGCCTTGGCTGTATACGAAGCTGTACAAAAAAATAAACCATTAATATCCAATTATGTTACCTATACAGGAAAATCCGTCAAAGAAGTAAAAAATTATTTGGTACGGTTAGGGACTCCTATTCAATCCATTATTGAAGCTAATGGCGGCTTGCCGGAAGATACGGAAAAAGTAATCAGCGGGGGTCCCATGATGGGAAAAGCCATTGCCAATTTAGACACCTACATCACTAAAGGTTTCTCTTGTATATTAATCATTAATAATAAAGAAGGGAAACGCAAAGCATCGGTAAATTGTATTCGTTGCGGAAAATGTGTAGATGCCTGTCCTATGGGATTAGAGCCTTATTTATTAGCCCCCTTAGCTGAATACAAGCGATGGGAAGATATGGAAAAATCACATATTATGGATTGCATTGAATGTGGCTGCTGCCAGTTTTCCTGCCCTTCTTCACGCCCCTTACTGGATTATATCCGCTTAGGAAAAAGCAAAACAGGTGCAATGATACGTGCACGTAATACAAAATAAATTTTAGAACTTAAGAATATATATCATATGGCATTATTACAAGTTTCAGGATCTCCTCATGTTTATACCGATGATTCGGTAAAAAAAATAATGTGGACCGTCAATATCGCTTTATTACCAACCTTGATTTTTTCATTTTTATTCTTTGGTTGGGGAGCTGTACAAGTAACTCTTATATCAGTAGCTGCATGTATCATTTTTGAATGGCTTATTCAAAAATTCTTATTTAAATCTAAAGGCGTCAAATTAGATGGCTCAGCTATGGTAACCGGCTTGCTATTAGCTTTTAATCTTCCCGGTAATTTACCATGGTGGATAGTAATTATCGGAGCCATAGTCGCCATTGGAATTGGCAAAATGGCTTATGGAGGTTTAGGAAAAAACCCCTTCAACCCTGCTTTAGTTGGACGTGTTTTTCTGTTAATCTCCTTCCCTCAACAGATGACCACTTGGCCCAAACCTCATTTATGGTTTTCTCAAGCCACCGCCCTAACCGATGCTACTACTGGAGCTACTCCTCTGGGAATCATTAAAAACGGATTGGCTCAAGGTCAAAAAGTAGAAGAACTCATGGAAACAGTGCCCACGTATGCGCAAATGTTATTAGGAGAACGTGGCGGTTCTTTGGGTGAAGTCGCTGCCTTAGCAATTATTGCAGGTGGACTTTTTATGTTAATCCGTAAAGTAATTACATGGCATATTCCCGTTGCATTCATTGGTGCTTCATTTATTTTTGCTGCTATTTTGCATTTCATAAATCCAAGCCTCTATATTCCACCATCCTATCATATACTTTCCGGCGGATTACTATTGGGAGCTATATTTATGGCTACAGACATGGTAACATCACCCATGAGTAATTGGGGAAAAATCATTTTTGGAATAGGTTGTGGTATCTTGACCATTGTCATTCGTGTTGCCGGCTCCTATCCCGAAGGTGTGTCATTTGCCATTTTAATAATGAATGCATTTGTGCCTTTAATCAATAAAGGATTTAAACCAACCCGTTTCGGATCACAAAAAATAACTGCTTAAATAGAAATTAAATAAAAAAATAAACGCAAAATGGCTAAAATAGAATCCAGTTTTAAAAATATGTTACTTGTTTTATTCATTATTAGTGTAATTGCAGCAGTAGCTTTAGCAGGGGTTTATGGTTTTACAAAAGAACCTATTGAAAAATCGCGAACACAAAAACAACAAGATGCCATAAAAATGGTTTTACCTCCTTTTGATAAAATTGAAGAAGAAAAAATTCCGGTTGATCAAGAAACTACTGAGAGCGATTTTTATAAAGAAATGGGAGCAGATTCTATCACTTTGTTTCATGCTTTCAAAGACGGGAAAGAAGTTGGAATTGCTGTAGAAACATTTACAAACAAAGGCTTCTCAGGTAAAATAACGTTGATGGCAGGCTTTACTATTGAAGGATATATATATAAGGTACAGGTACTAACTCATGCCGAAACACCGGGCTTAGGAACAAAAATGGCTGATAGTCCTTTCAAAGACCAATTTGAAGGAAAAAATCCTCAAAGTTATAAACTATCTGTAAGCAAAGATGGTGGGGACGTAGATGCTATTACTGCTGCCACTATTAGCTCAAGAGCCTATTGCGACGCTATGCAAACAGCTTATAAAGTCGCTTTTAAAAACTAAAAATACGAACTATAACAAAATCATAATAATTAAAGGGAATAAAACATGAATCAATTACAAAATTTTACCAAAGGATTAATTAAAGAAAATCCCGTTTTTGTCTTGCTATTGGGAATGTGCCCGACTTTGGGAGTAACTACCTCTGCCATTAATGGCTTGGGGATGGGATTGGCTACTTTATGTGTATTATGTTTATCTAATATTATTATCTCTATACTTAAATCATTAATCCCCGATAAAGTTCGTATTCCGGCATTTATTGTGGTTATTGCATCGCTAGTAACAATAGTTCAAATGGTTATGGAAGCTTTTGTTCCTACTTTATACGCAAGTTTGGGATTATTTATTCCTTTAATTGTTGTAAATTGTATTATCCTTGGACGTGCCGAAGCATTCGCATCCAAGAATAATATATTTTCTTCTTTTATTGACGGATTGGGGATGGGACTGGGCTTTACTTTGGCATTAACTATATTAGGGGCTATGCGAGAACTATTAGGCGCCTATTCTATATTTGGATTAAAACTTATCCAAACAGACGGCATTATCGTTTTTGTCTTGGCACCGGGTGCATTTCTTGCCCTTGGTTTTATTATTGCTTTCATTAATTCATTAAAAAAAACTGCATAAATAAAATATATTATGGAAATTATCATCATCATCGTAGGTGCTATTTTAGTTAATAATATTGTTTTAGCCCAATTTTTAGGCATTTGTCCTTTTTTAGGGGTATCAAACAAAATAAGTACTGCTGTTGGCATGTCAGGAGCTGTCGTTTTTGTAATGACTTTGGCAACTTTGGTTACTTACATCATAAATTCATATTTACTAATTCCTTTTGGATTGGAGTTTTTACAAACTATTTCTTTTATTTTAGTAATAGCGGCGCTTGTACAAATGGTTGAAATCATATTAAAAAAAATATCTCCGGCTCTTTATCAAGCATTAGGTGTATTTTTACCTTTGATTACAACAAATTGCGCTGTATTAGGGGTTGCTATTATTGTCATTCAACAAAACTTTAATTTAGTAGGAGGATTAGTGTTTACCATTGCAACTGCATTAGGTTATGGACTTGCATTAATAATTTTTGCAGGCTTACGCGAACAAATGGAATTAGTCGAAGTGCCAAAATCTATGAAAGGTTCCCCCATCGCTTTAATAACAGCAGGAATATTATCCCTTGCTTTTATGGGATTTGCCGGATTGGTTTAATTTTTTATTTTATGCAAAAACAAAACATTATTTATATTAAATAATTTATTACTTTTGCGTCTTCAAAGAATATAAAAAATAAAATTATATTTTTCATCATTACAAATTGTTATTTAAATGAAAAAACATTTTTTAATTTTTGCTTTTTTGCTTTTTATTCTTTCATTTCAAATAAAAGCAGAAAATAAAATACAAAACAACGAGTCGGGATCAACTTTTCAGAGCACTTCTACCGATAATAGCATGAATACTTCTTCGTCTGAATTGTCGTCTGTTACTACTGATACGGCAACTGAAGCTCCACTTGAATCCGAAAATAAGGGAACTATGAATATCCCCATTATTTTAGGCTTCCTCGGATTAGCAGTTATTGTATTGTTATTTATTTCTAAACGCTCAAAAAAAACGGTAGTCAAGCATGAGGTATCCAATAATCAAGTTTTTTCTCATCCGGTTGATGCCCTTGCTACGGATGAAAATCCTAACGAAATGGAACTTTTAGCTATAGCAACTTCATTATATATGCATATTCAAAATGAACAAGGCGGACATGAAATTGAACCAAACGGATTTTATCTGCGAGAAAATCCTACTTTGTCTCCATGGGCAGCTAAATCATTTAATTTGAAAAAAACACCAATAAAAATAAAATAATTATTATTCATGAAAGAATACAGAATTAATATCAACGGAACCAATTATAATGTTTCCATTGAAGAAGTAGAAACAAGTAGTAATCCATCACCTCGCATTGTCGAAACAGTTAAAACACCTGCAGCACCTATTCCTGCTCCTGTAACAGAAAAAACGCAAAGTGTAGCTGCTGAAAAGAAAGTTGCTCCAACTCCAACAAGTGGCGGCAATGACTATATTATCAAGTCTCCCCTTCCGGGTATTGTACTTGATATTTTAGTGAAGACAGGCGATACTGTTAAAGCCGGACAAAAAGTAATACTACTTGAAGCCATGAAAATGGAAAATAATATCGAATCCGATAAAGACGGTATTGTTAAAAGCGTTAACGTAACTAAGGGAGATAGCACATACGAAGGAGATGCTCTAATCATTCTTTCTTGTTAATCAAATACATGTGATTAACCCCTTATATTGCTTATAAAAATTAATTCGCATGAAAGTAAAAAAAATAGAACATATAGGTATAGCTGTTAATAGTTTGGAAAATGCTATTCCTTTTTATGAAAATCTGTTAGGAACCAAGTGCTATGCAATTGAAGAAGTGGTTGACCAAAAAGTAAAAACCGCTTTTTTCCAAGTGGGAGAAACAAAAATTGAATTATTGGAATCAACCGACCCCGAAGGTCCTATCGGTAAATTTATAGAAAATAAAGGAGAAGGGTTTCATCACATTGCATATGCAGTGGATAACTTAAATGAATCATTAAACGAACTATCTGAAAACATTCGTCTAATCGATAAAGAAGGACGAAAAGGAGCCGAAGGAATGCAAATCGGATTTCTACATCCGAAATCAACCGGAGGTGTGTTAACAGAATTATGTGAAAAACCAAACCAAAAAAAATAATATCTATTTTAATCTTAAAAATCATTAGAATATGTCAATGCAAGATAAAATAAACGAGTTGCTGGAATTAAGAGTAAAAGCTAAACTCGGTGGTGGTGAAAAACGAATAGAAAAACAACACCAACAAGGAAAAATGACAGCCCGCGAACGTATCAACCTTCTTCTTGATGAAGGAAGTTTCGAAGAATTCGATATGTTTGTAACACATCGTTGTGTGGATTTCGGATTAGAGAAAGAAACCTATCTTGCTGACGGCGTTGTTACAGGTTACGGTAGTGTAAATGGTCGGTTGGTGTTTGTGTACGCTCAAGATTTTACTACTTTTGGAGGTTCATTATCCGAAACCCAGTCTGCAAAAATTTGCAAAGTATTGGATCAAGCTATGAAAATGGGAGCTCCTGTTGTAGGAATTAATGATTCCGGTGGCGCACGTATTCAAGAAGGTGTTAACAGTTTAGCCGGTTATGCAGAAATATTCCAACGTAATATTTTGGCTTCCGGTGTTATTCCTCAAATATCCGCTATTTTCGGTCCTTGTGCCGGAGGTGCTGTTTATTCTCCTGCTTTAACGGATTTTATCATGATGGTAAAAAATACAAGTTATATGTTTGTTACAGGACCAAAAGTTGTGAAAACTGTTACCGGAGAAACCGTAACTACCGAAGACCTTGGGGGTGCCTCTGTGCACGCTACTAAATCGGGAGTAGCACAATTTGTGGCAGAAAACGAAACTGAAGGAATAGAAATGATTAAACATCTGTTAAGCTTTCTCCCTTCCAATAATATGGAAGCACCTCCAAAAATCGACTGCAAAGACCCTATCGAAAGAATAGATAATAAGCTTAATGAAATTATCCCTGATAGTCCAAACAAACCATACAACATCAAAGAAATTATTATATCTATCATCGATAATAAAGACTTCTTAGAAGTGCTTCCCTTATATGCTAAAAACATTGTAACGGGTTTTGCACGTATGGGTGGAATGACAGTTGGTATCGTTGCCAACCAACCTGCCTATCTTGCCGGCGTATTAGACATTAATGCTTCACGGAAAGGGGCTCGTTTTATACGCTTCTGCGATGCCTTCAACATACCCATAGTAACATTAGTGGATGTTCCGGGTTATTTGCCGGGTACCGGACAAGAATATGGCGGACTCATCCTCCATGGAGCTAAAATTCTTTATGCATATGGGGAAGCTACTGTTCCGAAAATTACAGTAATATTGAGAAAAAATTACGGAGGAGCTTATTGTGTGATGAGTTCCAAACACCTCAGAGGAGATTTAAACTACGCTTGGCCTACAGCCGAAATTGCTGTCATGGGTGGAAAAGGTGCCATTGAAATATTAATGGGCAAAGAAATTAAAGATATTGACGATCCTCAAAAATTAGCTGATTTTATGAATGAAAAAGAAATTGATTACCGTGATCGTTTTGCAAATCCTTACGTTGCTGCTAAATACGGCTATTTGGATGACGTTATTGAACCACGAAATACACGTTATCGGGTAATCAAAGGATTGCTGTCTTTGCAAACTAAGCGTTTGGAAAATCCTCCTAAAAAACACGATAATTTGCCTCTTTAATTTAAATATTTATTAATCTAATTTTATTTATTCTTATGAACTCAATGACTTTATATTGGATTATTTTTATTGCTGTTTTTCTAGCTGTTTTTATTGTTGATTTCTATGTTACCGACCACCGCAAAGGAGAATTTACCGTAAAACAAGCTTTGCAATGGACAAGTGTATGGATATCAATTGCGTTATTGTTCGGTATCTCTCTTTTCTTTTTCTTTCCTCAAAATGAATTCTCAACGGAAAATACCGCCCATATTATGGGTATTAAGTTCATTTCCGGTTATTTAACCGAATATTCACTATCTGTCGATAATCTGTTTGTGTTTATTATGATTTTTTCATTGATGGGGGTTTGTGCAAAAAATCAACCTCGCTTACTGAAACTTGGAATTTTATTGTCCATAGTGTTGCGTATTCTATTTATTGTTGCAGGCATGGGTTTAGTACAACAATTTCATTGGATAATCTATATTTTTGGAATAATCTTAATCTGGACTGCTTATAAAATGGCTTTTACAAAAGAAGACGATCAAGTAGACCCTAAAAATAATGTATTATACAAGCTTGGATCAAAATTATTTCCGGTCGATCCGGATATGGATCATCCCCACTTTTTCTCAAAAATAAATGGCAAACGTCATATCACCATGTTTATGCTTGTTTTTCTTGTAATAGGTTCAACAGATGTGTTGTTTGCGGTGGATTCTATTCCGGCTATTATTGGCGTAATCAAAGAAGGAGCCACCAACGTGCTTACTAACGAAGAAGAACAATTTTTGGCTATTTCATCCAATGTATTTGCCGTAATGGGATTAATATCTCTTTTCTTTGCACTAAAAGGTATTATGGGTATGTTCCGTTTCTTAAAAACCGGAGTAAGTTTTATCCTGTTTTTTATTGGAATAAAAATGATGTTACCGGCTATTGGTTTTATAAACAAACCTTCCGGTGAAGCTATTGAGAAATTTTTCGGTTCTCATTCCTGGATATCTTTAACAGTCATAGTAGCTACATTGCTAATATCAATCCTCCTGTCTGTTATAATTGCAGAAGATAAAAAAAATGATGATTTACAAGATGAAATCGATTGTATGAAAACGAAAGACGAAATGAATAACAAAGAAGAATAATTAAAAAAAATAAAACATCATCATGAATAATTTACAAGACTTAATGCCTGATTTACTTCCGGTCTTTTACCAGATTACTTGGCAGAATTTGGTAATGATTGCCGTTGGACTTACCTTAATCTTCCTTGCCATCAAAAAAGAATACGAGCCTACTCTATTGCTACCTATGGGATTTGGAGCTATTTTGGTAAATATTCCTCTCACTTCTGCGTTAACCCAAATTGATCCAACTACAGGTAAAGAATTGGAAGGGGCTTTATCTGTTTTCTTCCAAGCAGGTATCGCAACAGAAGTATTCCCTCTACTTATCTTTGTTGCTATTGGGGCAATGATTGACTTTTCTCCCCTTTTTAAAGCTCCATTTTTATTGTTATTCGGAGCTGCTGCTCAATTCGGTATTTTTGCTACTTTGGTTATCGCCACATTTTTAGGCTATGACCTTAAAGAAGCTGCTTCTATTGGCATTATCGGTGCTGCCGATGGTCCAACATCAATTTTCGTAGCCTCTCGTTTTGCAGTTAATTTATTAGGGCCTATCTCTGTGGCTGCCTATTCATATATGGCTTTGGTGCCAATTATTCAACCACCTGTTATAAAAGCAATTACTACTAAAAAGGAACGTTGCATCCATATGGAAGGACATAAAAAAATAGTTTCCCGTACTGCTTTAATTCTTTTCCCGATTTCAGTTACTATCGTTGCAGGGATTATAGCTCCGTCTTCTCTGGCTCTTATCGGATTTTTAATGTTCGGTAACTTGATTCGTGAGTGCGGTGTTCTCAATAAATTATCATTGGCTGCACAAAACGAATTGGCAAGCTTAGTTACTATCTTATTGGGAATTACTATTGCAAGTACAATGACCGGTGAACGTTTTGTAACTTTTGACACCTTGAAAATAATTGGACTAGGCCTTATTGCTTTTATTTTCGATACTTTTGCAGGGGTTATGTTTGCTAAAGGAATAAATGTATTCTTACCCCAAGGAAAGAAAATTAATCCAATGATAGGGGCTTGTGGTATTTCCGCTTTCCCAATGTCTGCACGTGTCATTCATAGTATGGGACAAAAAGAAGATAAATCTAATTTCTTACTCATGCATGCGGTAAGTGCTAATGTGGGTGGTCAAATCGGCTCTGTTGTTGCCGGTGGACTTATTTTATCGTTAATACCATTATTTATTTAA
>JAGOKS010000058.1 GCA_017994425.1 Bacteroidales bacterium | reverse complement strand
ATGTTTTTCCAATTCTTTGAGTATTTTCCCCTCTTTCTCATATAAATCAATGAATCAACTTGTTTTTGACTCTTTTGCTTCGTATATATCAAAATATCCTACTATATACTCCGGTACTAACATTCGAAATATTGTTTCTAATAAAGCGACAACACTCGGACGCTCTTTGCGTTTTTGTCCCATCTTTCTATCACTTTTTTTTGCTGTAAAAGTAGTACAAAAAATAATAGCACCTCAAAAAAAGAGTTAACCAAATAATTCACCTGTTTTCTATTATAATTTTGAAATTTTTGCTTTGAATAATATCATTTTAAATGAATCAAATAAGGGATTAATGTTACGGATTCGCCGCAAAAATTAACCCCTTATTCCTACAATAAATCTTTTTTATTTTGAGTGTAATGAAATAAAAAATGAATAATCAAATTTTATTTCATCATTTCAATGCTTCGGTTGATGAAATTAGAAAGAGCCTCTCCTTTCAGCATTTGTTGTGATAGCATGGCTAAGTCAAGCAGTTGCTTACTTAATTGCTCTGCTTTGGCTTCATCGCTTTCATGAAGGATGGTATTGATTAAGGGGTGATTGGCATTAATAGTAAGGTTGGCTTTTTCCATGTCCATGCCGTACATACCCCCATTTTCTCCCATCATTTTTTGCATATCGTTCCAACGGCGCAGAAATTCGGGTTTGGTTATACAAATCGGGGATTCATTGTCTTGCATATTTTCTAATACAACCGTAAATGCGCTTTTATCCGCTATCTTCTCGAACATATCTTTCAATTTCTTCTGTTCTTCTTCGGTTAGTTTCGAGGGCAAGACATCTTCTTTTTGTATCAACTTGTCAATCACATCGGCATCAATACGGGAGAAACTTGTTTTCTCTAACTTCTGTTCCAGAAAATTTACAAAGTGCATATCGAGAATACCGTTTAAATTCAAGACATCGTAGCCTTTTTCTTTGGCAGCCTGTAATTGAGAATATTGTTCTTCTTGATTGGTAGTGTATAAATGAACCAAGGTGCCGTTTTTATCTTTTTGAAGAACTTCGATATGTTTCTCGTATTCGTCGATGGTGAAATATTTATTCTCTACGTTTTTCAGCAGCATAAACTTTTTCGCTCTGTCGTAAAATTTCTCGTCGGAAAGAATGCCGTATTGCATAAATGCTTTTATGTCATCCCATTTCGCTTCAAAATCTTCACGATTGGTGTTGAACATTTCTTCTAATTTATCGGCAACTTTCTTAGAAATATGAGCGGATATTTTCTTTACATTGCTATCGCTTTGCAGGTAACTTCTGCTCACGTTCAGCGGAATGTCGGGAGAGTCGATAACACCGTGCAGTAACATCAGAAACTCAGGAACAATACCTTCGAGGTTGTCGGTAATAAATACCTGATTGCAATACAGTTGAATTTTATTCTTTTGGATGTCGATACGTTGTTTTGCTTTTGGGAAATACAAAATACCCGTTAGATTAAAAGGATAATCGACATTGATATGAATGTTAAACAAAGGTTGTTCAAACGAATAGGGATATAAATCACGGTAGAAATTTTCATAATCTTCCGTTTTTAAATCGGCGGGAGCAGATTTCCATAGCGGTTTGGTATTGTTAATAATGCGGGGGATTTCTATTTCCACTTCTTTTTCAGCCCCTTCAGGTTTTTCCCATTTCTTTTCATTTCCAAAACGAATGGGGATAGGTAAGAATTTACAATATTTTTTGAGAATATTTAAGATTCTTGCTTCCTCCAAGAATTCCTTTGCTTCTTCGGAAATGTGAAGAATAATATCCGTTCCGCGGCTTTCTTTTTTTCCTTTTGTTAAGGTAAATTCCGTGCTGCCATTGCATTTCCAATGAACGGGATTTGCCTCTTTCCGGTGTGATTTTGTTTGAATTTCAACAGTATCGGCAACCATAAAGGCAGAGTAAAAGCCAAGGCCGAAATGCCCTATCAGCGAAGCAGCATCCACCCCTTTGTATTTTTCAAGAAACTCGTTGGCACCGGAAAAGGCAATGCTGTTGATATATTTTTCTACTTCCTCTTCCGTCATCCCTATGCCTTTATCAGAGATTATTAATTGATTTTTCTTGGTATCAATTTTTACTTCGATGGTAAGATCTCCCAATTCGGCATCGGTTTTCCCCATAGAAGCCAAGGCTTGCAATTTATGCGTTGCATCTACGGCATTCGAGACTAATTCTCTTAAAAAGATTTCGTTATCAGAATATAAGAATTTTTTAATGATAGGGAAAATGTTTTCTGTCTGTACGTTTATATTTCCTTTTTGCATATGTTATTATTTTTTAATGTAACGTTTCTCTTCTTTTCAAAACCTATGCCAAGCAAATGCTGCTGACAATCTGTCATATTTTTAATGTTTCATTTGTACATTTTGTTTTAAAAAATAATTTACTTTTGCAAGTAAAGAAAAAATACCATGGATAAGAAGGATACATGTAGTGTTGTTTTATTAGGGTCCGGAAATGTAGCTTGGCATTTAGGCAAAGCCATGCTTGAAAACGGGATTGACCTTCAACAGCTTTATAGTCCTCACCATGCTGAAATACTTGCCAATGAACTGCAAGTACCTTTTACCGCTACCCTTAGTGACTTAACTCCTGCTGCTGATATGTATGTGTTGAGCTTGAAAGACGATGCATACGCTTCTGTTATACAGAATTTCCCGTTTCGGAATGCGTGCATGGTACATACTTCGGGAAGTTTAGATGTATCGGTTTTTGACCCTATAACCGATTGCGGAGGCGTTTTTTATCCTTTTCAAACATTTACCAAAGGTATTCCACTCTCGTTCGAGGAGATTCCAATTTGTATAGAAGCAAGCGACGAAAATACCCGTGCTATCCTGGTTTCTCTGGCACAAAAGCTTAGCAAATACCATTATTTCATCGACAGCAAACAACGCAAACAATTGCATTTGGCAGGTGTTTATGCGTGTAATTTTTCCAATGCCTTGTATGGTATTGCCAAACAACTAGTAGAAGAAAAGGGCATGGATTTTTCTATCCTGCTTCCACTCATACAAGAAACCGCTCGCAAGGTGCAATTTCAATCTCCGAAACAAGCTCAAACAGGACCTGCCGCAAGAAATGATACCTTAACCATGGAAACACATCTGGCGATGATTAACGATAATCTTAAAAAAGAACTCTATGTGTTAATGTCTGAAATTATCCGTAAAAAGCTATAGTTTCCCCCATTTTTTTAAGATGCCTATTTCGGACGAATCTCAACAATATTCTTTTTTTTCAAACGTTTAGAATACTATATTTGAATATGCTATGCTAAACCTTGGTTTAATTTCAGACTAACAACAATTTAAAATTTACATATGAAACATTTCGCGTTTTTTTTATGCCTATTATTTTCGGTTTTTTCTTTGTCGGCACAATATCAAATTGACTATTGGGAAAACAACAACAAACGCAGTGAAGGAAACCTGATTGACGGCAAGAAAGACAGTGTATGGATTTTTTATCATTCCAACGGCAAAAAATGGATGGAAGGTCCTTATAAAAATGATCAACGGGTAGGAAATTGGAAATCATGGTATTCCGGCGGGCAACTTTGGTCGGATTTTTATCCGGAGACAGGTAGCTTTAAAAGCTGGTATCCCAACGGAACACCCGAAAGTGTAGGAGCTTTTAAAAATTATTTAAAGGAGGGAGAGTGGGTGTTTTATCATGATAATGCTACGGTAAGTAAAAGATGCAGCTATGTCAGCGATTCTTTGGAAGGCTTGTGTGAGGAGTTTCATCCCAATGGCAAACCTTCTTTCAAAGGATATTACCATAACAATGAATTGCAAGATATTGGCACGTGGTGGTATGAAAACGGCAAGTTGGAAATGCAAGGCAAATTACGCTATGGCTTACAAGACAGTATCTGGCATTTTTATTTTGAAAACGGACAATTAGGGAGTAAAGGAAATTTCATCGATGGCTTGCAAGACGGAAAGTGGGTGTATTATTATGAGACAAGTCAAAAATGGAAAACAGGAGATTTTAAGGAAGGCAAACGTCAGGGGGTGTGGACAGCCTGGTATGAAAGCGGGGAAAAACAACGCGAGGGCAGCTTTCTGGATGACAAAGAAAACGGTCATTGGATACAATGGTTTGAAAACGGGGAAAAGATGGATGAAGGAGATTTTTGTATGGGAGAAATGTGTGGTATATGGGAGGGATGGTATCCGTCGGGCATACAAAAATATCGTATCGGGTATAATAATAATTTAAAAAACGGCACCTATGTATATTATTGGGAAAACGGAAAATTGAGAAGCAAAGGTTCCTATCTCAACGATTTAAAAACAGGCAAATGGGAAGAATATTCTCAATTGGGAAGTCCTTTAGAAAAAGGAAACTATAAAGTAAACAAAAAAGAAGGCATGTGGACCTTTTATGGAAAAAGAGGAGAGATAGTAAGAAAACAAAATTTTGAAAATCATTTACCTAACGGGAAATGGATAGATTACTATCCTAACGGACAAAAACAAGCAGAAGGCACCTATGATAATTTAATGAAAACAGGTGTATGGACCTATTATGAAGAAAATGGTCGAGTGGTTTACAAGGTGTTGTATAAATTGGGAGTCATATCGAAAATATTGGTAGATGTAAAAGAAACCAATGCAAGCAAGGATGCCGAAATTAATAATAAGTTACGATAATGGCGGTGATTCAAAATTTTATCATTAATTTTCCAACAAAAGATAACGCAACAGAACGTTCGTTAATTGATCGTAAAATTAATATGATTACCTTAGGATGTTCCAAAAATACGGTAGATTCCGAACAATTGGCATATCAATTAAAGGCGAATCATTACAAAGTAGTTTTTGAATCCAAAAAACATTTACCGATAACCATCATTAATACTTGCGGTTTCATCCAAGATGCGAAAGAACAATCTATAGAAGTTATCTTAGATTGCATCGAGGCAAAATTACAAGGTAAAATTAAACTATTAATAGTTTTTGGGTGCTTGTATCAACGCTATAAAAAGGAGTTGACCAAAGAATTACCGGAAGTAGATGCTTTTTTCGGCGTCAACGATGTAAAGGATATTCTTCATTATTTAGAAGCAATGGAATATTCTGATTTATGGAGTCAGCGGAGTTTAAGTACGCCCAAGCATTATGCTTATTTAAAAATAGCGGAAGGATGCAATCATCATTGTGCTTTTTGTGCCATTCCGCAAATCAGGGGGAAATTTATTTCAAAACCTATAGAACAAATCGTCAATGAAGCGGATATACTCGTTCAAAACGGAGTGAAGGAATTATTGCTTATTGCTCAAGACCTGACCTATTACGGTATGGATTTGTATAAAAAACGAAATCTAAGCGTTTTACTAAATGAATTAGTGAAAATAAACGGATTAGAGTGGATACGCTTGCATTATACCTATCCCAATAGTTTTCCGATGGAAGTATTAGAAGTCATGCGTAACAATGATAAAATATGCCATTATTTGGATATTCCTATTCAGCATATCAATGATGATATATTGACCGGCATGCACCGTAGAATTTCGGAAAAAGAAATCAGAAAGCTTATAGATGATATCCGTAAAACTATTCCTTCCATAGCTTTACGTACAACTTTACTCGTTGGCTTCCCCGGGGAAAGTAAAAAAATATATCGTCAATTGGCTTCATTTGTACAAGAAGTGCAATTCGATAGGTTGGGTGTTTTCTCGTATTCACATGAAGAAAATACACCGGCTTATGTGTTGAAAGATACCATTTCCCGTCGTGAGAAAGAGAGTAGAAAAGAAGAAATAATGGCTATTCAACAAGAAATTTCTTTGCAAAAAAATCAACAAAAAATCGGGAAGACCTTTAAGGTTATTATTGATAGTGAAAGCCGAGATCATTATGTAGGACGTAGTGAATTTGATTCTCCCGATGTTGATAATACGGTGCTTATTCCTAAAAAATCTTTTTCCTGCATCATCGGTAATTTTTATCCGGTGCGTATTGTAAAAGCTGATAATTATGATTTATACGGAGAATTAGAAACGCAAAGACCCTGAAGAAAATAAATTATGGATTAACATAAAACATAAAAAATAATATTACGTTAATACTAAACAATTACACCATTTTTATACACTATGAAATATTCTAAATTCTTTTTAGAGATTGGTATTTTTTTCTTACTTATACTTTCAGGCTGCAATAAGGAGATGAAGATACCGGTATATTTTCAAGTTGATTCCGTTGACTTTGCTGCCGATTATTCTATTTACGGCACAGCATCGCATAAAATTACTGATGTTTGGGTAACTGTTAATGGGATTAGTTTGGGGGTGTATGAGTTGCCGGCTAAATTTCCTGTATTGGCAGAGGGCAGGGCAAAAATACAGTTTTCTCCCGGTATCATGATGAATGGCTTGACAACCAAAAGACCGGTATATCCCATGTACACTACTTATCTTTTAACTAAAGAATTACAACCGGACTCCGTGTATACATTCAGACCTTCTTTTACGTATGAAAATTATGTTGCCTTTGCTTTTAAAGAAGATTTTGAAGATGCAGGCTTTAAGTTTGCCGCTATTGATACCGGTGCTCAACTGCAAAAAACAGTACCCGAAGACTCCATCTTTCATTATCCCGGAGAGTTAAATAATTATTCGGGGAAAATTACTATTTCAAAAGAAACAGGAAGCTTTTTTGAAATAGTTACTAATGAAGCTTTTGCCTTAAGATACAACAATATGCGTTATTGTTTTTTGGAATTGAATTATTGTATGGAGGCAGGAAATAATCAACAAAACACTGCATCATCCCTGGAAAATTTGGATGTAGAAGTAGGTATTTATTCCAATTATGTTACAGGTATTACCGTACAAAATCCTTTAATTAAAATACGACCCTCTGTAACATGGAAAAAAATGTATATTAATGTAACGGAAACAATTAACAACCACAGCACTTTTTTAAAAGATTTTACGGTGTATATCAAAGGGACAACCAAAGAAGGTATGACAGCAACTTGTATGTTTGATAACATTAAATTAATATATATCCCTTATTAAGCATGAGAGAAATGAATAAAAAAAGACAAACAGCGATTTATGTAGTTTTGGATATTATAGCTGCTATGATAACCTGGTTTTGTTTTTTTTCATACCGTAAGTTTCATGAACCTTTTTATGATTCCGCCCAGCAAGTGTATGCTGCTATGTTTTCCGATTATAAATTCTACCTCGGGATAACACTCATTCCTTTGTCTTGGATAATATTATATATGATAACAGGAACCTATCGTTCCGTATATCGCAAATCACGTATCAAAGAACTGGAATCTATTTTTAGAAATACCCTTTTTGGTTCTCTTTTATTGTTTTTTGTCATCATATTAGATGATCATATTGTAGATTATACAGATTATATCAAATTGTTTATCATCCTTTTCGGGCTACAATGTATCATTACGGGAGTATTTCGTTTTGTTGTTATAACTATTACCAATAATGCGATACATAGCGGGAAGTTACAATTTAACACTATTTTAGTCGGTGGAGGTAAATTAGCTTTTGATTTGTTTAAAAATATGGAAAAACAAAAGCAGCATTCAGGAACCAGATTTGTCGGCTTTGTTGCTGCTAACGGCGAAGACACCTCTGAAATGGAAGCCTATTTACCTAAGCTTGGAACATATGTAGATTTGCCTCAACTCATCAAAAGGGAACGTGCCGAAGAATTGATCATTGCCATAGGGAATGGACAGCGGGCTATCTTGGAAAAGATTTTTTCAGTTATCGATGAACAAAGTATATTGATTAAAATATTACCCAAAACCGAAGATTATATTTTAGGAACCGTTAAAAATACGGCTATTTTCAATGAGCCTCTCATTCAAATACATCTTGATTTTATGCCTCCTTTATGGCAAAAAATTGTCAAACGAGGGATGGACATTGTTTTATCAATGGTTTTTATTATCCTTTGTTCACCGCTGTATTTGATTCTCGCCATAGGTGTAAAACGTTCTTCTCCGGGTCCTATATTGTTTCGACAGGAAAGAGTCGGGTACAAGGGAAAACCTTTTCATATCATTAAATTCAGATCTATGTATGTTGATTCTGAGCAAAACGGACCTCAATTATCCAGTAAAAACGATGAACGTATCACTAAATTCGGTCGTTTCATGCGAAGAACCCATTTTGATGAACTTCCTCAGTTTTTTAATGTAATCAGTGGTGAAATGTCGTTGGTAGGTCCCAGACCGGAACGGAAATATTATATCAATCAAATAGTACAGGTAGCGCCACATTATCGATTGTTATTGTTGACAAAACCGGGATTAACTTCTTGGGGTCAAGTAACCTATGGCTATGCAGAAAATGTAGATCAAATGGTAGAGCGATTACGTTATGATATGATGTATATAGAAAATATGTCCTTATTGGTCGATATTAAAATATTGTTTTATACGTTGGTAGCCGTTTTGAAATTTAAAGGCAAATAAAAATTATGTTATAATCGTAAAAATACAATAAAAATGTGTATTTTTGCAAAAAAAAATTAGCACAAGATGATAAAATTTATAGTTCCTAGTCAATTATTAACCAAGAATCTACAAAATATAAGTGGAATACTAGCTCCTAACAAAAGTGTGCCGATTGCGGAGCATGTATTATTTAAAATCGAAGGGCTTAAGCTTACGCTTTTTGCAACCGATTTGGAAACAACCATGATAACGGTTATTGATTTATCAACGTCTGAGGGTGATGGCACTTTGGTAATGCCGGCAAAGCTAATCCTCGAAACGATAAAAACACTTCCTGATGTTCCTGTAATTTTTAATGTCGATGATAATTATGGCATTAAAATAACGGCAGGAGAAGCATTTTACAGTTTAGTAGGGTGGGATATGGAACAATTTCCACAACTTATGGAGATGGATAAAAGTGAATCTTTTGACATTCCTGCACCGGCATTGGTAAATGCCATTAGTCGGACCGCTTTTGCTACAGGAAATGCGGAAATGCGACCCGTTATGGCCGGCGTTTATTGTCAAATATATCCCGACTATATTACTTTTGTGGCTACCGATGCGCATCGTTTAGTGAGATTTAAAGATACAAGCATACAAACAGGGGTGGAAGCGTCTTTGATAATTCCCAAAAAACCCTTATTACAACTCAAAAATATTGCTCTCGGATTGGAGGAAAACATTACTGTTAATTATAATGATGCCCGCATTAGTTTTAAAATAGATGAAACCATCATCATGACTAAATTAATTGAAGGTAAATACCCGAATTATGAAGCGGTAATTCCTAAAAACAATACGAATATATTGCAAGTGGAACGTCAGGATTTATTACAAAAAATGAAAAATATTTCCTTGTATGCTAACCAGTCAACCTATCAAATTCGCATGAAAATTGAACCTACAAAACTTACCCTTACCGCAGAAGATGTCGAATCATCGACAAAGGGTATTGTTAACTTAGCGTGTGTATTTGAAAGCGATCAGGAAGATTTCGAAATAGGCTTCAGCTCGAAATTTTTACAAGAAATTTTAAGTAATATGACCTCCACAAATGTGATATTTAAATTCTCTCATCCGACAGGTGCAGGTTTGGTTTTTGAAGCAGAAGAAGAACAAATCGACGAAAATCTTTTGATGCTCATCATGCCTGTTATGTTGAATAATTAACCCTTCCTTTTTATACAATAAAAAAAGAGACTGTTTCAAATAAACAGTCTCTTTTGTTTTAAGCGATTGGCTTTTATTATTCAAAAGACAGTATTGCTTTCTTGATAAGTTCGCAAGCTTCCAGCAATTCTTTTTCCGTAATTACCAAAGGAGGAGCAAAGCGGATTATATCGCCGTGTGTTGGTTTGGCAAGAAGTCCTAAGTCGCGCATTTTCAAACAAACATCCCATGCTTCTTTGCCATTTTTCGGTTTAATAATGATAGCGTTTAATAAGCCTTTCCCCCTTACTTTAGTTATCATGTCCGATTTAATATTTTGCATGTATTCACGGAAAATTTTTCCGAGATGTTCGGCTTTTTCCATCATTTTTTCTTCTTTCACAACTTCAAGAGCTGCCACAGCTACTCTACATGCCAAAGGGAAACCACCGAAAGTAGAACCATGTTCTCCGGGTTTAATACAAAGCATGATATCGTCATCGGCTAACACAGCGGAAACGGGAAGAACACCCCCTGATAAAGCTTTCCCTAATATAAGAACATCGGGACGAACATTTTCGTGGTCACAAGCTAAGAGTTTACCTGTACGTGCAATACCGGTTTGTACTTCATCGGCGATAAATAATACATTGTGTTTTTTACACAAATCATAGGTTTTTTTCAAATATCCATCATCGGGAACATATACCCCTGCTTCTCCTTGTATAGGTTCTACCAAAAAGCCGGCTACATTTTTCCCGTGTTCGTTCAATACTTTTTCCAAAGCATTGACATCGTTGTAAGGAATGCGAATAAATCCCGGTGTCAATGGACCGTAATTCGCGTAGGAATCAGGGTCATTAGACATTGAAACAACGGTTATGGTCCGTCCGTGGAAATTACCGTCACAACAAATAATCGTTACTTTATCATTGGGAATGCCTTTTTTAACAACACCCCAACGGCGAACTAATTTTAAAGCGGTTTCATCACCTTCAGCACCGGTATTCATTGGTAATACTTTGTCGTAACCAAAATAGTCCGTTACATATTTTTCATAAGGACCCAAGCAATCATTATAAAAAGCCCTTGAAGTTAAGGTTAGGGTTTGTGCTTGATCGGTAAGCGCTTTGATGATTTTTGGATGACAATGACCTTGATTAACTGCTGAGTAAGCAGAAAGAAAATCAAAATAACGTTTTCCTTCTACATCCCATAAAAAAGCACCTTCCCCTCTTGCCAATACTACCGGAAGCGGATGATAATTGTGTGCTCCATACTTGTTTTCCATGTCAATAGCCTGCTGGCTGCTTGTAATTTTTTCTGCCATAATGATTTTTTTTATATTTATTATTATTATTTTCTTAATTAAATACAAAAGTATAAAAATAAAACGGATATAGCCATTTTTTAGCAATTATTTTTATTTTATTGGAAATGAATGCCTTAAATTATCGGTAAACTTCTCCTTTGAAGGCTTTCAAGGTATTCATTATCAAACCCACGATAGTCATAGGACCCACACCGCCCGGAACGGGAGTAATGAAATCGCAGAGGGGAGCTACTTCATCGAATTTTACATCCCCTTTTAGGCGAAAGCCCGATTTTTTGGTAGCATCTGCCACACGGTGCATGCCTACATCAATAACACAGACTCCTTGTTTAATATAGTCGGCGGTAATCATTTCACATTGTCCGATAGCAGCAATTAGTATATCAGCGGTTTTACACACTTCAGGAAGATTTTTGGTTTTACTGTGGCATAAGGTAACGGTAGCATTTGCCAAGGCATTGTTTCGGGAAAGTAAAATACTCATCGGTGTTCCGACTATATTGCTTCTACCTACGATAACACAATTTTTGCCTTGGGTATCAATACCGCTACGTTGTAATAACATGCTGATGCCAAAAGGAGTTGCCGGAAGGTAACACGCCTGCCCCAATACCATGCGGCCTACGTTCACCGGATGAAAACCATCGACATCTTTTTTGGGATTAATACTTTCAATGACTTTATTAACAGAAATATGTTTTGGTACCGGCAATTGAACGATTAATCCGTCGATATCTTCATCATTATTGATAAAGGTGATGGTTTTCAATAGTTCCTCTTCTGAAACGTTAGCGGGTAATTTATACACAGAGGAGGACATGCCTACCTCTTGACATGCTTTTTCTTTGTTGGCAACATAGGTTTCGCTGGCAGGGTCATTACCTACCAAGATAGCTGCCAGGTGTGGAGCCCGCCCGCGTACTTCCCGCAATTGAAGGACTTCTTTGGCTATTTCTGCTTTTATTAGGGTTGAAATTTCTTTTCCGTCAATAAGTTTCATAAAAATATTATTTTATTTTAGATAGATTATTCATTAGTTGTTTGCTTTTGCCACCGGAAACCATTTTCATCACTTTACAGGTTTCTTCAAATTGTTTAATGAGTTTGTTAACATCTTGAATGGTGGTTCCACTCCCGGCAGCGATACGTTTGCGGCGACTGCCGTTAAGGAGAGAGGGATTTTCACGCTCTTGTTTGGTCATGGAATTAATGATGGCTTCTATGGAAATAAAAGCATCGTCGTCAATATCAATATTTTTAATGGCTTTGCCTACACCCGGTATCATGCCCATGAGGTCTTTCATATTCCCCATCTTCTTAATTTGCTGAATTTGAGCAATGAAATCGTTAAAGTTGAATTCGTTTTTGGCAAATTTCTTTTGTAGTTTACGGGCTTCTTCTTCATTGAATTGTTCTTGTGCCTTTTCAACAAAAGAAACAATATCTCCCATACCGAGAATACGGTCGGCCATTCGTTGGGGGTAGAAAATATCGAGGGCATCTACTTTTTCCCCTATACCGACAAACTTAATTGGTTTTTGAACAACGGAACGTATGGTCAGTGCAGCACCCCCACGGGTATCACCGTCTAATTTAGTGAGAATAACACCATCGAAATTGAGTTTATCGTTGAATGCTTTTGCTGTGTTTACGGCATCTTGTCCGGTCATGGAATCTACTACGAAGAGAATTTCGTTGGGATGAACGGCATCTTTGATATTGCCTATTTCATTCATCATTTCCTGATCGATGGATAAGCGTCCTGCCGTGTCGATAATTACAACATTATGACCATATTGTTTGGCATAGGCGATACCTTTTTTAGCAATGTCGACAGGATATTTATTGTTTTCTTCCGAGAAAACATCCACTTCGATTTGACTGCCGAGTACCTGTAATTGTTCGATGGCAGCAGGGCGGTAAACGTCGCCGGCGACGAGCAATACTTTTTTGGCTTTTTTATGTTTGAGAAAATAGGCTAATTTAGCTGCATGGGTTGTTTTTCCGGAACCTTGCAACCCGGCCATTAATAGAATGCTGGGGTTGCTTTTCAGATTTATCTCCGTATGTTCGGAGCCCATAAGTGCTGCCAACTCATCGTGTACGATTTTCACCATTAATTGACCCGGAGAAACAGAAGTTAATACATTCTGTCCTAAGGCTTTTTGCTTTATAGTGTCGGTAACATCCTTTGCAATTTTATAGCTTACATCGGCATCCAACAAGGCTTTGCGGACTTCTTTCAAGGTCTCCGCTACGTTGATTTCGGTAATATGTCCCTGTCCTTTCAATACTTTAAAGGCACGGTCTAATTTATCGGTAAGAGATTGAAACATAAATATATTTTTGTTTTTATTCTATGTCTGCAAAAGTATAAAAAAAATC
>JAGOKS010000057.1 GCA_017994425.1 Bacteroidales bacterium | reverse complement strand
TTTTATAAAAGATATAAACTTGTCCTAATTACCTACCCCATCTTAGTTTTAAGAGGGCTTACTTTCTAAATCATAAAAAAATAATTGGAATTGATATTCAATACCTTAAATTATATTTTAGCTGTTTTTAGATTTTTATCGAACAATACCGTATTTTTTATATTTTTGAATGTAAAATAATATATTTTTGTATTTACAATTCTTAATAAGATTTGTTTTATTAGACATCATATTGCATTTAAATAGAAACGTTTAAATAACTTAATGAAAAATTTGATTGCATTAATACCTCTATTAAATGAAAAAAGTTGTTAAAATTGCCACTATACTCTCCGCTTGTGTTTTTTTGATTTCCGGGTTTGGAAAAATGTTTAATGTAGCAGCATTCGGGAATCTTATTGTTAAATACGGTTTCCCCTATGCTTCAATTTTAGCGCCTCTGATTGTTTTTTTAGAGATTGTCGTTGCTCTATTTTTGTTACTCTCTATTTATCAAAAATACACCTCACTCATCGCAGCGATATTAATTGTGATTTTTACTGCTCTTTTTGCGTATGCGAATACTTTTCATGGCATTACAGATTGCGGATGCTTTGGAAGTATAAACAAACTTTCTGAACTTCCGCCATATGTTGTATATATTCGAAACGCAACATTATTTATTCTCTTACTATTTGTTTGGAGAAAAAGTGTGAATACAACAACCATCCAAACGGAAAAAATCGCTTTTTTAGCAACTGTAATACTTATCTCTTCTTTTGTCATCGGCTTTACGTTTGAATTACCCGCTTCTTACAAACAAAACAAAAAACACCCGCTGTATCACATGCCTGTAAATAAAACCATTTTACCTGAATTTCTTACATTATCTCCTGACTCCACCTATACCTTATTTGTTTTTGCCTATCATTGTTCGAGTTGTTGGAATGCTATTGAAAACTTAAAAGCATACAGTACTCCTGAAATTTCAGATAGGCTGATTGCAATAGCTATGGATAAGGATAAAAATAACGCATTTCATAATTTCTTTCATCCTAATTTTGATATACTTGAAGTTGACGGACAAAAGTTTTCAGCATTTACGGATGTTGTTCCTACTTTGGTTTATATTAAAAACGACAGTATTCAATCTGTGGTTGTGGATATAGTGCCTTCTGTTTACTTCTTTAAGAAAAATTATCTTAACTATAACGATACTTTACCTTAATTTTTAACTCTTAAATTTAAAAAAACATGAAATTAAAAAAATTATTATTGGGAATGGTAGCAGGCTGCGGCTTATTTATCCTTCCATTAATTGTATCAGCGTGCAATTTTGATTGGTTGAATACGGACAAATGCACGAACAATGATTACCCTTATTACTGTTCAAGTTCCAAAAAATGCTGTTCTTATCCTTACTATAGTAACGGACTTTGTTATCAATCATATTCAGATTGCTTAGCCACTGGATATTATTGTGAAATTTGCAATATAGAAGATTAATAGCTTTTTATATTATCAAGCCGAAAAATTCTTCAGCTATTGTTAATCAATAGCTTATTGCTGAGATTGTGCCTACAAATAATATTTTTCGGCTTGTATAATTTTAAAAACTTCTGTAGGTACTAGTTCTTTAATAGATTCCCCTATCTTAATTTTTTCTCGAATTTGGGATGAAGAAATAAATATCTTCGGTGCATCCGTTTGTATAATATTCTTGGAAAGAACATATAATTCAATGTCATTACGTGGATACAAATAAATAATATGATTGTTGATGATTTCAGAATAGTTTTTCCATTGATTAATATCTTTCATGGAGTCATTTCCCATAATAATTGAAAATATAATCTTAGGATATTTTTCATGAAGAGTTCTTAATGTCATATAGGTATATGAGGGCTTCGGTAAGTCAAATTCAATGGTAGACACTTTCATATACGGGAAACCTTTTAATGCAGTTTCCAGTAATTCCAGTCGATGTGATGCATGCAATAAATCACTTTCTTCTTTCAACGGATTTTGTGGAGACAACACATACCATATCTCCTCCATAGGATAATGGGAATGCATAAATTCTCCAATGTGAATATGAGCATTGTGAACAGGATTAAAAGAGCCGAAATATAAACCTACATTCATCATTAAAGGTTATGCTTCTTTATTTATAAAAGCAAAATCTATTTGTTTCTTTGACAAATCTACTTTTCTAACGATAACGTTAACATCATCTCCCAGTCGTAAAATTTTTCCACTATGTTGACCTATGTATCGATAGTTTTCTTCATCAAGATAATAGAAATCATCGGTTAATGTTTTAACCGACACCATGCCTTCGCATTTATTTTCCTTCAATTCTACCCATATTCCCCACTTGCTCACACCGGAAATTAAACCTTCGAAGGTTTGTCCTATTTTATCGGAAAGAAATTCAGCTTGTTTATATTTCACTGAATTTCGTTCTGCCTCTGTAGCACGCTGTTCCATTTCAGTAGCATGTTTACACTTAATTACCAATTCTTCTTTATTGACAGAAGGTTTTCCTGCTAAATATCGCTCCAACAAGCGATGCACCATCAAATCGGGATAACGTCGAATGGGAGAAGTAAAATGTGTATAATACTTAAATGCCAAGCCATAATGCCCTATGTTATCGGGTGCATAAATTGCACGCTGCATGGTACGTATGGCGAGTTGTTCAATAAGTTTTTGTTCTCCTTTGCCTTCAATATCAATAAATAAATTATTAATAGATGCTGCCAAATGTTTACGAGAACTTAATTGCAAATTATATCCTAACTTTTGGATAAATTCGTTAAATTTTGCTATTTTTTCTTCCAATGGTTGGTCGTGAACACGATACACAAATGCTTTGGCATCATTATTTTGCGGCACTTTACCTATAAATTCGGCTACCTTACGATTTGCCAACAACATAAAATCTTCTATCAACTGATTTGAATCTTTGTTTTCTTTTACGTATACTCCTATAGGTCTCGCTTCTTCATTTAAAATAAACTTTACTTCCTCGGAATGAAAGTTAATGGATCCTTTTTCAAAGCGTTCCTTACGTAATGCTTTGGCTATAGCATCCAGTATTAAAATTTCTTCTACATATTCTCCTTTTTTAGTTTCTATAATCTGCTGTACTTCTTCATAATTAAAGCGACGGTTCGAATTAATAACGGTTTTTCCGAACCATTGTTTATTCACTTTGGCATTTTCATCCAACACAAATACGGCTGAAAAGCAGAGTTTATCTTCATGAGGCGACAAAGAACATATCCCGTTTGATAATTTTTCCGGCAACATAGGAATAGTTCTATCAACCAGATAAACAGAAGTAGCCCTATTATAAGCTTCCTTTTCAATCAGGGTATTGGGTTTTACATAATAGGAAACATCGGCTATGTGCACTCCCACTTCAAATAATCCATCATCCAGTTTTTTAAATGAAATAGCATCGTCAAAATCTTTGGCATCGGCAGGGTCGATGGTGATGGTAAAAGTAGAACGAAAATCGCGCCGACGGAGCAATTCATTGGCGTCGATAGTTTCAGGTATGTTTGCTGCCTCATTTTCTACCTCCTCGGAAAACTTATTATAAAATGTTTGGTCGATTAAAATGGAAAGCATTTCCACTTCATTGTTTCCGGGAAAACCTAATACCTGAATGACTTCACCAAAAGGATTACGCGCATTTTCATGCCATTCGGTTAGTTTAATTACCACTTTCTGTCCGTTTTTAGCATCGTGTAGGGCTTCGTTGGGAATCAGTACATCCATAGGCATGCTGATATCATCGGGGATAAAAAAAGATATATTTTTCGATATCTTTATCGTTCCTACGAAATTCGTTTTGTAGCGTTCAATAATCTCAATTACACGCCCTTCCGGGCGTTTACCTTTTCTCGCAGGAAATAAATGTACTTTGACTAAATCGCTATTCAATGCATGAGCCGTATTATTGGCTGCGATAAATACATCTTCCAATTCACCCCCCTCTACTATCAAATAAGCTTTACCTGTCTGCTTCATATTCAATCTACCGGTAATAATATTCGATGAATCGGCTTCAAGATGCAAGGGATTTATTTTATATTTACCTCTATTGCCTCTGTGTAATATATTGGCAGATAAAAGTTGCTCTATAGTTTTGGCTATCTGCACTCTTTCCTCTTTACCATACACATCTAACTTAGAAGCTATTTGTTTGTAATTAAAATATTGATAGGGAAATTTTGTAAATATTTCAATGATTCTTGATCCGTATATATTGTTGACGGACTCTTTCTTGTGATTTTTTCTCGACATGTTTCTTATTTAATTTATTTAATTTAACGACAAGAATATAAAAATGTTTTATATTATTTGCATTGAAAAAAGAATAGCATATTATATAATGTCGGGAAATAAAAATAAAATAACACTGATGCTAAGTAAAACAACAAGTCGTATAAAACTGCGAAGTAAAAAAGAATATGTATCAGGAACTTTAATTTTAACAAAAAGTAAATACAATAACGATGCTGCCATTGAAAGCAACGCGCTAAATAGCATAATTCTGCCCCCATGTATATTCATAATTGTAAATATACTTCCATTAATAGCAATTGCGAAACCTATATGTGAAAGTTTATGAAAGAAAAATTCTATCGCACTCATGGGTTTATTTTCATCTTGAGCAAAAGCAATAATAAAGTACAATATTCCCAACAAAGAGGATAGTATCATTACTATTGGAAAAACAGGAAGGGATGTAAAAAAATGAAGCAATAATACAGGAAACAGCAAAGCCAGCAATATTACCTCCACAGAATTTACATATTTATTTAATCGATTGGCAATTTTTGTTAATAATTCATTTTGAGACATAATATTCACTTTTTTATTTTTCAATTATTTCCAATTTATTAATAATGATTCCAAAACCAAAATCGGATGTATAGCCGTAAATACCTTTAGAAGTAGGATAATATACCGAAACAGGGGAATCGAAAATAATATTTTTTCCTATCATTTGCCATTGATTATCAAAAATAGAAACTCCTTGCACAGATGTTTTACCATTTTCGTTTTTCTGTTGACTAAAAAAACGATAATACCGATGGGTATATGAATCGTAAATCAATCGATTGTATATTCTCGTATGTGCCATTAACCAAGAACCTATTTTAACATCTTCATAATAAGTGCTGTCTAACATACTGTTTTCATAATTGGGTAAAGGAATATACCCTTCTTCGCATACATTTTTAGTTTCTAATTTATTTGATTTTACATTATATTCATACGTTAAGGGTATTATTAAAAAACCTACCACATAAGTATCTCCATTAAAAGTTATGTTAGGATAAAAGAGATTTGAAATGATACTGGAATATTTAAAAATATTCATCACAGGATATTCCATTGGAAATTTGTTTACAACACCTTTTTCAGGAAAAACTTCAGCGGCCAATTGTCCGGTATAATATTGTTCTCTTTTATTCACATATTCTCCAATATAATAGAGCCTAAAAGCCAAACTTCTGCGTTGGGGATTCCACATATTTTGCTGATTATCAGACAACGATAAACTATAATTTGAATCGGTATTATAGGTGATTCGCTGAAGAATTTTTCCTTTTTTGAAATCTAACATCACTATTTCTTTGTCGGTGATAGAGAGGACCGTATCGAACGAAATAAAAACAAGTGAAGCAAGTGATATGGACCTGTTTCGGTAAGCATCCAATATTTCCGTTGAGAATTTAATGTTTTTGTAGGGACTAAAATCTCCTTTCGTTTCTTTGTAAAAATGGATGCCATCGTTAATAAAACTTGGATTAAACCAATAAAAATAAATCCCCGTTGGTTCTTCAAAAAAACCGCAAATAGAATTGGAAGGAATGAGAAAGGTATCTCGTGAAAAATGGTAGGATTGTGAATAAACAGTGAGTGAAAGGACTGTAATTGTAAAAATTGTTATTATTTTTTTCATTGTCGTATTTTTTTAGGTTTTGTATATATGTAACGTGATTACATATAAAAAAATATAGAATATTGAAAAAAAATGTGATTAAACACTCCGTTTGAGAAACAGATTTTTAAGTGCCGGCACATAATCTTTGTCGGTGAAAAGTTTCACATGGTCTACTCCGGTTTTCTGAAAAACATTCTGTAGTTGTTTTTCTTTGTTTTTCCACCATTGCACATAACTATTCTGAAAAGCTTTATCGGAAGTATCAATCAATGAGATTTTTCCTGATTCCGCATCTTTAATTTGCAGCAATCCCATGCGAGGAAAAGCAAACTCTCCTTTATCCATTGTTTGTATGGCAACGATATCGTGTTTGTTTTTAGCTATTTTCAACGCCGTTTCAAAATTCTGATCGAGAAAATCAGAAATCACAAAGGCGGTACATCTTTTTTTAATGGCATTACTTAGATAGCGCAGTGCTTCGGAAACATCGGTTTGCTTATCTGTAGGTTCATGATTAATCAATTCACGTATTATGCGTAAGATGTGTGTTCTTCCATGTTGAGGAGGAATAAACTTTTCAATGTTCTTGCTAAAGAAAATCACCCCTACCTTATCGTTATTGGTAATTGCCGAAAATGAAAGTACCGCTGCCAGTTCGGTGATAAGGTCTTTTTTATACATGCCTCTGGTTCCAAACATATTGGAAGCGCTCACATCAATAAGAATCATTACTGTAAGTTCTCGCTCTTCTTCGAAAACCTTAACATAGGGATGATTAAAACGAGCTGTTACATTCCAATCAATGGAACGTATATCATCGCCATAGTTATATTCACGTACTTCACTGAAAGCCATCCCTCTTCCTTTAAAAGCACTATGATATTGACCCGAAAACACTTGTTGTGTCAATGTGCGGGTACGGATTTCGATTTTTCGTACTTTCTTTAATAATTCCGAAGATTCCATGAGAATGAAGTTTTTTACAAATGTATTCTATGGAACTTCCACGGTATTAAGTATGGTATTTACAATATCATCGGTGGCAATATTTTCGGCTTCAGCTTCATAGGTTAATCCGATACGATGACGCATTACAGACAAACAAACGGCACGCACATCTTCGGGAATGACATATCCACGGCGCTTAATAAAAGCATAGGCTTTGGCTGCCAATGCCAAATTGATAGAAGCTCGAGGTGATGCGCCGTAATGAATCATGTTTTCAAACTTCTTTAACCCGTATTGTGAAGGATAACGGGAAGCAAAAACAATGTCAGTAATGTAATTTTCAATTTTTTCGTCTACATATACTTCACGTACTACCTCGCGTGCATGGATAATGTCTTCTGCTTTGAGGCATGATTGGGTTTCATTTTTAACACAACCTATATTCTGACGCAATATCATTTTTTCTTCTTCTTTCGTTGGGTAACCTATAACAACTTTTAACATAAAACGGTCTAATTGAGCTTCAGGAAGTGGATAAGTGCCTTCCTGTTCAATTGGATTTTGCGTTGCCATTACTAAAAACGGTTCCGATAAAGGATAGGAAATTTCTCCGATAGTAACCTGACGTTCCTGCATGGCTTCCAACAAGGCGCTTTGTACTTTTGCAGGAGCACGGTTTATTTCATCTGCCAATATAAAATTAGCGAATATTGGACCTTTTTTAACGATAAACTCTTCTTTTTTCTGGCTATAAATCATTGTCCCTATTAAATCGGCCGGCAATAAATCGGGGGTAAATTGTATGCGACTGAACTTCGCTTGAATAATATTTGCCATGGATTTAATCGCTAAAGTTTTTGCCAACCCTGGAACTCCTTCCAACAGTATGTGTCCATTCGATAATAAACCGATAAACATTTGTTCTACCATTGATTTTTGTCCGATAATGACTTTGCTCATTTCCATATTGACAATATCAACAAAAGAGCTTTCTCTTTGAATACGATCGTTTAATTCTTTAATATCCACTGTATTTGTCATTTTTTTTATTTTTTCAACCTTCTATCTAACGCGTAGGCATCTTAGTTTATTTTTTAAATGTAAAAAAAAAGAGCCATCCCTTAAGACAGCTCTTATACTATATTTTATTTTCTTATTTTACTTCTTCAAAATCAACATCTGTAACTTCGTCATCTTTCTTGGTATTGCCTGCTTCTTGTGTAGGTTCTTGAGGAGGGGTCTGTTGATTTTGCGCATTATACATTTCCTGAGAAATGCTATTCCACAATTGATTCATTTCATTCATGCTTGCATCAATACCAACAAGGTCTTTGTTTTTATGTGCTTCTTTTAAGCGTTCCAGTATGGCTTCGATGGAAGCTTTTTTATCGGCAGGTATCTTATCGCCATATTCTTTCAATTGTTTTTCAGTACTGAAAATCATGGTATCAGCAGCATTCAGTTTGTCAACTTCCTCTTTTATTTTTTTATCAGCTTCTGCATTGGCGGCAGCTTCGTTTTTCATACGTTCTATCTCGCTATCGGTTAAACCGGAAGAAGCTTCGATACGGATTTTTTGTTCTTTACCCGTTGCTTTATCTTTAGCTGTTACATTGAGGATACCGTTAGAATCAATATCAAAAGTAACTTCAATTTGAGGAATTCCTCTGGGAGCCGACATAATACCATCCAAATGAAAACGGCCTATGCTCTTGTTTCCGCTTGCCATGGGTCTTTCGCCTTGCAACACATGTATTTCAACAGACGTTTGATTATCGGCTGCGGTAGAGAACACTTCCGATTTTTTGGTTGGAATGGTTGTGTTTGATTCGATTAAACGGGTCATAACGCCACCCAAAGTTTCAATTCCTAAGGACAAAGGTGTTACATCAAGTAAAAGCACGTCTTTCACTTCACCGGTAAGCACGCCACCTTGAATAGCAGCACCTACGGCTACCACTTCGTCAGGATTTACCCCTTTGGAAGGTACTTTCCCGAAGAAATCTTCTACTACTTTTTGAATAGCAGGAATACGTGTAGAACCACCTACTAAAATCACTTCGTTGATATCGGCTGCTTTCAACCCGGCATCGCTAAGTGCTTTTTTACAAGGTTCAATGGTAGCGCGAATCAAGTGATCGCACAATTGTTCAAACTTCGCGCGACTTAAGGTTTTTACCAAGTGCTTTGGAACGCCGTCAACAGGCATAATATAAGGAAGATTTATTTCTGTAGAAGTAGCACTCGACAATTCGATTTTTGCTTTTTCGGCAGCTTCTTTCAAACGTTGGTGTGCCATCGGATCTTTGCGAAGGTCAATATTATATTCTTTTTTAAATTCTTCCGCCAACCAATCAATGATAATATGGTCGAAATCATCTCCGCCAAGGTGAGTGTCACCATTAGTAGATTTCACTTCAAAAACACCGTCTCCAAGTTCAAGAATAGAAATATCGAAAGTGCCTCCGCCAAGGTCGAATACAGCTACTTTAGAGTCGGACATTTTTTTATCCAATCCGTAAGCCAAAGCAGCAGCAGTCGGTTCGTTGATGATACGTTTAACATTCAATCCTGCTATTTCGCCTGCTTCTTTGGTAGCCTGACGTTGAGAGTCGCTAAAATAAGCAGGTACCGTAATAACCGCTTCCGTTACTTCTTGACCTAAATAATCTTCGGCGGTTTTCTTCATTTTTTGAAGTATCATTGCCGATATTTCCTGCGGAGTATACAAGCGATCGTCTATCTTGACACGCGGTGTATTATTATCTCCTTTAACAACGGTATAGCTAACACGTTTCACTTCTTTATCAACCCTATCAAAGGTTTCACCCATAAAACGCTTAATGGAAGAAACCGTTTTCTGAGGATTCGTTACGGCTTGTCTTTTCGCCGGATCTCCGATTTTTCGCTCTCCGTTTTCAATAAAACCAATGATGGAGGGAGTTGTTCTGTTTCCTTCACTATTCGGTATGACAACCGGCTCATTACCTTCCATTACGGCAACACATGAGTTGGTTGTTCCTAAATCAATTCCTATTATTTTTCCCATTATTTTTAAATATTTATATGATTAATTTCTTTTTTTAAATTTCTTAGCTATTCTCAATCATTATGCCAAAAGCCTGAAAAATCGGCTTTAAAAACTACATCTATCTGAACTATTGTTTTTTAGCTGAATTTTCCTTGCTGTCATCATTCTTTCTTCTCTGACAAAACGGCAGTAAATACCCGACAAGAAGGTAAGATAATCCGAAAAAAGCAATGTCTCAATAAAAAGCGAAAAAAGGTGAAAAAGAAATAGAAAACATATATTTTTTTTATACCTTTGCCAATCATAATAAAAAAGGTTTAAAAATTCTTTTAAAATGAGTCAAACTATTATTTACGCAGTAATTACATTAGGTGGCGTTGGTATTATAGCTGCCGTTATTTTGTATTTTCTTTCCCAAAAGTTCAAAGTATATGAAGATCCGAAGATAGATGTCATAGCCGACTTGTTGCCCGGTGCCAATTGCGGCGGTTGTGGCTATGCGGGTTGCAGAGCCTTGGCGGAAGCCATCGTAAAAAGTGGCAGTTCCGAAGGGAAAACCTGCCCGGCAGGAGGCAATGATGCAAACAGTAAAATAGCTGAAGTTATGGGAGAAACAGCAAGTGTAATGGAACCAAAACTATGCATTATCCGTTGCAACGGTACGCTCGAAAATGCTCCTCATAAATACAATTACGATTCTATCGTTTCTTGTGCCTACGCCCATTCCTTGGGTGCCGGCGAAAGTGCCTGCGGCTACGGATGTTTAGGCTTGGGCGATTGTGTAAAAGCTTGTAATTTTAACAGTCTTCACATTGACCAAAACACCGGCTTACCGATAGTTAATTACGAAACCTGCGTGTTGTGTGGTGCATGTGTGAAAGCTTGCCCTCGTAATATCATTGAAATCAGAAATAAACAAGATAACAACGCCATTTGGGTATCCTGTATGAACAAAGAAAAAGGCGTTGATGCTAAGAAAAACTGTAAAGTAGCTTGTATCGCTTGCCGCAAATGTGAAAAAGCTTGTGAATTTAGCGCTATTACCGTCGAAAACAATTTGGCGTTTATCGATTCTGCCAAATGTACCGCTTGTCTCAAATGTGTTGCCGGTTGCCCGACAGGAGCTATCCTTACATTGCTGCAGACAACAACTGCATCCGAATAAACAGTGCATTGACTCTGTTTCTCATTTTTATAACCTATTTAACCTGAATATCCGATGGACAATAACAACCCCCAATACTTCACTAACGAACCGGGAAATTCCGGAAGTAAACGCCCTGCTTTCTTAACAACTTTGTGTATATTAACGTTTATTGGCAGTGGCTTCTCTTTATTTTCTCAAATCTTTTCCTATGCTTACTACGATAAAATCCCTGACATGATGATAAACATGGCGGATGTTATCGGAGGACAATATGGAAAAATGTATCTCGATTTAGCAGATACCTTCTCAAGCATGCCTCCTTATTATTTTCTGCTCTTAGCTTTTGTTTATTTCCTATCCATTTCCGGAGCTGTCTTCATGATATTGCTACGTAAAATTGGATTTCATATCTATACCATCAGTCAACTTTTGATTTTAGGTTTACCTTTATTAATTATACATGCTCCTTTTAATATCGGGAATCTTCTCTTAGCAATTGCATTCGTTTTGTTTTACGCCCGCTACTTAAAAATCATGAAATAATACTATGTTTGAAACCATATCTGCGGAATTTCCTGTTTTATCACAACGTGTTCACGGCAAGCCCTTGATTTATCTTGACAATGCAGCAACAACACAAAAGCCTGTTTCGGTTATTGAAGCCGTTAACACATATTATGAAACTATTAATAGTAATGTACACCGTGGAGTTCATCATTTAAGTCAACTGGCGACCGAAGCCTACGAGGAAGCGCGTAAACAAGTACAACTCTTTATTGGTGCCAAATACGCTCATGAAGTCATTTTCACCCGTGGCACAACAGAATCTATTAATTTAGTCGCTGCCACATTTGCCCGTGAAATACTTCATCCCGGTGATGAAATCATTATAAGCACTATGGAACATCATTCCAACATCGTTCCCTGGCAATTAGGCTGTGAACAAAGCGGCGCAAAACTTAAAATCATTCCCATCACCGTTCAAGGGGAATTAAGAATGGATGCCTACGAACAACTTTTTTCAAAAAAAACAAAAATAGTTGCCATTACACAAGCTTCCAATGCCTTAGGAACTATCAATCCCCTTAAAGCCATCGTCGATACAGCCCATGCACACCAAGTGCCGGTACTTATTGATGGAGCCCAAGGAATTAAATCATGTGGTATCAATGTACAAGAACTTGATTGCGATTTTTATTGTTTCTCCGGACATAAAATCTATGCTCCCATGGGAATCGGCGTTTTATACGGCAAAGAATCATGGCTCAATAAATTACCTCCCTACCAAGGAGGAGGCGACATGATTGAACAGGTGAGTTTTGAAAAAACTACTTTCAATACCTTGCCTTTTAAGTTTGAAGCAGGCACTCCCAACGTAGCAGGAGCCATAGGATTACAACATGCCTTGTTGTTTATTGAAAAATACGGACATCAAAACATGATTAATTACGAAAAAGACTTGCTATATTACGCCATAGAACAAATGCAAACCATTAAAGACATCCGTTTTATCGGTACTGCAAAAGAAAAAACAGCCGTTGTTTCCTTTTTATTGGGGAATCACCATCCTACGGACGTGGGAACACTTATTGATTTTATGGGTGTTGCTGTAAGAACCGGACATCATTGCACACAACCTTTGATGGATTTCTTAGCAATCCCCGGAACAGTAAGAGCTTCGTTCGCAATCTATAATACGAAGTCCGATATCGATATGCTGGTTAAAGCCTTGCTTACCGCTCAAAAAATGCTGAATTAAATCATGAAGATTATTTGCTTTTATAATAATTATCCTCATATAACAAGCACTTTCCCCACAATAAAACACCCCTTGTTTTATTTAAAACCGGATACTTCCATACTGACAAACAACCGACCCTTTTTCATCCCCGAATTTACCGAAGATATTCACGCACAAGCGGAATTAGTGATTCGCATTGATAAACTGGGTAAATACATTGACGAGTCCTTTGCTCCTACCTATTTTCATGAAATAGCAGTAGGCGTTAATCTTTTTGATAAAAAATTACAGGAAACATGCATCCGCAAAGGTCTTCCATGGGATAGCAGTACGGTTTTTGAAAACTCTGCAGCACTGAGTCTTTTTTATCCCCTTACATCCTTTGAAGATATCACCAAACTGGAAATAAAATTAAACAAAAACAATACGGAAATTGCCCATGGCAATACGAACGCCATGTGTTTTTCCATTAACACATTGATTGCTTATATATCTACATATTTTACACTTAAAACAGGCGATATCCTTTTTACCGGATGTCCTTTTCCTTCCATTCCTCTTGCCATACACGATGTACTTGAAGTGGAAATAGCAAATGAGAGACGTATGAAATTCAGAATTAAATAATACATACTATGACTGCAAGTGATTTCAGTTTTTGGGAAATATTAATGTTACTTTGTTTTGCCATCAGTTGGCCCGT
>JAGOKS010000135.1:402-2986 GCA_017994425.1 Bacteroidales bacterium | reverse complement strand
ACAGATAAGTGCGATTAAAGATCCAAGACAAAACCAAATTGTTGTAACATCTGCGGTCCCTAATTCAATAATTAAGGTGATAATAAAAATTAAAGCCCAAATTAAAAGCATTACCCAATGGAACCACTCCATTACTCTATTTCCTCCTCTAAATATATTTTTAAGTACTTGTTACTCTCATCCCAACTACAAGGAAACTTGTATAATTTTTGTTTTTCAAAATCCATTGAAAAGAATTCGCATATTTTTTTCACAAGTCCCTTACCATTTATTCTTCCATAGCTAGGTTTTATTGAGATATCATGTAAATCTATTGAAGAATAATTACCTAGTTTTGCTTCTTCTTTGTTTAATGCTTTTATCAATAAAATGTTTTCTTTTTTATTGAACCCAATCAAGGTAGCAAAAGCATTTTTAAAGTAAGAACTGGCAACTGTATTTAAAGTAATGTTAGTCTCATAAATTGTTACGACACCTTGCAAATTTTTAGAAAACCACTGTATTTCCATAACACTTCTCCTTTCATAATCATATTATATTATATTATTCAAAAAAATACAATAGATATTTTAAAAATACATTAACAGTTGTTTTACGAAATAATCTAATAAAATTTAAAACGAAAAGTTTAGAACAAAAATAGGTTATTTCTTGTATAAAAAAACAGCAAAGAATAAAAAATGAATTATTAAACCGATTACTGAAATAAAATATTGAAAAAAAGATAAATCCATGCTATAATACCTCAGATATCTAAAAGGAGACTCGTATGAAAAAAATTATTATTCTTATCATAGCAATCATATTACCATTAGTCGGAGCATTTATGATCGGCTGGTATGGTATTGCTGTTAGATATGAACCAGAAAAAAACACCGCTGTAGCTTCTTTATTTAAAAACTACTTGAATAAGGGAGTGATAACCAGCGAAGGAAGAATTAAAAACTATCGCCAATTTGAAAATTATTATTATGATGAAAATCCATTATACATAGAAACAATAGAAAACGAAGCAGGAAACCCTTTATTTACGCTAGCTATTTATCGCGCTTACTATTACTATCAACCAAGTGTTGATGATGAAGTCCAAAAAAAGGTAAAATTTGAAGTCTTTATTTACAATGTGAATTACAACTTAGTAAAGGACTACTTTACTTTAGACGATAGAACAATTATCGATGAAGCAAAGATGCCTAAATTTAGTCTAACCTTTACGCCAACGAACGGAAAAGATCCTTTTTCAATAACATTAACGACTGGAAGCGATGTCATGATTCAAGATTATGATTCAGTTCCAGAGTGGGCAGATAAAGCGGAAACAACAAGAAATTACGTTCAATCTAGCATTATAAGAGTTACTCAAACGCCGGCATTAGCTAAGTTTTCTGCCGATGTCAATATTAAAGTTACAGCAACATTAGAGATTACAGGAACAGATTCAGCAACAACAAAACTACCAACAGATAAACCATTGGCAGAATTTTATTTAGCGGATTTCGAAAGCGATATTGATGAAATTGATACAACTGATTATTTGAAAGGCTTCCGTGATCCTTCTGTTGTGAAAACGTTCAAAAATGCAGGATACCATTCATGGTTATTTAAAAAATATTTGTGGTGGCAAGGATTGATTGCAATCGTCCTTGTAGGAATTGTCACAGGAACATTTTATTTGGTTTGGACTGCAGAAGACCAAAAAGCAAAAACAACCGTAAAAAGCATTAAGAAAAAGAAATAGAGATTGCAGTTAGAGCAATCTTCTTTTTTTGAAGGAGGGTGTATGGAGATTAGAGAAATAGAAAGAGCACTAATCAAGCGATATCGAAGCAAGATCTATTCAAAATTCGTAAAAGCGATTGAAGATTATCAATTAATTAAAGAAAACGATAAAATAGCAGTTTGCATCTCTGGCGGAAAAGATAGTCTTGTCATGGCCAAATTGTTTCAAGAGATTAAAAGGCACGGAAAAATAAAATTTGATGTTAGTTACTTGGTGATGAATCCAGGTTTCAACAAAGAAAACTTATTGCGATTAAAAGAAAACGCGGATAAACTGGAGATTCCGATTGTGATAAAAGAATCAAACATTTTCCATGTATCCCAGTTGTTGGGAAAAGATCAGCCTTGTTATCTATGTGCAAAGATGCGTCGTGGATTCTTATATGATTTCGCAAAAGAACAAGGATGTAATAAAATTGCACTAGGTCACCATTTCAATGATGTCATTGAAACAACACTATTGAATGTTTTGTATTCAGGGACATTTAAAACAATGATGCCCAAATTGAAGTCAACAAATCATTTAGGAATGGAATTAATTAGACCGATGGTTTATATTGAAGAAAAAGATATTCGTAATTATATTGAGTTTTGTGGGATAAAGGCTATGAATTGCGGCTGTAACGTGGCTAATAATGAATTGCCATCAAAACGCAAGGAAATAAAAGAAATCATAAAGAAAATAAAAAAAGATTTCAAGGATGTCGATAAATGCATTTATGCTAGTGCAGAAAATGTCAATTTAAATTGTGTCATGCAATGGAAATTAAAGGATAAAAAATATAGCTTTCTTGATTATTATGAC
>JAGOKS010000135.1:0-392 GCA_017994425.1 Bacteroidales bacterium | reverse complement strand
AATATAAAAGAGTAAAATATGTCTGTAAAAAAATATGTCTTTATGTTTACCGAGACCGACGAAACGATGCGCAATCTTTGCGGTGGTAAGGGAGCCAATCTAGGTCAAATGACGAAATTAGGATTACCTATACCACAAGGTTTTACGGTAACAACAGAAGCATGTACTTATTATTATCAAAATTCTGAAAAACTCTCTGAAGGAATTATTGAAGAAATCAACATAGCTTTAGAAAAACTTGAGAAAGTCACAGGAAAAAACTTTGGTGACCCTCAAAACCCATTATTAGTATCAGTCAGGTCTGGTGCACGCGTATCAATGCCAGGAATGATGGATACTATTCTAAACTTAGGATTAAACGAAACAGTAGTGGCAGGGTTAGCAAAAAACAC
>JAGOKS010000056.1 GCA_017994425.1 Bacteroidales bacterium | reverse complement strand
TTTTTAATTTAAATAAGATTTATTAAGTCCAATAAAAATAAAATTTTTTTTTAATAAAAAATTAAAAAAAAAAAAAAAAAAAAAAAAAAAAAAAAGACAATCAGCACTTTAGCACAAACAACACAAAAAGGCGTAAAAAAAAGAGCAGTTTTTTGGAAGGAAAAAAGATAAAAATTCTTCAGTTTTTTCGTGTCGAAAAAATTTAGTGTACTTCTACAATTTCATTAATCTCCAGCAAACGATACAACATATCTGACAGTTTCTCTTAATAAGTGCCTAACTTCAACATAGACTGCACATTTTTCGCGAAAAAATGATTTGATCGTCTACTTTCAATGTTAATGTTTTTGCAAAAATAATAAAAAGACGAATATTAGCAGGCAAATAATAATAATTTTATCAACACTTTCGTTTTCTTAGGGCTGAGGTTTTAATATATAAAAAAAATGCAACAAGCCCGCTTGATACTCATCGCCGACCATTCGTTAAACATCAAAGACAAAGACAGCATCATTGCTTATTGCTTGCAATCGGATACAAGAGATCTTCTTCAAGAGGCTTTATATATACAGGCAAATTTAGAGAATTACAAAACTCCCGACACCGCTCAACAAATAGAATTTAAAGAAGTGGATGTAGACGGCAATCTTTATTTTTCCGTTAACGACATCGGCATACGCGTTTCGAAGCATCTCATTGAATTTCGGTTTCCGTTCATGTTCCGTGTGATGGTAGATTATATCGCTTTACGCAATGCCTATTACCGCTGGCTGCATGCTTTTCTTGCCCCGTTTCAAACAACGGCAATCATCGAATTGCCTTCGTTTTGGGAATACGAAGAACACGAAATAAGAAACGAATGGCATCGTCGGAGGCTTTTTGATTTACAACATAAAATCACCACTAACAGCGACTCATTTAAACGGGTAAGCTTGAACCTCACGCATTGTTTGGGAGCACCCGAAACGGAGGCGCTAGACATAATGAAGAAAAAATACAAGGTATGGATAGCTTTATCCTACCATGATTTATTAACTAAATCCAAAAGCAAGAGTTTTTAGCTATTATTTATTGGGTGTAGGAGGACTTTGCGGTGGCACATAGAGTTTTTTCGTTTTGATAGAATACCACAACAAAGCAAGTCCCATTAAGATAAAAGGAATACTCAACCACTGACCCATATTCAATGTCATCCCCACTTCAAAATCCACTTGTTCTTTTTTCACAAACTCAATCAAAAAGCGGGCAACAAAGATAACTGTCAATGCGATGCCTACACTTCTGCCAAGGAAAATTTTACCTTTGGTGTGGATAAAATAATACCACAACTGAAACAAAAACAAAGAAAAATAAACAATGGCTTCGTATACTTGAGTCGGATGTCGGGGTTCACAACATTCTTTAGTACCTTCCAGTTGCATGAAGATAAAGCCCCAAGGTTTATCGGTAACGATACCAATAATTTCTGAGTTCATCAGATTCCCAAAGCGAACGAAAGCGGCTGCAATAGGCACGGCAATGCACATGCGGTCTAATATCCATATTATGTTCAGTTTATGTTTACGTGTATAGTAAAGTACAAATAAGATAATGGCAATCACGCCACCGTGACTTGCCAGTCCGGCAAAACCGGTAAACTTCCACCCTTCCGCTGTTTGAGCAAAAGGAATGAATATTTCCAATAAATGGTGTTGAAAATACGCCCAATCATAGAAAAGGCAATGCCCCAAACGTAAACCGACAACAGTCCATAGAATGGTATAAACGGCAAACTTATCCGTCAGCTCTTGGGAAAAGCCTTCCCTTGTCAAGAGCTTTTGAAACACCACATAGGCTAATAAAAAGCCGGTAGCGAGTAATAATCCGTACCAGCCGACACGCAGAAATCCCACTTCGAATAAGATAGGATCTGCTGTCCAAGTAATATAATTTAACATAGCATCATATATTTATTATTTTGACCATTCCACACCTTCTTTGGTGTCTTTGATAGTAATGCCGATTTCCGTCAACAAATTACGTATGGTATCGGCCGTAGAGTAATCTTTACGTTCTTTGGCTTGCTGTCTTAAGGTAATAATGAGTTGCATCAACTCATCTTCACGGTTATTTTCCTTTTTATTCACTTCTGAGATTTTCATTCCGAGAATATCAAAAAGAAAGGTATCAAACAACTGTAAGAGTGCATGAATATTTTCTTGTGATAATAAAAGTTTACGGTCGCGGGCTGAATTTATCATACGGGAAGCATCAAACAAAGCAGCAATGACAATAGGTGTGTTAAAATCGTCATCCATTGCTTCTATGCTCTTATGATACAATCCTTCAATTTCATTTCCCAGTGTTTCGTTTACAGCATCGGCAGCAGGTTTGAGTTCTTTCAAGAGGCGGTAAGCTTCCAAAAGCTTTGTCATTCCTTTTTCGGAAGCCAGTAACGCTTCGTTCGAGAAATCGAGGGTGCTGCGATAATGTGCTTGTAAAATGAAAAACCGTATCGTCATTGGAGAAAAGGCTTGCGACAAGCTTGCATGACTGCCTGTAAAGAATTCATTCAGGGTAATGAAATTCCCCAATGATTTTCCCATTTTCTGTCCGTTGATGGTAACCATATTATTGTGTAACCAGTATTTGACCGATTCTTTGCCGTTGGCGGTCGTACTTTGACACACTTCCGATTCGTGATGCGGAAACAAGAGGTCCATACCTCCGCCATGAATATCGAAGTGTTGACCAAGGTATTTAGTACTCATAGCTGTACATTCAATATGCCAACCCGGGAAACCCACACCCCAGGGTGATTTCCATCGCATGATGTGTTCCGGACTTGCTTTCTTCCACAGTGCAAAATCGGCGGGATTACGTTTTTCGTCCTGTCCGTCAAGGCTTCTGGTATTAGCGAGGAGTTCTTCCAATACACGTCCCGATAGTTTGCCGTAACCGAAATCCGTATCAAATTTAGCCACATCAAAATACACAGAGCCATTGGAAAGATAGGCATAGCCTTTATCTAATATCTTCTCTACCATTTCAATTTGTTCAATGATATGTCCGGAAGCGCGCGGTTCTATGGAAGGACGCAATACATTGAGAGCATCCATGGCAAAATGATATTTATCGATATACATTTGTGCTATTTCCATGGGTTCAACTTCTTCTACCCTTGCCTTCTTGGCTATTTTATCCTCTCCTTCGTCGGCATCGTTTTCAAGATGACCTACATCGGTGATATTGCGAACATAACGCACTTTATAACCTGAGAATTTCAGGTAACGAAAGATAATATCAAAAACAATAGCCGGACGGGCATGTCCCAAGTGTGGTTCACCGTAAACAGTAGGTCCGCAAACATACATGCCTACAAAAGGTGAGTGAATGGGGATAAAAGCCTCTTTTGTGCGGTGAATCGTATTATATAGTTTGATTTTATGGGATATCATGAATACATCTTATCTTTTAGGAACACTTATCAAATTCCCTTTTATTTGCAAAGTCAGTTTCGGTTGGTCAGGGTCATTGGAAATAATATCAATATTATTCATTTGATATCCTGTTTTGCTACCGGAGCGGAAAATGGCTTCTACTTCCATGGATTCGCCGGGTGCCAACTCATTTTTTATCAATTTAGAAGTTGTACAGCCACAATAAGTTTTCACTTTACGAAGCAGTAAATTACTTTTGCCCGTATTTTTTATGGTAAAGGTATATCTTATTTCTTTTCCTGATGTATCAGTGCCAAAATCATACACATCTTGTTCGGTGAAAATATGGGGAGCATTTTCCAATTCTTCCGGTGTTAATTTTGAAAAATTATCGTAAATATCACCGGTAACATAGAATGTTTTATTGGGACGCTCCGGATCACTGGTAATGATAATGAATCTGTCGTTTACGGGACCATAATCATTTTTGGCAGCGGCATTGTAGGTAAAAACCACAAAGCCTTCTTCTTTGGGTTGTAACTTTTTAGTTAAATTAATGATTTGTATGCACGGCGGCAAAGTAGCATAGGTAAACGTCATGGCAGAATCCCACACATTGTAAAAATGAAAAGTGTCAAGAATTGTTTCTTCTCTATGCATCACATAACGTTTGTGGTAATTTTTATAGCGCAAATGTCCTTCCATCATGGGATATTCTTCCTCTTTGGTTTTAGGTTTAGGCACAATATAGCCTTTCACCATTAATTCATAGGTTAGCGTTTTACCATCTTCCAGGGTAGTTACAGTGATGGGATAGGCAAACATTCCTTGTCTTACAGCAGGATCTACATTCACTTTAATAGTGTTTTTAGCTTTGGGTTGTATGGGGGTCTGCGGCCAGGTAAAGGAAAGACACGGACATGCATTCGAGCTAACCGTTTTCACTATAACATCGGCACCAGATACATTGGTAAAAAGAAATTGGTGACTCACCGTTCCATTCACCTCTTGAATATGATAAAACTCGTGAGTAGTTTCTGTAAATTTAATCCCTTGTGCTAAAACAACATAACTAAATGCTAAGAAGCAAAGACTGCAAAATATCTTTTTCATTTTCTCATTATTTTATTTTTTTTACTAACTAAAAAAAATATAAATTATTGTATTTATGAATTCTTTAATATTTTATCAATATTATTTAAATCTTCTTTAATTTTTTTATCGGTAGCAATTAAATTTTCAATCGCTCGACAGGCATGGAGTACGGTTGCATGGTCTTTATTCCCACATTTGGTTCCTATCTGCGATAAGGACATATCGGTATATTTCTTGGCGAAATACATGGAAGAATGCCTTACATGTACGATATCTCTTTTTCTGGATGTAGAGAAAATCTGATTGACGGGCATATTATAATAATCGCATACTACCTTTTGGATGTAGTCGATAGACATTTCATGTACGGTATTTTGAACAAATTTATCTATCATTTGCTTGGCCAATTCAACGGTAATTTGTTTTTTATTGAGTGAAGCCTGCGCCAAGATGGAGATAATGGCACCTTCTATTTCCCTCACATTGGTTACGATACGGTAGGCCAAATATTCGATAACTTCTTCATCGATATCTTCTATGCCGTTATTATACAATTTACTTCGTATAATCTTCATCCGTGTATCCTTATCGGGCACTTGCAAATCGGCCGACAAGCCCCATTTAAAACGGGACAACAAACGTTGTTCAAAGCCCACCATTTCGGCAGGAGATTTATCGGAAGTGATAACCAACTGTTTGTTTTTCTGATGATAGAAATTAAAAATATGGAAAAACACTTCTTGCGTTTTCGGTTTAGTAGCAAGAAATTCGATATCATCTATAATAAGAACATCGAGCATTTGGTAGAAATGTACGAAATCGTTGATATTTTTGGCAAAACCTGCTTCCACATATTGCTGAAGGAAGGTTTCCGCATTAACATATAAAACCGTTAATTCCGGAAATTGCGCTTTTGTTTCCAAGCCGATAGCATGAGCTAAGTGAGTTTTACCCAAGCCCACACTGGAATAAATAAACAAGGGATTGAAGGCTGTTTTGCCGGGATTTTTTGCAATTGCATAACCGGCAGCCCGTGCAAGACGATTACAATCTCCTTCTATAAAATTATCGAAATTTAAATTCTTATTTAATTGGGATTTTATGTTTAATTTTTTAATCCCCGGCAACACAAAAGGATTAGGAATTTGTCTTACTTCTTTTTCACTTTCGATAAAAATGGGATTGGTATCCTGTGATTCTAATGCATTAATCGTAGATGTGGGGAGTGTCATGCTTGATTTTTCTCCTTCTTTGTCTGATATAGAAATCGGAATTTTATATTCTAATTTGCCGTTTATCCCCAATACTTTTTTGATGGCTGTTTTCAACAATTCCCAAAAGTTACCTTCTATAAATTCATGATAGAACATGGAAGGGACTTCAATAGTCAGCACATAATTACTCAGACTAATCGGTTTTATTGGAATAAACCAGGTTTCAAAGCTTTGGGAGGAAATATTTTCCTTTATTATCTTAAGACACTCATTCCAAATGATTTGACAATCGCTTACTTTTTCTTTCATTTAATAATTAATTATTCATCAGCAAATTAATTTAATCCATTCAATTGTTCCAATTTGAAAGTTAATTTTAAAACACTAATTGTAAGCAGTATTATTTAAAAAAAAGACCCTCAAGAATTGTATTGCAAAATTAACATTAAAAAGTGTAAAAAACTTAAAAAAATAGATTGTTTTTTTAAAATTAATATGTATAAATTCCCGTTTTCAGTTACTTATAATTTCCTTTGGAAACTATGTTATCTATATCATATTCATTACTTTACATCGGCACTTTTCGGTTTTCCTTTCTTCTATATTTTAATAATACACAAGGCAACAAATACATAAATATTTTTCGGAGCCTTGTATGTCTTTATTAATGCTGTAAGAAGAATCTACAATAAAAAAAATCTCATATAACAAACTAACACATAATCATATAATTGTCTATGGTTTGTATTATTTATCCTCTATCCTTCTGTTAGTAAACAGGATGAATTTTTTATATCTAAATCGTCTTTAGAAAATTCACTTCCACATTTTGTATTGTTTTCAACTGAGAAGCTGCTTCATTACTTTTTGAACGGACGACTTCGCATTCAATAATACATTTATCGTCCTGATAATCATTTTTTCGTATGGAAAAATCGTTCATTTTAAGCATCCGCATAATATCGTTCATTTGTATGTAATCAAAGCGGAGCATATAGACATCTTTAATTGTTTTTTCGAGGATTCGTGCATTTTGAATGGCCAATTGGGTAGTAGTTTTGTAAGCATTGATTAATCCGGGCACTCCCAATTTGGTTCCACCATAATAGCGTATTACTACAGCTAACACATTCTTAAGTTCATACGATAATAATTGACCGTAAATGGGCCTGCCTGCCGTTCCGGAGGGTTCACCGTCATCATTGATACGAAAAGCAGGGATCCCTACATGACCGATTGTATAGGCATAACAATGATGTGTCGCATTGTAATGTTCCTTTCTTAATACGCTTAGTATGCTTTTAACTTCTTCTTCGGAAGAAAGCGGATAAAGCAAGCCTATAAAACGGCTGCTTCTATCCTTAAATACACTTTCCGACATTTCATCGATAGTCTTATAAATGTCGTCGAACATGATTTATTTGGTTATTATTTTCGTTCGCAACGAATCCCACACCAAGTAAAGACACAAAGACACAAACATAACAATGGCAATGATATTAAATAATGATGAGCCGATGTATGTATCGCGCATTGCCAGCTCAACACCTGCATATTTCAAAATAGCACTGACAACGCCCATAATAGCACCTCCGGCCATTAATCCGGACGCTACCAAGGTGCCTTTATCTTTTCGTATTTTATTTATTTTTTCGTCTTTACTACGTGAAGATACCAACCAAGCAATAAAGCCACCTATTAATAAAGGTACATTTAATGCCAACGGAATAAACATCCCCAAAGCGAAAGCCAATGCGGGAATACCTATTCTATCCAGAAGTACGGCCAAAACAGCGCCAATAATATACAATAGCCAGGGAGTGTTACCTCCAAACATCAGAGGTTCAATGATTGCTGCCATAGCGTTTGCCTGAGGAGCCACCAATCCATTTTCTCCGTAGCCGTAGGTTTCCGATAATATCATGATAACTACTCCCACCGTTAATGCAGATACCAACGTACCGACAAATTTCAAACTTTGTTGTTTGAAAGGCGATGAGCCTATCCAATAACCGATTTTTAAATCGGTGATAAATCCACCTGCCATTGCTAAAGCAGAACAAACGATACCTCCAACCACCAAAGCGGTTACGATTCCTGTTGCACCTTGTAAGCCTACTGCCGATAAGATAAAAGAAGACAATATTAAGGTCATCATTGTCATGCCGGAAACCGGATTGGTTCCTACCGTTGCTATAGCAGTTGCTGCCACAGTAGTAAATAAGAAAGCAAAGATAAACACCACCAATATACCTACAACAACCTGTAGAATATTCATTTGCATACCACCAAACAAAAAGAAAACCGTCATGAGTACCGCAACACCAAGAAATCCGAAAAGAATAATCTTCATTGAGATATCTTTACGGGTACGTAAAACTGTATTATTTTCATTTTGTGCATCTTTTCCTGTTTTAAACGCCATTCCAAAAGAGGTTTTAATCACACCTGCAGACTTTATGACGCCTATAATACCAGCCATAGCAATGCCACCAATGCCAATATAACGCACATACCCCGAGAAAATAATTTCCGGTTCTAATGTACTCATAAGGATACCGTCAGGTGTAACGCCAAACTGCCCCAAGAGAGGCACAATAAACCACCATGCCAAGAAAGAGCCGGCGCAAATAATGCTAGCATAACGTAAACCGATAAGAAAACCGGTACCTAACAATATAGAACTTCCATTCATATGGAAGACAAACTTAAAATCGGTGGCTAATTTAGTACCTATGTCCGCCATGCGGGACGAAATATTTTCCGCCCATAATTGGAATGATGTCATACAAAAATCATACATTCCACCTATCAATCCACTTATTAACAATAATTTTGCTTGAGCACCTCCTTTGGCTCCCGACACTAAAATCTCGGTAGTAGCGGTTGCTTCAGGGAAAGGATATTTTCCATGCATATCGGAAACAAAATATTTACGAAAGGGTATCAAAAACAGAATACCGAGAAAGCCGCCAAACAAAGAGGCAAGGAATATCTGCATAAAGTTTACCTCTATTTGCATTTCAGGATTGGTTTCTTTTAATATATAAATTGCCGGCAGGGTAAAAATTGCTCCGGCGACGATTACTCCCGAACTAGCGCCAATAGACTGTATAATTACATTTTCGGATAAAGCGCTTTTACGTTTGGCAAAGGTAGATACTCCTACCGCTATAATAGCAATGGGTATGGCTGCTTCGAAAACCTGTCCGAATCGCAAACCGGAATAAGCCGTTGCCGCAGAAAAAATAATAGCAGTTACAATACCCCAAAACACCGTCCATCCGTTTATTTCCGGGTACTTTTTTTCTGAAAGCAAAATAGGCTTATAGCTTTCGCCTTCTTTTAATTCCGTATATGCATTATCGGGTAAGCCTTCAATTATATCATCTTTCTCAATTTTTGACATAGGTATATATTTTAATCATGATTTATTTAACTTCTTTCAGCAATTTCAATTTAGATTCCAACTCTTTTATTTCTTCTTTTGCCTTATCGATTTTCTTTTCAAATTCTGCTTTCAGTAAGTCGGCATTTTTTGAATTAGCAAAGAATCCCAGATTATTTTCCCACAAAAGCACATCTTCTTTTAACCGGTCCATTTTATTCTGCATGAATCTTTTTTCTTTCCGCAAGGCATCCGAAGAATTGTTATCTTCCAATATATTTTTAATTTTTTGTTGGTACTGTATCTTTTTAACATCTTCTTGCTTGATATTCAACTTTTCGAATCGTTGGTCGATGGCAACTCGAAATTCCTTCCACAATCGTTCCTTGTCAGCAACAGGGGTATAGCCTATTTCCATCCATTCACGTTGATAATTCTTAATCAGTTCCAGATTTGCTTCTTTGGTATCGGCAATAGGATCTTCCTTCACTTTTTGAATCAGCGCTTCTTTTTTGGCAAGATTCTCACTTTCGTGGGATTCAATATTTTTAAAATAGTCTGTCTTGGCAGTAAAGAAAGCATCGCAAGCTGTACGAAAACGTTTCCACAATTTTTCCGATTGTTTACGGGCTGTAATACCAATTTCCTTCCATTCTTTTTGAAGTGTCAACAACTCATCGGTTGCCTTGCGCCAATCGGTTCTAATTGCGACTGCTTCTGCTTGAATACAAAGGTTGAGCTTTTTATTGTAATTGTCGAGTTGTTCCTCCTTTAACGTATCAAAATATTGTTTTTTTGATTCATAAAAGGCGTCCAATATCGCTTTAAACTTTTCCCATATTTCTTCATTCTGTTGTTTAGGAGCCGGACCTATGGTTTTCCATGCTTTTAAAATTTCCTCGGTTTCTTTACTTACTTCATTTATTTTCTTCAGCGATACAAATTCTATATTTGTAATTTCCAGCACCTTATTACACAAAGCCAATTTTGCCTGGTAATTATTTTCTTGGTCTTTCGATATAGTTTCATAATGTTCGCGACGTTTCTGATTAATAAGATCGGATGCATTTTTAAACCTAAGCCAGATTTCTTCTTTTTTATCTTCAGGAACCGCTCCTATTTCTTTCCATTCATTATGAAATTGTTGAAGTTTATTAAAGGCTGTAAAAACAGAAGATTCCAGTAACAAAGCTTCTGCTTTTTCACAAAGAGCTAATTTTTGTTCCAGATTCTTTTTTAAATCCAATTCCTTAAGCTCTTTACTTATCTTTACTTTGTCAAAAAATTTCTCCACATAAAAATGATAATTCTGCCATAGATCGGTAATATCACTTTGTGGAACAGGTCCTATGGATTTCCATCTGTCTTGTATTTCTTTGAAGCTATCGTAAATACTCTTCAATGAATCATTGGAGTTAATTAGGGATTTCAAGTCTTCCAATAACTTCTTCTTTTCTTCCAGGTTTCGGATTTTTTCTTGTTCCTGCGAGTCTATATAGGATTGTTTATTTGTTTTATATAATGAAAACGCTTTGTTGAAACGTTCTTCCCACATTTTCTTTTCTACAATTTCCTCTTGATTTTCGGTGCTTTTTTCTTCGTCTTCTGAAAGATTTTGTTCCAGTTTTTGTTCCCTTTCTTCTTTCACAATCTGGAGATAGCGTAATTTTAACAAGGAAACTTGTTTTTTTATCTTGTTGATATCTCTTTCTTTAACTACTTCTTCAAGGGTAGTAACCACTTCTTCCTTGTTTAAAGCATCGTAAGTATCGTCGGCAATTTCGATTTCTTCTTCTTCCGTTTCCGTTTCTGCTTCCGAAACAATCGACTTCTCTTCTTCCGCATCGTTTATCTTTTTGTTTTCCGAAGCGGTTTCTTTGGAGTCAAGGGCTTCTTTTACCTTTTTCGATGTTGACTTTGCTGCCATTTTTTTCTTTGCAGCACTTTTGGCTTCTGTCATTTCCGTTTCCGGTGCTAATTCGGTTTTAGCTTCTTCCAAGCTGACTGTTTCTTCTTTTGTTACTGTAACAGCTTCTTGATGTACGTTAGTTTCGTTAACACTTCCTTCATTGACAGTTGTATTTTCCATTGATTGAGCGTTCGCCAACTGCCCTTCATCGGCAGAGGTTTTGTTTAGATTATCTTCCATATAAGTGAGAATTAATAATTAAATTATGAAGTTTTTCTGTAAATTATGTAATGTGTGTATTATTATTTTAAATTATTTTCCATTTAGTTTAGCAGTATATTTTTCGATGGTATCTAAAAAATACTCCAAGGATTGCTCTTCTTCCAAAGGCAGGGTTAAATGATAAAGCCTGGCATGTTCGAGGGAACGTGTTATTTTAAAATCGGCTTTTATCAAGGCGGATATATAATTAGCTATTGTTGTATTTGTTTTTGCTATGGTATTGATAAAAATATCATAGTTTTGTATTTGAATGTTATGCTTAGCTTCAGCCGAGAATTGACCGAAATAGCCCAATTCTTTTTTCAATATCGGTTGTATAAACAAACTTTTAAGTAATATTGGCGGTAGTTTTTTTTGCGACACATACACCATTAATCGTATTCTCTTAATCTGTCCTTGATATTGATTGATAGCCTTAAGCATATCAAGAATTTGTTCGTCATTTTCATAGTTGCAAAGAATACATATACTTGACGCCTTGCTTAAAATGGGTATGCCATTACGCACAAAAAGCTCTTGCTTTTCCGAGGTTCTTAGCTGTTTGCGTATATACCTGTATTGAAAAATATTCACCTGCTTAAATGTCAATTAATAAATACGTATTTAGATGTGCAAAAGTACATCAATTTTTGTAAGTATCGTATCTTTTGTAAAAAATAAATTTCTAACAATCGAACCTATTATTTTTTTATAAAAATATCGGCAAAAGATAGTTTATATAAAAAAAAAATATACTTTTGCACTCACTAAAACGAAGCAACACAATACACACACGTATTATCCTCCTTAGCTCAGTTGGTTAGAGCATCTGACTGTTAATCAGAGGGTCGCTGGTTCAAGTCCAGCAGGGGGAGCAAAAAAGAAAACTAAGTCAGGATAATATGTCCTGACTTTTTTTATGTCCTCTCCCCATTTTTAGCCGAATATCCCTTGAAAAGTCAACCAGGAGTTCAACCAAAAATTCCATGAATATTTCTATTAATATTGTCTGTTACAGACACAAAATACTTGCCAATGGTGAAAATCCGCTCATGATAAGGGTATCTAAAAATGGAAAAACAAAATACAAAAGCATTGGCATATCCATTTTACCTCAATATTGGGACTTTATACAAAACAAACCTAAGCGGAATTGTCCTAATAAAGAAATGATACAAAAGATTATAAATGAAACCTTAAGCGAATATAATGAAAAGGCATTAGCCCTTATTGCATCCAAGAAAGAATTCACCGTTAATGATGTTATTGCTAATAATCCTATAACGACAAACACTACCGTTGAGGAGTTATTTGATTTTCATATTAAGCAGTTGATATTGGAAGATAGATTAAAATATGCATCCACTTTCAAAGAGTTGAAAAAATCATTGCTTGATTACAATAAACGACTCAATATTTCCTTTATGGACATAAATATGAATTGGTTAAAGGACTATGAAACATGGCTCAGACAAAAGAACTATGGTGAAAATTCCATTGGTATCCGTTTTAGGACATTCAGGGTACTTTATAACATTGCCATTGAAAAGGGTATAGTTAAAAGCGAACATTATCCTTTTAAGACGTATAAAGTAGCTAAATTACACATGGAAACCATTAAAAGAGCAATCTCGAAGCATGACATCAAAAAAATTATTGATTACAAAACGAAGGATGTGTATACACAGTTATCCATCGACATTTTTCTTTTTTCAAACTTTTGCGGTGGCATCAATTTCAAAGACATCGCTTATCTAACAAGAGAAAATTTAATCGACAACAAATTAGTATATTTCAGGAAAAAGACAAAAAAGCTGATTAGATTGCCTTTAAATGATAATGCAATGAATATCATTAAAAAATATGATGTACCCAATTGCATATACCTATTCCCAATATTCAACGGTAAACACAAAACAGAGCTTCAAAAGGCAAATAGGCTGCACAAGGTATTAAGCATAGTAAATGCCAGATTGAAACGTATAGGAAAAGAATTAAACCTTCCTATTAAACTAACCACCTATGTTGCAAGGCATTCTTTTGCTACCGTACTTAAAAAAGCTGGTGTTTCCACTGCTATTATTTCAGAGTCATTAGGGCATACATCAGAGAAAACCACTCAAATATACCTTGATAGCTTTGATAATGAGCAAATAGAAACCGCAATGGGAAATTTGCTGTAAAAGCTAACGGTTTATTTACATTAATTTTATAATTTTGTGCTTTGATTTTACCGAGTTAAAGCACAAATTTTTTTTATATGAAATCTATATCTACAATAGAACAGCCAATACTATTTTTTCAAAAATGTCTTAATTTAATTTATATAGAACAACTTAAACAGCAATTTTATAATGGTTTTATCAATTCACATAAATATGGATTTGATTTGGCACCCTTTACCATTAATTATGACGAAGAGAGTGTTGACTCTTTTTCAAACATAGATGAAAAAGGAAATTTTATAATGATGAAATATTTTTTTGTAAAACAAATTGAAGCAGAATTAAGGTATAATAGTCAGATTTCAAAAGAATTAATCGCAAAAGCAATACAAAATTGTCAAAATCCCATG
>JAGOKS010000055.1 GCA_017994425.1 Bacteroidales bacterium | reverse complement strand
ATGTCAAGGAAGAATCGCCGGACATATATTCTGTCCCTTGATTTTCACTGACTTTGGAAATATTCCATTCCCAATAAGAAACTTCCGAACCGGAGGCATACGCAAATTGAGCCAGATGCACTTTGGTGGGAAAACAAATATTCGTCAATGAATCAATAGTAAAATCAGGAGCAATCATGGTTTTTTCTATCACACAGGACAAATTACATGTACAATGTGGTCCAATTGCTGAGGTCATAGTAACAGTATAGGTAGCTCCATCAGGTGGATTTTGAATTGATAACTTCCGATTGCTTCCAACTATTTGATTATTTTGATTACGCCATACATAGGAAACAAATCCTTCAGGTGCTTCCAAACGCGCTACGGTAGATCCCTCACAATATTGTACGTTGATTTTCATCGGTCTGCATTCCGCAACGGCATAGCCATAGCCAAAATGACCGGTTTGTTGACAATCGGCAGTAGCGATTACAAGATAAACGGTTTGTCCTATCAGAGAAAATAAACTCACTCCAACGGTTGTCCAATCTCTCCAATGTGCCGAACCACAGTCTTGAAAGCCAGGGATTCCTGCATCGGAAACAACATAGTATCTGTTACAAGGCACATTTAACAAATTACCATTGGCATCTTGAATGCGAAATTCAAAGTAAGGCTGTTGAGTTGCTGGATGATCAGGATCTTCAAGGACTACAGCGAAATGCAATAAAATTAAAGTACTATTTGTGTCTACGGTTAATTGATAAACAATACAATCAGCATCAGCTCCAATTTGATCGTTCCCTATTCTTGCACTTTGATTAAAACCTTCTGGGATTAAAGCTAATTGAGCGTTTGGAGAACCATTACAGGTATGCGGATCATATCCATAAATATCTGTCATTATAGTATGACGACCTGAAACTGGATTCGCTCCAGTCCATGTCAAAGACGAATAAGCTGTACTTGCTGCACCTATCGAATTAGACGTTTTACAAACCCAATTTGAAAAATTAAGTTGACTAAAATTAAGATTCGGACAAGCAGAGCCTACTTGTGCTTTAAGTGAATAACTTAATAAAACAATAATGGTTAGAATCAGTATGGCTTTAATGCTAATCTTTGTTTTCATCTTTTTATGAATTTATATTATTTTATATTATTTTTATAGACTCTTTCTATCAATTTATTTTAAATAATAGATAATAGTTGCAATGAGAATATTGCATCAATAAATAAATAAAAAGTAAAAATTTTTATATTTTCTTAGATAGAATCGGCACTATGGTTTCTTTCCATGGATAAAAATCGCCTTCAAGAATATGTTTGCGAGCTTCTTTAACCAATGAAAGATAAAAGTGTAGATTATGCAAACTGCCAATCATACCTCCTAACATTTCTCCGTTGACAAATAAATGACGCACAAATGCTTTCGAATACTGTTGGTCGGCGAAGAGGCTGCTGTTTTCCTCTAAAGGTGAAAAGTCGTGTTTCCATTTCTCATTTTTCATGTTCATCATCCCGTTCCAGGTGAAAAGTGAAGCATTGCGCCCGTTACGTGTAGGCATTACACAGTCAAACATATCGATACCAAGACCAATACATTCCAGTATGTTAGCGGGAGTACCTACTCCCATTAAATAGCGTGGTTTATGTGTAGGAAGAACATCGCAACAGAGTGAAGTAATAGCATACATATCTTCAGTAGGCTCTCCAACAGAAACCCCTCCGATTGCGATACCGTCACAATCGAGGGCTGCGGCATATTCGGCAGATTGTAATCGTAATTTTGGGTATATGCTTCCTTGAATGATAGGAAAAAGGGATTGTTTTTTACCATACTGACTTATTGTGTTTTTTCTCCATTCTTCGTAGCAGCGATTCAACCAGCGATGTGTACGATGCATGGATTGCTCGGCATAGGTATAATCAACAGGGTAGGGAGGGCACTCATCGAATGCCATGATGATATCGGCGCCTATGTTGCGTTGTATACCTATAATGTTTTCCGGTGTAAAATGATGAATAGAACCGTCGATATGGGAAGAAAATGTAACGCCTTCTTCCGAAATTTTTCGTCTATGACTTAATGAAAAAACTTGAAAACCACCGCTATCAGTCAATATCGGTTTCTTCCATCCGTTAAAAGCATGTAAGCCTCCCGCTTCTTTCACTATTTCTACACCCGGACGTAAATATAAATGATAGGTATTTCCTAAAATGATTTCTGCATGAATATGTTCCTCCAAATCACGAATGTGAACTCCCTTTACTGCGCCTAAAGTGCCTACAGGCATAAAAATAGGAGTTTGAATAATGCCCGAATCTGTGGTGATTTCTCCTGCTCTTGCTTTTGAAGCATTATCGATACCTGAAATTATAAACTTCATTTTGTTAGTAAATTTTAGCAAAATTATAACTTTATTTTACAACTATTCTTATTTTTGCTTTGATTTTATAAACATATAAAATTTAATACCTTTATACTAAATTTTATTGGTTTTAAAGAAATTGTATTTATGCTTGAACATATATCCGTTTTACTGTTTTGTATTTTTTTATTGATTCAATTATTTTTTTATTGGATTATTTATGCGCGTTTCGCATTTCATAAAATTAAGTCAAAAGAGTATCTCGAAGAAGAAGGTGTTTCGGTTATACTTTGTGTCAAAAACGAAGCCCATTGGCTCAGACGTTGTCTACAACCTATTTTGGAACAAAATTATTCTAATTATGAGGTAGTTGTTGTCAACGACAATTCGGAAGACGGCAGTAACGGCATTTTATTGGAATACCAGAACAAATATCCCCATTTATCAGTTATCAATATTTCTACCAATCATGTAAATGTACTTGAAAAAAAAATGTCCCTGGCATTAGGTATCAAATCAGCGAAGCATGAGATTATATTGATAACAGATGTAGATACCTTACCCAAGAGCCCCAATTGGATACGGGAAATGGCAAAACATTATTTGGACGAACATTATGTGGTGCTCGGCTACGCAAGCTATGAACAGCGGAATACCTTCTTAAATACCTTGATACGCTATGATAATGTGCATGAAGCGATACTGTATTTTTCCCATGCTATTGTCGGGCAACCCTATCGGGGAGTAGCACGCAATTTGTCTTATCCGAAATCCCTGTTTTTGTCGAATTATAATTATATACTCTTGTATAATAGCGTACATAGAGACGAAGATTTGTTTGTAAACCAAATTGTTACTAAAAAAAATACAGCAGTAGAATATAGTATAGAAGCGCAAATGATTTCTCAACAACGACACGCTAATTTGCACGAATGGTTGGATTTTAAGCGATTGAGTGGAAGTAAAGGGAAATGCTATAAACTTAAAAATCAATTTTTATTAGGATTGTATCATAGCAGTGGCTTTTTCTTTTATCTGAGTTTGATTGCTTCTTTTGTTGTTTTACGTAATAATTCAGACTATCTTTTATTACTGATTGCTTTGTTTTCAGTTCGTTTACTTTCTCAATGGTTTATTTTCGGGAAATGTATACTTAAATTGGATGAAAAAGCGTTAGTACGAAAAGTTCCTTTGTTGGATGTTTTTTTTATGCTTGTGTTGCCTGTTTTGATAATCAATAAAATTTTTTACAAGAAAAAGAAATGGAAGTAAACCAAGAACTAACGAAAAAATCTCAAAGAGACTGGATGTTAATTCAGAAAGCTCTTAAACACAACGATCAACAGGCGTATGCAGAGTTGATGGAGTATTATCGTGAGTCCGTGTATCTCATGATGCTAAAAATGGTTAACAATCCATACGATGCGGAAGATTTAACTATGGAAGCCTTCGGAAAAGCCTTTCGTAAATTATACCAATATACCAATACGAATGCCTTTAGCACCTGGCTTTATAAAATTGCAGCCAACAACGGCATTGATTTTCTGCGTAAGAAAAGTCTGAATCTGATTATGATTGACCAAGGTTTCGAAAATGAAGATGGCGATACGCATATCATTGAAATTAAAGATGAGATGCTCAATCCCGAGGAGAAGTTTTGCGATAAAGAAAACAAAGAAAGTATGCGTAAAATTGTTGCCAGGCTCAAACCTCATTACCGCGAATTGATAGAGCTGCGATATTTTGAAGAGCTTTCCTATGAAGAAATTGCACAACGAATGCAGATTCCTTTAGGTACCGTAAAAGCCAAACTTTTCAGAGCAAAATACATGCTCCAAACAGTTATTAATGCAAAAGATATCTAATCGTCTGTATACGTTTTTTTTATAAAAAAAGTTGCTAAAAAGCATATGTTTATAAAAAAATAGACTTTTGCAAATTCTTATGTTTTTATTGTTTTATTTTGCACATCGAATTAGTGTCAATTATTAAAATATTAATGGATATGAAGAAAATAGTTTTTTACAGCATTAGCCTCGGTATTATTCTCAGCTCTTGTGTGAGTAAATTGAAATACGTGGAGTGTAGTGATAATCTTACAGCTTGTCAAACGGAAAATAAATTACTTGAAACAGATAAACTTGATTGTCAAAATAAAATAACCGAATTGGAAGCAAAGTATATGCAGGCTAAGAACAAACTTTCTGCATCGGAAAACGAAATGCTGTTGCTGCAACGCCAAAATAAAGAATTAAAAGCCAATCAGGAATCAACACAGAAAAATTATGAGGAACTGATGGCCGCTTATAAAAGTTTAAGCAGCGGCAATAAAAAAGAAGCTGAAATTATATTGAAAAATCTGCAGGATATGCAGTTAAAACTCGAGCAAAAAGAAAAGGAATTATTGGAACTCTCTAAATCTTTAGACCAAAAGAGCGCTGACTTAGTGGAGCAACAAAAACAACTTACCGAGTTGCAAGCAATACTAGATAAGAAAGATCAGGATATTCTTGCTCTGAAAAATAAAATCAGACAAGCTTTGCAAGGTTTTGAAGGCAGCGGTCTGAGTGTCTATGAAAAAAACGGCAAAATTTACGTTTCTATGGAAGAACAATTACTATTTGCCAGTGGAAGTTTTGTTATCGGTGAACATGGCAAAGAAGCCTTGAAAAAATTAGCCGCTGTGCTGGAAGCAGACAAAGACATCAGTGTAATGGTGGAGGGTCATACCGATAATGTGAAGTATTCTCCGGCTGCTTCTTCCCAAATCAAAGACAATTGGGATTTAAGTGTAATGAGAGCCACAACGGTGGTGAAAACCATTTTAAGCTACGGTAATATAAATCCACAACGTTTAATCGCATCCGGAAGAAGCGAATATGTACCTTTGGATGTTGCCGATACCAAGGAAGCAAGGGCTAAAAATCGTCGAACCGATATCATTCTTACGCCTAAGTTGGACCAACTGTTTGAAGTCTTGGAATAATGGATTGGGAATCTTCACTCAAACTTTTCAATACCTTTTTAAAAGTAGATAAATCGCTTTCAAAGAATACTGTACAAGCCTATTTGCACGATGTGCAATTGCTTATTGATTTTTTAGAAGAGAAAAACATCTCTGTTCTGCCCATAGACGTAAACATTGAGCATGCGCGTGCATTCATGGATTATTTAACGGACTTGGGCATCAGTGCCACTTCTCAGGCGAGAATTGTTTCGGGACTCAAAGCGTTTTACAAATCCTTTCTGATGCAGAATCTCATTGATACAAATCCTCTCGAACTCCTCGAGGCGCCCAAAATAGGTCGTAAACTGCCCCAAGTGTTGAGCATACAGGAAATTGATTCCATGGAAAATGTCCTGGACCTCAGTAAAGCCGAAAATTTCAGAAACAAAGCCATTATCGAAACACTCTATTCCTGCGGATTGCGGGTATCGGAATTGGTAAATTTGAGAATCTCGGATTTGCATTTTAACGAAAACTATATCAGTGTAATTGGTAAAGGTGACAAACAACGATTGATACCTGTCGGGCACAGCGCACAAAAGCTTATCAGCATGTATATCGAACGCTATCGCTCGCAATTGACTGTTCAAAAAGGAAGCGAAAACATTGTTTTTCTCAATCGCAGGGGGAGGAAACTGAGCCGGGAAATGATTTTTATGATGGTAAAGAAAACGGCAATAGAAGCCGGAGTGCACAAAACATTAAGTCCACATACCTTTCGCCATTCCTTTGCCACCCACCTCTTGGAAGGTGGTGCTGATTTACGTTCCATACAGGCAATGCTTGGGCATAAATCCATTACGACAACCGAAATTTATACCCATATAAATCGCCAATATTTAGAAGATACACTTCGTTCTTTTCATCCAAGATATAAATAATTAATTAACATACAGTGGATTGTAAATTCTTATTTTTTTTACCGAAAAAGGTCTTTTATTAGTAAAAAATTAGTACTTTTGCACTTCTTAAAACGAAAGGATTGTTTCAGTAGCTCAGCAGGTAGAGCACATCCCTTTTAAGGATGGGGTCCTGGGTTCGAATCCCAGCTGGAACACAAGGGTTAGTGGACTCCCGATGACGTAATGTCGCGGGAGTTTTTTTATTGTACATATTATCAATTCGATACAAGGGTAGTTTTTGAATATTCGCTGCAAATAACGCCATGCAAATAACGCCGTAAAATCAAAAAAAGAGGGTTGAATATTTGGACAAATGCTGAAATAGAGGAAGATACAAACGGGTTATTTTTTCAACTAGGTTCTTTAAAATATTGTAGAAAAAAAAGTAAAGAAAGACAAGAAAGGGATTAAAGAAAAGAGAAAAAGTGTAATTTTGCACACAAATACGAACAAAAGATAGATGTTTATTCAAAGAAAATTATATAATAAATTTGGAGCCAAGACCGAGATGGCTTACGGAAATTATATGGTTACCAAATATATGTATAATCCCTTGAATTTGCGATTGGATAGTTTGGTTTCTTCCTTACAATCGAATAATTATTTTTCGATGGGTTACCGTTATGATGCCAAAGGCAATGTAACGCAATTACATTCTAAGTACATTTGTTTTAACGGCAACAATCCCATAACGCAGACCTTTGTTTACGATTCTACCGACCAGTTGACCAATGCACAAGGAACGTATTATACGACGACTGTAACCTACGGAAACACCGGAAAAATAGCTACGTATTCATCCCCTGCCACACCCAACACTACTTTTTATTATCCCGATATTCAAAATCAGACTTCTACCATTTTTGCTCCCGACAGCTCTTCCGATGGCAACCAAACAACCTATTACGATTTCGGCATTAACGGCAGTTTACGCCGTAAATGGCATTACGAAGGCGATGAATTTAACAGAGAAGAACGTGGTGAATATTACGGGTTTAACGCTTTTAATTGCATGAAGGTATATTCAAATAATGGTGAAAGTTATGGATATTACGGCTATGACGCATCGGGCGAAAGGACGTATAAGATGAATTTACATGCAATGAAAGTGTTGATTAATGAAGAATTAACCATAAAGAACTTTATGCTTAACGATATGACATTATATCCTAACGGTTATATAAATGTCAATCGGGTAGGTGAATACACCAAGCACTATTATGCCGATGCATTAAGAATTGCCAGTAAGATAGGCAGTGGTTTTAGCGGTAATCTTTGCGATAGTGCAGATGCAATAGACGCTATCTATCCTAATTATCTTACAGACAGATCCATTACTCAATACACGGAAATGATAGAAGAACTCGACACCCTACTCCTTGGAGATGAACCTTTTGGCGGAACAATAATGGGAATTGGCGTAGATGGCTTAAGCGAATTCTGTGAATTAAACTGGGGGACTACAAATGTACAAGAAACCGGTTTGTTTTATTATCACCCGGATCACTTAGGAAGCACGGGAATGGTAACAGATAAAGATGCTTATATTCAGCAAGGATTTTTATATGCACCCTTCGGGGAAATCATTGCCGAATATGGATGGCAATCTTCAAATGTACCCAAATACGCCTTCAACGCAAAGGAATATGATGAAGAAAACGGCATGTATTATTACAGTGCAAGGTACTATGCACCACCAACGTTTATAAGTAGAGATCCGATGTTTGAAAAGTATCCGAGTATATCTCCTTATACTTATTGTGCGAATAATCCGATGAAGTATGTGGACCCGACGGGGATGACAGCGGAAGAACCTGATGATCCAAAAAAACTTGACCCAGCGAAATTCAAAAACATTGAACCAGGTAAGAATTATACAGCCATTGCTGTTTTTCAAAAAAACTTTGCAGACGACGACTTGAACGGAGCAATAGCAAAAAACTATAATTCCGCTCTAAAAGCCGGAATGCCAATGATGATTGTTGATGATATTAATGATTTTGCTGCATCTATGGAAAAATTGGCTAATGCGGGTTCTAGTACCCAATCATATGAATTAAATAGTCATGGAAAATCAGGTGGTTTTAGCATTGGGGATACTTGGATAAATAAAGATACAGATTTTAAAGGTTTAAAGGAAGGATTAAGTGGTAAAACTGTTTTTATTGCTGCTTGTAATGTAGCAGACGGAAAAAGAGGAAAGGAGTTGCTGCAAAATTTTGCAGAACAGACATCTTCAACCGTTATTGGCAGTGAATATGTGATTGGTAGTGGATATTTTAAATATCTTGGAAGCCATGTGCTTAGTGCAAGGAGTAATGAATATTATAAGTCCAGCCCAGATAAGGAACTTTCTAAAGTTTATGATGTAACTATTCATAGACGAAGAGGCATTAGATACAATAGAAAGCCTACACCTCAAAATTCAATTTTTTCTATTAGATAATAACACAAAATCATGAAAAATATTTGTTTATTGATAATGTTATGTCTGCTGTCTTTTCAAATGAAAGGACAGAATGGCTATGTCAAATACCAAACTTTTGACGAATATAAATTAATGGGAATAGGACTCTCTGATATTAGAGACCCTTATGTGCTTGTCAAAAAAGAGGCTGATACTATATTTGTAATAAAGTCAAATGACAGTAAAAAGACAATAAAATATGTAAACAAAGGAGATTATTGGCATACAATATTACAAATTGAAGAAGAACTACCCTTTTTAGAAACAATTTGTGAAAAATTCATTTATAATGATACCATTATTGAATATGAATATTTTTATATACATAAAACTGGTTATTTAACAGATAGTTTAAAAAGGAGCAATCAAAGAAGGAATAGTGGTATTTATACACATACTAAAAAAGATTGTTTAATTTTATCTATTGCGAAAGATGATATTAAAAACTATGATGACCCTTTTAATGAAATAAAGGAACTCGTGACAAATTATAAAGAAATATTCCCATATTATTCACCCGGTTCTCAGCCTAGATGGCATACCATGTATGAAAAGCACACAGAAGGGAATATCCTTACTGTTTATGAAATAAAGGGAGAAAAAAAAGAGTTTATTGCCTCAAAACATTTGAACAGTTTGGGGGAATTTGACAATAAGGGAATACTAGCATGGTGGTACTAACTGGTTGTGTGGGTAATTAGGTAATTTACCATCTATCACTTTTATTATAGGTATTTGGGAGAATAAAGGGTTAAAAACAGAAAAATAAGGCTAAAGCAAAGCGATGAAAAATTATTCCGTCAAAAATAAAAATTATTGCGTCAATAATTTTGGATTTGATATTCAAACTCTTGGATGTGCTCAATTAGCCTCTCCGCAAGGGAGTTTGAATTTTGTGAATCCCTATCCCGATTTGTGTAATTTGCAGGGCAATGCCCAAGAAACGGAATTATTCTTCTACCACCCCGACCATCTCGGTAGCACGGGCATGGTAACAGATAGATTATCTAACATCACCGCCGGTTATTTATACGCTCCCTTCGGAGAGATACTCCAAGAGCATTTAGCAGTTGATAACCGCATCCCAAAATACGCCTTCAACGCCAAAGAACTTGACGAAGAAAACGGCATGTATTATTACAGTGCAAGGTATTATGCACCGCCTACGTTTATAAGCAGAGACCCGATGTTTGAGAAATATCCTTCTATTTCACCCTATACCTATTGTGCGAATAATCCGGTAATGTTTGTTGATCCGACGGGAGAAAAACTTTATCCTACCATTAGGTTTCAATCTTCTAAATTAGGAAATATCTATAATAATCTCACGAAATCAGAGATATATCAAAATGTAGTTGGAGATAAGTATGTGAATTCGGATGAATTTAATATATTTTTAGATTTTAATACTGAAGGACTTAATGAGAAAGATCAAGCGGAAAATATAAATAATAGACTAATAGATCCGGATACAAAAGAGGTGGTAGGTAATTTAGCTATGCAAAATTTTTCTGATGATGCAAATGAGATATCTTTGGTTTACACTATTCTTCACGAAGCTGTTCATGCTGTAGAGGGAGCTAATGGAATGCCTTCACCAGAAAATCATGATGGATTTGATAGAAAAACTGTATATGAAGGATTAGTACAATATAATAAGCAATTTTTGAATGGACGTTATTCAAATGATGAACTTGAAATAATTTCTTGGAGTGGGTTAACGAAATCTCCTGAATTTGACAAATATATTTATGATTTATCAATTAAAAATAAAAGTAATTTTGATTTTGAGAGACTAAAATATTTTAATAAATTAGAAAAATTATTAACAGAATGAAAACGAAAATTATTTTATTAATGTTTTATATTTCTTGTGTATTTTCAATGGCTTACTCTCAGCAAGAAAAAACTTATACATTCTATTCATCCTATAAAAAAACATATAAAGAAGCAACACGAAAATATATCAATGATTCAGTTTTTTATGAATATGGTTTTTTTTATAGCGTATCAAAAAATGATACTTTTTGTTTTAAAATAAGTAATGGTAAATGGTATTTAAAAACAGATACGGTCTGGCAATTGTTTTTTGATAGTATACAACCGCTCACAGCAAATATAGGTATATGGGGGATTGGAGATTGGTCGAGTAATACAAAATGGAAAACTACGATAAAATGGGAACAAACTTCTTTCAAAGATGAAGAATATCCGATTTTTGTATTTGAAATTATTCCTATTGCATTAGTAGAACCCATCTTAGTAGAAATTAAACTTGAAGATTCTATTATTGTAGTTAAAGCGAATGAAATTACAGTTCCAAGAGGCTTGTATTATTTTACGTATAAGGATGGTATTATAGCTATTGAAAGTGAAAGAGGTTTTTTATATAAAAGAAGAGATAAAATTAAAGTGATTTTGAGTAATGTACGGTAAACGGGTAATTTCCCATCTATCCCTTTTATTATAAGTGTTTGGTATAATAAAGGGTTAAAAACAGAAAATAAAGCTAAAGCAAAGCGATGAAGAAACCACCCCTCTAAATCTCCCCAACTGGGGAGACTTGCAAGGGCGAGAGGGTTACAACAAACAATCATTTTTTTGTAAACCGATATAATTTATTTGTACATTTGCAAAACGAAATCATATAAAAAATGAACCAAAGCTACAAGGCAACACTCTCACAATACGCGCTACCGCAGTTCCTCCCCACTTGGGGAGGGCAGGGAGGGGTGATTTGGGGAGATTTAGAGGGGTGGAGCCGAGATCCGATGTTTGAGAAATATCCTTCCATCTCACCGTATACCTATTGTGCGAATAATCCGGTAAAATATCTGGATCCTGATGGAAGAAAATTTGTTGTTCCAAGAGTAAGAATAGAAGGTCAAAAGGGAAGATATAACGTAACTTTTGACGGAACAACAGCTACTATGCAACAAGCAGGAAGAAAATCATCGGGGGAGACATTTCAATATCAAGCAGGAACAAATCAATTTGTAGATAATATGATAGCCTCCTATAATTATATTACAAATTGCGAAGGTGCAGATGTGGATGGTGCTATGCAAAAAATGGCAGCAAGTGATATAGTAATTAAAGTTGTACAAATTGCTAATACAGCAGAATATTCTGATGGAAAGATTAAAATGGATTTTTCAAAAGGGTCGAAAGTAGATAGAGATGATGGAAAATCAGGTTATCAATCTCCTGCGTTAGGTTTTTGGGCAGAAGTATATCATTCATTTATTGATAAATTAGATATGAATGCTAAGAACACATATCAAGATAAGAATAATCGTGAAAGGGAAGAAAATTATGTTCATATTCTAAAAGAGGGAGCAGTAATTGACGCATTGAAAACTAAAAATCCATCAAATGGAGAAACTAAAAGAGGTAAATATGAAGATGCGTGGAAAGTTGTAAGAATAAAAAATGTAACAGATACAGAGCCATAAAAGGGAAAAATCATGAAAAAAAATCTTATAGTAATTTTATTATTTTCAACGATAGGGGCTTTTGCACAATGTCTCGTTGTAAAAAAAGTAGAGATTTACGGGTTGAGTTGGAATGTCCGCACTCCCATCCCGATAACAATTAAAACTTTAAAACAACGGTCTCATTATCATTTAGTATTAAAAGTTGATACTCCCATTAATCTTTATGATTTATTTTATGATTATAAAGCATGTAAAACATTATTAATGTCTCAAGACACAATTCCCTATAAACGTTATCGCCCTTCTTGGAGAGGAAAAGATTGCATTGCCTGCGTTAAATTGTTTTTTTGCAACGGCAGGATAGCAAAAATCTATTTCAGAGCCAATGGAGAATATTATTTTCAAGGGAAATACTACAAACCTAATAAAGAACTTTATTATTGTATTTTTTCCTTTTTTGGAAAAGATGTAATAATGCCTGATGGTTTAATACAAGAAGGGAAAATAATTTATGAAGAAAACAGAAGACGGTAATTTACCATCTATCCCTTTTATTATAAGTGTTTGGATTAAATTTAATGTGTAGTGTATAAAATTAGGTATAAAAAAATAAAAGATTAAAAGACAAAGAAACCAAAGGAATGAAAAATTATATAGTTAATAATTTCAAGGCAATAAACTATCAATACGCTGTGAGGCAAAGTCTCCCCACTTGGGGAGATTTAGAGGGGTGCAGCCTTAAAGCTATGATGTTTGAGAAATATCCTTCCATTTCACCCTATACCTATTGTAGTAATAATCCAATAAATAAGGTTGATCCGACGGGGTTAACAGACTATAATGTAGAAATAAAAGGTAAAACGGAAAGAAAAACCATTAATGATGGTCTTGATGGTCGTGTTGATGTTTCTAAAAGAGAATTTAATAAGTTAGAAAGGAAACATAATCGAGAAAATGGGGGCTATGAAAAATATAGAGATAAGTTAAAAGATAAAAGAGGTTATACTACCGGACACCCCGAAGGAGGAGTTATTTTCCATAGACCAAAAGAAAAAACCACAACAACAAAATTAGGAGTGAATGTTTCTTTGGGTGCACAAGCAGGGGGAAGAGTTCAAGTTGGTTCTGTAAAAGTGGGATTAGAAGGTAATCTCAATTCTATAAATTTATTAGAAGGTTCGATAGGGAAAATTGGGAATGACCCTCTTTCTTTGCAGGGATATGCACTCGACTATACGGATATTCATGGCAATAGAGGTGCAGCCATTCCTCTTATTCTATCTTATGATTATTCCTATAAAGCAAGGTTTGAACAAAATTTTCAGGAACATAGTGTTCATTTCGTCAATGTTTTAGGATACCAAAGAGGCAGTGATGGTTCATCTGGTTTTAAAATATCTGCCAGCGCAAAAGTGATATTAGGAATAGAAATATATTTTGAAAGAATTACCAAATAACTTTATCATGGTGGATAATAAAGAACAAATTTATAGTAATGATATTTGGGAATCAGAGTTTCATAAACTTAATGAAGGTAAAATAAGTTGGGATATTCTTATATTTCCTATACTTATAGAGTATATTAAGGATATTCTTGTGTTTTTAAAAATTAAGAAAATGATTATTCCGGTTAAATTGACCCCCCGATTCCGGAGCAAATTGACCCCACCCCTTATCGGTGAAAAAAAATGTGAGCCATCGGTGTCAAAGAACATATAGAAAACGGTGCAAAATTACAT
>JAGOKS010000054.1 GCA_017994425.1 Bacteroidales bacterium | reverse complement strand
ACATTGTTTTAGGGGGGGGCTTACTTTTTATAATATCAAAAAAACAAAAATATCACAATTGACATTCAATGCATTAAAATTAAATTTAACTATTTTTAAATTTTTATCGGACAATAATGATTTTATTATTTTAAAAACGCAAAAATAACAAAATATAAACATAAACTTGATTTTTATTAAAAAAAATTAAATCAGAAACACAATTACAAAAAATATTGATAATCATTATTAAAATAATAAATAATGATGTTGGCTGTATATTAATTTTTTCAAAAAAAAATCATCCTACGTGAATTTGCAGGATGATTTTAATAAAAAAATATGTTTTTTTTAATCTATTTCCGTAAATTGGTCTTTACCTACACCGCAGAGAGGGCAAATCCAATCATCGGGTAAATCTTCAAAGGCAGTTCCCGGTTTAATGCCGGCTTCTTCATCTCCAATTGCAGGATCATATACGTATCCGCATACCTCACACTCGAATTTTTTTAATGTTGACATGTTTTTTTGTTTTAAATTAATAGTTGATTTATTTATATAAGTAGGGGCATTCTTAGGTGATTTGCCCTTTATTACATTTCTATAATAGCTATACGTCATAATCTCCGCTTCTGCATCTGTTATCTCACTAGTAATCACTTCTCCAATGAAAATATAATGAGAACCTGCATCAACCGTTTGAACAAGTTTGCATTCATAACAGGTAACTGCATTTTCGATTAAAACAGGTATATTCTTATATCCATATTTAATTTTTAAACCCTCCAGCTTATTGATAGGGTCTTTCCCGGTTTTAAATCCGAATACACCTATTATATTTCCGGGGGTTGCTTCTGATAAAGATGAAACCGAAAATAAACCGGTTTGCAAAATAATACTTGCCGTATGATTATCTTTATTGCAGCATACACCGATTTGAATCGGTTCGGCTGTAACTTGAAAAACGACATTAGCAATAAAGCCGTTCCCATAATTTTTATCCCCCGAACAAACCACAAACATACCGTATGGAATTTTTAAAAGAGCTTCTATATCAATCATAAATATATGAAATTAATGTTAAAATTATTTGCATATGTATTATAAATCATGAGAATCATTGTATTTAAGATAACACAAATAATTCAATTTATATAAATTAAAAAGAAAAAGACTTGGAAATTTACTATTCAAATTTAATACTATTATTTTTTTAAACACAAGATAAACAACATAAAACACCGGCGTTAATTTCAATTTTTCAATTTTAGTATACACTCTGAGTAAACGAATGTCGTTAATTAGTAAATCGTGATCCGGATAATTTTCCAATAGTATTTTTAAATTTTGCACCCCTTGTTTTGTTTTTTTAAGATACACATCATTGGTATCAATTCCCGTATGATAAAGCGGATTGTCAATATGTTGTATGACGCAATTTCGTTTTCTCAATTCCAATCCGAACAAGGTGTCTTCGTGTCCGTAATTTTTAAGTAATTCGTTAAATCGTATAGACCAAAATAATTTTTTGGCGATTAAAAAATTAAATGTTGAAAATCTTGAATTTGGACGTTTATTTCTTTCTTGTGCTGATGTTGTTTCGGCACGTGTACCATACACCCATCTCAAATAGCTGTTGCGTGGCGGTAACATTTGTTTATAGGCAGTACCTCCGCAAACAACCACCGAATCACCATTACAATAGGGTATATACCGTTTAATGAATTCTTCATCCAAAGGTTCGGAATCACAATCTAAAAACAATAAGTAATCGTATTGGGCATGCCCTGCCAGAAAATTTCTTGCAATAGATCTTCCTGCCTTGGTAGGTAATTCATACAGCACCGTATGGGATAATTCTTTCAATACAGCATTTTCTTCCCTTGACTGTGTATTGTCGGAAGCATCATCCAATAAAAGTATTTCAAAATTAATTGCTAACTTTACCGCCTGAGCATGTAAGCAGCGGACTAAAGCAACCGCATTATAGTTGTAAATAGGTATTAATATGGATAGCATCTCTATTCTGTAACTTTACCTTGATTAATATACAATACACGCGAAGGAAGTTGATTGATTATCGTATAATTATGTGTTGCTATCATAACGGATGTGCCTTTTTTACTTATTTCATGAAAGAGGTTGAATATTTCAAAAGAAGTTTCGGGATCCAAATTACCTGTTGGTTCATCTGCAAATATGATTTCAGGATTATTCACCAAAGCTCTCGCAATACAAATGCGCTGTTGCTCTCCGCCTGATAATTGATGCGGCATCTTGTGTCCTTTGGTTTTTAATCCAACCATGTTTAACACCTCTTCTATTCGTTCATCGCGTTTTACATGGTCTTTCCATCCGGTTACTTTAGTTACAAATTTTAAATTTTCATATACACTGCGGTCATATAATAATTGAAAATCTTGGAAAACAATTCCAAGTTTTCTTCGTAAACGTTGAATGTTTTTTGACTTGATTTTAAACATTGAATAGCCTGCTACTTTTACTTCCCCGTTTTTTACCGGCACTTCTCCGTAAAGAAGTTTTAATAAATTACTTTTACCGCTGCCCGTTTTGCCCACAACATATATCAATTCACCTTGCTTTATGGTAAACGAGATATTCGATAAAATTAAAATATTTTTTTGGTAAATATCGGCATTATTTACCTCAATAACCGGTTGCTCCGTTGTTTCAGACGTCTCGATTTTTACTTCCGACTCTTCTTCCTTATCTTTTGACGTATCCACAGCTTCTTTCTCTTCTATTTCTTCACCACTTATATCGGCATTCATATTCTCCTCCGATTGCTGATGGGTTTGCTCATGATTCTCTTGCAAAAGATTCTCTTCCGTTTTGGTAGTTTTTTCGGTATTATTTTCTAAAACAGGTTCTATATCTATATTAATCATCCTAACATTTATTTTGTCATTCTAATATGCAAAAGTACACATTTTTTTATCAAAAATATTTTTTTTAAATTAGTTTAATTTCTTAAACTTCAATTATTTTTCTTCCACTCCAATTCTATTCTGCATAATTCCGTTGATTGATTGCGGGTAAATATGGAGGAAACAAAGGTATTGGGAGTAATTTCGTTTCGTTGAAGACCATAATACTCCCCAAACTTGGTTTGCTTCATAAAATGGATATTACAAGTTTTTATACGATAGTGTTGATGGAAATCATGGCCGTATTCATCCAACACCCAAGCCATATAGCGCGTATTGTTTACATGTTTATTCATGTCTATATCGGAATGCAATACCGGAAAATACTCCGTTTCTCCTTCGAAGCTTTGTTTTGTAATCTTTGGTATTTTGCCGTCAAAAACACATTTATCAAAAAGTATCCCTTTTTCGTTTTCCAATTGTATCATTTGTGGTTTGAAATGTTCTTTATCCAAAATAACCCAAGCAGAAGTAGCGGCAATGATACGCTTATCCTCTTTATCAAAAACTTCAAATTCTCGGGGATAAACCACCCATTCCGAAGGTCGTCCCCATGTTCGGATGCGTATGGGTTCGTTCCATTGAGGCATTCTTTCTATATGGATATACAGTTTCACCAATGCCCAAAACATGTTTTTGGTTTGCAGAAAATGCCAACCGATATCGTTGTTGTTGGAATGTGCCCAAGCTACTTCCTGCATGAAATACATTAAATTAGGCATCGTCAAATAACGATTATCATCCACAAAATTTGAATAAATCGTAAACGTTTGTTCGTAGATATTCTCTGTATTCATTTTCAATAAACTTATATTTTTAGGTATAATAATGCAAATGTAAACAAAATATTATTTGGTTTTATAACAGAATTATGAAAAAGTCCCTGTCAAAAAGTAAAAGACATAGAAAGAAAAATTGTACCTTTGCAACCTATTTTTCATCAGAAGAGAATAGACATAACATATATTAATTAATGAAAATCCGCCGTATGAAAAAGATTTCAATTGTACTTTGGTTGGTGTTAGGGTGCTCTTGTTTATATTCCCAATCAAGTATTTTCAATTTAGAGGACATATTCAAATCACGTAAATTATATGCTGATAATCTCAGTCAATTGCAATGGATTCCCAACACCTACGATTGGGTGTATGTAAAAGATAATACCTTGAAAAGAAGAAATATAAAACAAACCGAAGACAGTACGTTTATCAGTTTATGGGATGTAAACAATGCTATGAAAGCCGTTGGATTAAGTGTTTTAAAAGGTTTTCCCTACATGCAAAATTGGAATGATGATAAAGGTTTTTATTTTCAAGCTCAACAAAAATTACTTTATTACTCTATTACCACAAAAAGCATTGACAAACAAACACCTATTGATAGTGCTGCAAAAAATATTCTAATAGATTTTGAGCATCAACAAATAGCTTATACGGTGGATAACAATTTATTTATCGTTAAAGAAAATCAAAAACCGGCACAGGTAAACAAGGAAACTCCGATAGATGTACGCTTCGGACATATTGTTCATCGCAACGAATTTGGGATTGATCAAGGTACTTTTTGGTCACCCAAGGGCAATTACCTGGCTTTCTACCGTATGGACGAAAGTATGGTAGCTGATTATCCCTTGGTAAATATCTCAACACGCATAGCAAGCCTTGAAAATGAAAAATATCCTATGGCCGGCGAAACAAGTCATGAGGTTACCTTAGGCGTCTATAATATACAAACTAGAAATATTGTATACATGAAAACGGGAGAACCTAAAGACCAATACCTGTGTTGCGTCAGCTGGAGCCCGGATGAAAAATATATCTTCATTGCTGTTTTAAATCGGGATCAAAATCATGTAAAGCTAAATCAATACAACGCGGAAACAGGAGATTTTATCAAAACATTGTTCGAGGAAAAAAACGAACGTTATGTTGAGCCAAGCCATCCTTTGTATTTTCTGCCGGGCAATTCCCAACAATTTGTGTGGCTTAGCCGCCGCGACGGTTGGAATCACTTATATTTGTATGATATCTCCGGAAAATTGATAAAACAACTTACCTCGGGGAAATGGGAAGTGAAAGATTTTGCAGGTTTTAACAAAGAAGGGAACCGCCTTTTCTTTTATTCCAATAAAGATGAAATGGTAGGCAATCACTTCTATGCCTTGGATATAAAAAGCAATAAATTATATGCCATTACTTCCGAAGCAGGAACGCATCAAGTAAAAGCCAATGATGAGGGTACTTTGTTTATTGATACCTATAACAGCATTAATATAAGTAATGAAATAAAAATCAAAGATATAAAAAGCAATGACCTCCTCGTATTATTAAAAAACAGAAACCATTTACAAGAGTATGCTCTGCCCGAAACACGTATTTTCACCATTAAAAACAAAAACGACGACGATTTATACTGTCGGATGATACTTCCTATACATTTCGACTCTACAAAAACGTATCCTGTTTTTATCTATGTGTATGGGGGACCACATTCTCAAATGGTTACCAATTCTTGGTTGTCCGGAGGATGGTTTTTGCATTATATGGCTCAAAAAGGCTATGTTGTTTTTACCCTCGATAACAGAGGCACTAACTACCGCGGATTTGAATTTGAAAGTTGCATTCATCGTCATTTAGGCGATTTGGAAGTGGAAGACCAAATGTGTGGCGTTGATTACTTAAAATCGTTAAAATATGTTGATCCAACACGTTTATCCATAGACGGATGGAGTTACGGTGGATTTATGACTATCAGCATGTTCTTAAAACATCCCGGCGTTTTTAATCGTGCCAGCTGCGGTGGACCGGTAATTGACTGGAAGTACTACGAAGTAATGTATGGCGAACGTTATATGGATACTCCTCAAAACAATGCCGAAGGCTATGAAAAAGCCTCCTTGCTCAATTACATCGATACGATGGAAGGAAAATTACTGATTTTTCATGGGGCATTAGACCCTACCGTTGTATGGCAAAACACTTTGCAATTTATTGACAAAAGTATAAAGGCACAAAAACAAGTAGATTATTTCATTTATCCTTCCCACGGTCATAATGTAGGAGGTATCGACCGTTTACATTTATGGAAAAAAATAGAGAATTTCCATGCGTATTGAACCGAATAAAACCTTTAATAAGCTGAATTTTATTTCATTTTATTGATTTTCTTTGAATATTTCGGTAACAGAATAATAAAAGTAGTGCCCTCGTTGAGTACAGATTCTATTTGTATCGTCCCATTCCAATCGTTAATAATATTTTTTACCATCAATAATCCCAATCCCATGCCGGAGGATTTTGTGGAAAAATAAGCTGTAAACGCATGTTTTAAGGTGCTTTCATCCATTCCACTTCCAAAATCTTGTACTTTTATTTGCCACATCTGTTCACCATAATCGCATAATTCAATGATGATTTTCTGTTTTTCATCTTCCTTTTTCGCTTGTATAGCATTCCGAATTAAATTATTAAATGCTCTTATCAACTGTGTTTTTTCAATAAACACGAATACCTCATTCGTATTACTTAGATTTATAAATTGTATTTCATATTGTTTCTGATTGGCATGTAACATCATTAAATTATCAATAATATCAAGGAGATTTTCTTTTTCACCGTCAGCATGATGTATGTTATCAAGGGTAGATAAGGAGGTTGTGATGTCATTCAAAATATCTATTTGTGTTAATAACATATTAATGTATTGTTTCAATTTTTCAGTATCTACATTCCCCTCCATTATTTCTCTTTGTATTTGTTGTGTTCGGAGTTTCATGGGAGTTAAGGGATTTTTTATTTCATGTGCTATTTGTTGAGCCATATTTTTCCATGCTGTTTCTCTTTCTGTACGGCTTAACAATTCGGCACTCATTTCAAGTTCATCAATCAAACGATTATATTGCTGTATCAATTGACCGATTTCATCTTCATATTTCCATTCTATTTTTTGATTAACAGATTGTAAGTTAATTTTTGCTAAATGCGTGGATATTTTAGCCAGTGAGAGCGACATATAACGGGTTATAAAGGCTCCCAACAACACTGCCAACAAAATAAATAAACCATAAAAGCTTAAAAACGTTGAGAAAAATCCGGTTAACTGATGATCTACACGCGCATCTTTTGCCAAAGAGGAATAGGATATATACGCTATAATTTCTCCCTTTTGATTGCGCATCGGTTTATATAAAACGGAATATTTGTTCCCCCATAAAACTTTTTCTTCTATATAAGTGGTTTTGCATTCATGTAAAATGGATTTAATGACATATGGATTTATTCGCATATGTTCATTCTTATTAAAAAATGAATTTTCATCTTTTAAAGTTATTTGCTCTCCTTCAAGATTATAAATTATAATAGCAGGAATATTATCGCTTATCATTTTTGATAAATCGAGAGGCAATATTTCTTGATTTTTATTATTCGACATCAAGGAAGTATCATTTTGAAAAGAAAGGATAAAATCAGTAAAGAAATTCATGCGATACATTGCATTGTTGATACGTTCTATTTTGTTTGCTGATAAAGTATACTGTACAAACAAATACCCACCAATCAACGAAGAACCTAATAATAAAAATACTACCATCCGTTGAATTTGTACTCTAAAAGAAACATGGGGCAGCTTTTTACCAAAAAACGCATCAATGATTATTGGAATAATCGAATAAAAAACTATTATTAAAAATATAAATGATACGGAAGATAATTGCTTTGCTATAGGAGCGTTAACTTCTGAAACAAGTAAAGTCTTTTTAGGAGAACTTATATATACCGTATGAACATATCCATCGGAAACAAAACGCAACCCATTGTAAATAGTATCTAATTGATAGGCTTTCAATGAAAGTTTGTAGGGAGTTGCTGTCTCTTGGTATGTTTTTAAAACATTATTTTCATATTCAGCATACGTAAATTGAGCTATTTCTTTTTCTATACGATGAGGTTTTATATTTAATAAAGGCTTTTGAAATTTAAAGGAAGCCTCTAATTCAATAAATATTAATGCGGTGTCTATTTTATTGTTCGAAGAAAAAACTATTTTATTTTTCATCATATATAAAGCTCTTCCTCTGCTCATATTCAAATATCCTACATAAGCATCATCTGAAAAATAATTTGCATTTTGAAATTTTTCTGTTTGATTGTTTATTTGCATAGTATCGTTGGGAGACGAAAAGAAACTAACACTGATATTTTTCATATACGTGCCTGTGTATTTTTCGAGATACTGTGTATTAATATATTCTATAATGCTATCTTTTACGAAAACGGGATTTGCTAAAAAATTAATAATCTGTTTATCGCTTTGAATAGCTTGTCCTGTATTGCTCAAATCGTAGACCATTAATGGATTCTCGTTCATCAGCATAATTTCAGCAAAGTCTTCCTTGTATTTCTCATTTTTCTTACTATTGGTATTCTCTGTGATAAAGAAAACTAAAAAACCAAATATGCCACAGGCTAAAACCCGCATTACAAAAATACTGATTGTCTTCGGGTAGAAAAAATGTAAATTGACAAGCAAAACAAACAATAAAAAAGCCAACAGATACATGAAGTAAACATACTCAAAAGTGAAAAAATAAACATATACAACCGTAACTATGCCTATGGTGAAGCTTACGCAAATAAATAGTGCTCGCAAATAGGGCTTGGTCGTTTCAAAACCAAACATGCTTTCTTCCAATAACTTTTCAAACCCTATCAGCAAAGCCCAAAACAAGGAACATATAGAAAATAGAACAATGATACTTAATAGATTATAATTGTATAACAAAAGGGGAGATATCGTAATAATGGAATCATTGGCTATACTGTATTGAAAAATAAAAACAGAAATATAAAAAACAAAAGCCGACATTATTAAAAAATATCCAACTAATTTTTTTGATATTTTATGTTTAAATTTATAAATATCTATAGAAAAACAGTTTTTAATTAATAAAACTAAAAAAATGAGAGAAAACGACTTAATAAACAATTCCCCCAATGAACGAAAATACGAAGCATAATAGTAAGAGCTAAAAATATTAGAGGAATATAAAGAGTCCGGAATTTTAAATATAGAAAAAATATTTGTAATCAAAATGATTACAACTGCGAGCAAGATCCATATTCTGTTTTTATCGCGGTTAAAAAACGGCAACAACAATAATAACCAGTAGATGCCGAAATATAAAAATGCAAAGCTAACAATCCAAGCTATCAACTCAATCGCTGCAATAACATCTGCTATTTTAATTTCGTCGGGAAAGATTACTGAAAAAACAATAGTACCTTCCCTGTTATAAATACTGTATTGCCCTTCTTCTATGCTGATATCAATAGGTTGTGAAACGTCGTTATCATAAAAGTAATCGGAAGTAAAAAAATCATAATCCGGGGTTCCTCTTTTCTTCAGGATATAAATACCTACATAGGATAATGAATCAACGTTTTTGCTAACAACATACACAAAATCATGTTCAAGAATCAGGAGTCTGTTATTCTTTAGGTGTTGGTTTAATGCTGAGGGTATGTTTATCACATTCGAAGACCAAAGTTTTAAGATGGTGTCGTGATACATATAAAAAGCAAATTCACCTTCGTTGATGGCATTAGCAGAACAAAAATCCAACAAATCAGAGACATTGGTAATTTTCTTTTCACATATCGAATCCAAATAAACATGTAAAGTTTTCTCTTTCTCTAAAAATTTCTGCTGCAAATAGGTATACGCTTCTTCCGGAACTGTTTTCTTAAAATTAAACGTAGAAAAAACAAAACAGAAACAGAGTCCTACTACTCCTAACGTCAGAAATAAAAACGCTTTGTATTTTGCTTTCATAATAATTGTTTCTCCGGTAGTTACAGTAGATGCCGAAACGGCATCGTTAAAATTGCTATAAATCTCTTAAAAAAAGGTCGTTGTTTCCATTGTTGAAAATCAAATGCATGAACATCCAAAAACGTCGTGTCCATGTGTTGTTGAATTAAATTTCTTACCGCTTCATTATCGCTTATCATTACGATTTCAAACATATACTTAAAACTGCGATGATCAAAATTTGCCGACCCTATCGAAAAACTTGTATTATCTATCAGTAAAAGCTTTGAATGTAAATTGCTTTTGGTATAAAAATAGATATGTACCTCTTTTTTAAATAATTTCTCCAATATGGCATCGCGGGCATAGTCTATCCATTTTAAATCCGATTTTTGGGGAACAATAATACTGGTCTTTACTCCGCGTTTGACAGCATTAATCAATTCTTTATAAATTCTGTACCCCGGAATGAAATAGGGAGTCTCAATGATGATACTGCTTTTTGCTCGCTGAATCAAACGAACATAATTTTTTTTAATTCGCTGACTGAATACAGACGGCACCTCTCGTATAAAATAAAAATCATTGTATAAAATGGTACGTCTAAAAGCTTTCGCTACCCAAGGATGGAAAATGTCTTTGTTGTAAATTTTAAAATTATCCATGAAGATTTTTCGTAGAATTTGAGCCATATTCCCTTGTATTCGTAAAATAGACTCTCGCCAACTCATGGAATATTCACTAAAATTTGCAGAACCAATATAGGCTATTTCATTGTCTATGACAACGATTTTTCGATGATCTCTCAAATGATTCCTCGAAAACAGAGCAACACTCATCACAAATTTTTGAAAATAACGAACTTCTACCCCGTTTTCAATCAATTCCTTGATATATTTATTGGAAGTTTTGGTTCCCCACCAATCCACTAATAACTTCACCTTTACCCCTTGTTTTGATTTTTCTGCCAAGGCAGCACATATTTTTTCCCCTATGCTGTCGTCCATCATTCGGAATGTTTCTATAAAAATAAAAGATAAAGCAGTATTAATATCTTTCAATAATTCTTCGTACCATAAAGCAGATGTACTGAATAATTTATAGGTATTATTATCAAGATTACAGACAATTTCCTTTTTGCTTTTCTCCCTCATAATATTTTTATATATTATTTACCAATATTTTATATATTATTTACCTATTGATATTGCAAAAGTACATAAAATATTTTATCTATAGATTTCAAAAACCATAGAATATCTTTAAAAAAATAAAACATAAGCTTTCATTGTATCTTTCTTGCTTGCAGAAGAAGCAAACGATACCTTTAGCATAGAAGAAATATGCTTTTTAATTATAATTTACATAGCATCGTAATTATATTTACTAAGCATGGTAAATATATTTACTAAGCATGGTAAATTTATTTACTATGCTTGGTAAATTATTTTACTATACGTACAAAATAGCATCATCAACGCAATGCTTTATCGACAAGACGCATGCTATTTCCCGCTACATAAGGTAAGTCTTCCTAAAACAAGGGTATGAAATATTCAAAACGAATCCTCCTTTCAGTCGGAAGGAAGGAAATGTAGGTTGATAAAAATCATTATCATTTCGAGCGAAGCGAGAAATCTGATGATGAGAATTAGTGTACTTTTGCAAAAGAATAAAAAAATCATAAGGCAGCGCATGTCGGGCATTTATATCCATATACCGTTTTGTGTAAAGAAATGTGAGTATTGCAATTTCTTTTCCCTTACCGATGTGTCATTGAAAGATACGTTTTTAGCCGCTTTGGAAAAAGAAATAGTCTTACGGGCAGCTTATCTTCCGCAAGACAAAATACAAAGTGTGTATTTCGGGGGAGGGACCCCTTCCTTGCTATCGCCCGATGAAATAGAAAAAATCATAGATCGTATTCGTGCGTTTTTTACACTTGATACAAACCCGGAAATTACCCTCGAAGCCAATCCTAACAACCTGACAAAAGACTATTTGCTGTTGTTAAAAGTTACTTCGGTGAATCGCTTGAGCATAGGCATACAATCGTTTCATGCCGATGATTTACGTTTACTCGGACGTATCCATACGGCAACACAAGCCGAAGCCTGCATTGCTTGGGCACAAAACTGCGGTTTTACCAATCTTTCCATCGACCTTATGTATGCGTTCCCGGGATTGACACTCAAAAAATGGAAGGACAATCTTTCCCGTGTAAAAGACATCCCTCACCTGTCCTGCTACCAGTTGAGCCTTGAACCCACCACTACATTGTACCGGGCAATACAAGCAGGACATTATAAAGACCTTTCCGAAGAAGAAAGCATTTTGCAATACAACTACCTGACGGCTTTTGCCCGTAAACACCATTTCATCCATTATGAAACCTCTAATTTTTGCAAGGCAAATTACACATCCAAACACAATACCTCTTACTGGAAAGCAATCCCTTATTTGGGCTTAGGTCCCGGAGCTCATTCTTTCGACGGGAACTCCCGCCAATGGAATGTTACCGATGTACATACCTACCTCCGCTTTTATTCACAAACTCCCGACCCTCAGCGCTACCTTGCTGAAGCTGAAAATACAGTCTTTGAAAAAGAATATCTCAGCACGGAAATGAAATACAATGAATACCTGATGACCTCTTTGCGGACAATGTGGGGTTGTGATTTAGCGTACGTACAATCTCATTTCGGTGAAACCTGCCTCTCTCATCTCTACCATCACTTAGCCAACATACATCCAAAGAATTATACCTTGACAAAGGAAAAGTTAATCCTAACGGAAAGCGGAAGTTTGTTTGCCGATTGTATTGCTGCTTCTCTCTTTGTTTGAAAAAATAAAAGAAAGATGTTTTTTTCGGACAACTATATCGAAATAAAAACCGTCTACTCATTAAAACCAAGTATCATGAAAAAAACAAGTATTATTTTCGCCATCTTCTTTTTAAGTATAAAATTCTCCACCTTATGGGCTTATGATTTTAGTGCCGTATCCAAGGGGCAAACACTGTATTATACTATAATCTCCGATACCATACCTTATACAGCGGAAGTTACCATAGAGAATAACATTGAAATGCTTTATACCGATTATCCGAATGACAGTGTATTTATTCCCGATTCGGTTGAATATAACGGGAAAATATATGCAGTTATAGGAATAGGTGATTATGCATTTTATAAATGTGATTCTATTACGGGAATTCGAATGGGGGAAAATATAAGGTATATCAATTATAAAGCCTTTTATGAATGTACGGCTTTAGAATTTATAAAAATACCGGAATCCGTTGAAAGCATAAATCACTTCGCTTTTTATTCATGTTCTAAAATAAAAAATATATATATTCCTTATAGTGTAAAATATATTGGATATTACGTTTTTACTTCATGTAGTTTATTGAATGCAATCAAGGTAGATGAAGAAAACAAGTACTATAAGTCGGTTGATGATATTTTATATAGTTATAATTTAGATACATTGAAAGCATGTCCTACGAATAAAATCGGACAGATTGAAATACCCAATACTATTGTTGTAATTCAAGCCGGAGCATTTATTAAATGTAATGGTTTATGGGGCAGTTTAAAATTCCCTAGTTCATTAAGGTATATTGAAGATAATGCTTTTGATGGATGTGAAAATGTAGCATTTGTACTAAATGATGGATTAGAATACATTGGTATATCTGCATTTGATCAATGTCAAAGTATTAAAGGAATATTAAAATTTCCGAAAACAATTAAATGTATAGGTTATGGTAGCTTTTCCGGTTGTGAAGGGATCAAGGAAATTATACTTCCGGATAGTATAACAGTACTATATTCTTCGACTTTTTATGAATGCAAAAACCTCGAGAAAGTTACGTTTGGAAATAACTTATTATCAATAAAGAATACTGTATTTTATGGATGTACTACCTTAAAAAAAATCGAAATACCCAATAGGGTAAAATACTTGGATGTCAGGGCTTTCGCCGACTGTTATGCATTGATGTCTGTTGTAATTGGAGATTCGGTAAAAAAAATTGGTTCGATGGCATTTGCATATTGTTCTAATTTAAAAAGAATTGTAATCGGAAAATCTGTTGAATTAATTGGAATTGATGCTTTTTCTTTTAATGACAGTTTGCAAGAGATATATTGCAAAGCTGTTAATCCTCCTTTTATAACAACTTCCAATTTCAATAGGACACAAAAAAATATTCCCGTTTATGTTCCTTGTGGCAGCAAGACAC
>JAGOKS010000053.1 GCA_017994425.1 Bacteroidales bacterium | reverse complement strand
GCAGAAATGAATAAATATTCTACTTCTTTAAGTTCTTGCACCAGCGGTAGAGCTTCCTACGGAATGAAATTCGCCGAATACCAACAAGTTCCTTCCGATGTACAATCTACTTTACTTAAAGCCTACGAAGAATCACAAACAGACGAGGATTAAAAAATTAACATATAATTTAATAAATGAAAAGAGAGTGCAAATCACTCTCTTTTTTTTATCTTTCCCCGAGCTTTACATGTATGGAAATTATTGAAAACTAAAGGGTAAATTAAAAGGAAGTGGGGAGGCTAATTGAGAACCTCCAAAAGTTTGAATATCAAACCCAAAATTATTGACGCAATAAATTAATTTATTGACGCAATATTTTTCAGTATTGACGCAATAATTTTTGTTTTTGACGTAATAATTTTTTATCGCTTTGGTTTAGCCTTGTTTTGCTCTCTGTTATTTCATATCTCTTTGAATATGTTCGTTATATTTTTCTTTTTCAAAATACATAACTTGGCACACTGCTCCTCTTACCATGTATCATATTTCTTTGTAAATTTTAATTTGATATTTTTATTCTTTAATTGTTGATTAAAAGTTAAAGAATCCATTGGTCCTATTACATGAAATTCCACAATCTTTTGAGCCGTTATAGTGTCTGGTTCAAAATTTTTATTAATAATCCAATAATTAGTCTTACTTATTTTTTCAGAATAAGAAATTAAATGAGACTTTACTATTATCCAATTCTTATTAGAAGATACTGTTTCAACATATTCTCTATAATAACCACTTGGGGGATTATTATACAACTCATATGAAGGAATTATATTTGCTCCTCCTACCATTCCAAACAAAATATTAGAAACACAATTATCATTGTTCAGCACAATAATTCTATTTTCTTTATGATCACCGTCCCACATATAAAGATGATTTCCTAAATAATATGTCCCCCATAAGTGTCCACAACAATTAAATATAATAAAAACAATAATAAACATAAATATTATGCAAAAATTCCGAAAAAATATATTTTTCACACTAATAATGACGTTTCCCTTTGCCATAATAATAAGTTTTAAATAAGCTGGGTTAAGTATTTAGGACAAATCACAATTTTTTTGCAAAAATATACTTTTATTTATTTCATTGAAAAAAAAATATAAATGATAACAATAGTAATAGCATCATTTATGAGTTCCCATGTCCGTTCGCAGGACGTCCCAAGCCCGTTAAAAGGACTTCCCTTACTTCTTCAACTGAGATTGCAATCTCAACTCAGCGAGATTGCAATCTCAATCCAACGAGATTGCAATCTCGTTTCAACGAGCATGGGAGCTCCTTGCAACGAGTCTCCATGCTCCGATGAACAAGATAGGGATGGCATTTTATGAAGGTGGTAAGCACTCTTAACCCAAGAGAGAAAGGGAAAAGGTGAAAGTAGAAAGGAAAAAGTAAAAATGTCGCAAGATATTTTTTCGTTCCAAAAAAAATAAGTGTAGGTTCTGTATATCTCTTTGCGTTCTTTGCATAGCTTTTTTGCGCCCTTTGCGGTTAAAAAAAATCTTAAAATTTGAAAAAAAATTACAAAGCTATGTGAGTGTAATTACCACGCTTGTTTCGTACAAAAACCATGCGTGCAAATGATAAAAACCATGCATGCTAAATATACGAATCAAGCTTGCTTTTTAAATGTTTTCTGTTTTTAATATTTTAGAGCCTTGTATCAAGTTTAATTCTTAATTTTTAATTAATTTCGGCACACGGGACAAATTTCACTTTTTCACCTTTCGACCTTAGTTTTTAAAAAAAGAGTACTTTTGCATCCTAATCCTATCGCAGATGTATACTACTTTATTATTTGATTGGGGGAACACCTTAATGATAGACTTCCCTGATGAGAAAGGTCCCATGTATAGGTGGACAAAAGTGAAAACGGTTGCTCTAGCATCGAAAGTATTGAGAGCGTTAAGCCGTAACTATCGCTGCTGTATTGCCACCAACGCAAAAGATTCAAGCAAAGAAGACATTATCAAAGCATTAAAAAGAGGACGTATCAACAAATACATTGCGGCTATTTATTGTTATAAAGAAATCGGACATGAAAAATCAACAGCTGCATATTTTGAGGCTATAATCGGAAAGGGGAACAAAAAAGAATACCTGATGATAGGCGATGATTTACAAAGCGATATACAAGGTGCCAAGCAATTCGGCATCGATGCCGTTCTTTTTGACCCACTAAACAAATATCCAGGCTATGAAGGGGAAAAAATACAAAAATTAAGCACATTAATCGATATTTTATATCCACATTAACAGATAGCATACACCATGAATCATTATATTGCGCTTTTACGAGGTATTAATGTAGGAGGAAAAAACAGTATCAAAATGGACGATTTAAAACGCTGTTTTGAAAGCAGAGGCTTTTCCGATGTAATCACCTATATTCAAAGTGGAAATGTTATTTTTAATGCGCCCGAGACAAACAAAAAGGCATTGACTGAACAAATAGAAGCCACTTTATCCCAAAGTTTTAACTATTCGTCTACCGTTCTTGTATTCACCGATAAGCAATACGAACACATGATAGAACAGGCTCCCGAAAATTTCGGAAAATATCCAGATACGTATAAGTATGATCTTATTTTTCTAAAAGAGCCTTTACGCTCTGAAGAAGTTATGGATAAGATATTAACACGAGAAGGTGTTGATACCGTATGGGCAGGGAAATCGGTCATATATCTATCTCGTTTGATTGAGAAAGCGAGCCAAAGCTATTTGCCTAAAATCATTTCCCTTCCGATATATCAAGAGATGAGCATACGAAATTGGAATACGGCAAAAAAAATATATGAATTAGTAAAAAAATAAAAAATGATGCTATTTTTTATTACTTTTGCGAAATAAAATAAGAAGATGGATAGCACCAACACTGACAAATCGATTGTTGAAATATTCGAAACCTTTGCAAGAGAGACTAAACGGAAAATACATTACAGTCTCACGCCCCACAAAGGTAAGCGTTTAAGAGAATTATTCAAGCACAATAATCTGCTATAACATATAATTTTACATGATTTTTTAAATAGTCAAGAACAATTTTAATTAAAACAAAATGGAAAACACTGAAACAACTGAAAAAAAGAACAATGTATGTAAACCGGAATGTAAAACAACGAATCCTGCTTGCGGTGGCGGAGCCATGTATGCCATGGGCATTATAGGTGCGGCCATATTCTATTTACCGCAAGCTTGCGGCTTCTGGATGGGCGTACTTGCCTTTCTTAAAGCCATCGTATGGCCTGTTTTCTTTGTGCTCGAAGGATTTAAGCATTTTATGGCCTAATATTCCTATTGAAAGTATTGTCATTATTTTGACGCCTTTTTTATATTTTCCTTTGTATTAATGGAAGTTAATTGTTGATTTATATATATCATTCCCCATTATTTACTATCTTTGCAAAAAATAAGCTTTTCAAAGAAATGGAAGATAAAAAATTAGTTTATATACTCATAGCCTTTCTGTTAGTGGCAGTTGCTTGTCAATCGCCCACCCCTACTGAGACACCTGAAGTCCAAAAAAGTCTCTATATTCCCCCTTTTGATGCCGATTCAGCCTATGCTTTTGTTGACAAACAAGTAGCTTTTGGTCCGAGGGTTCCCAATACTACAGCACATAAAGCATGCGCTGACTATCTGATAAATGAGCTAATGCGTTTCTGCGATACCGTTATTGTACAGGAATTTACGGCAAAAGCCTACAATGGTACTTTATTAAACGGGAAGAATATCATCGGTATTATTAATCCTTCACATTCAAGTCGGGTATTAGTTGGGGCACACTGGGATTCACGTCCCTATGCAGACCACGACCCCAATCCGGCTATGCGACGCTCTCCTATTGACGGTGCCAACGACGGTGCCAGCGGTGTAGGTGTTCTCTTAGAAGCAGCCCGACAATTCCAATTGAAAAAACCGGAAATAGGCGTCGATATTATCTTTTTCGATGTAGAAGATTATGGAGCTCCGCAAGACGATAAGGCAGCTTATGAAGGTGAATTCTGGTGCTTAGGCTCGCAACATTGGGCTAAAAATCCGCATATTAAAAACTATAAAGCCCGCTTTGGCATACTCTTAGATATGGTTGGCGGATGCAACGCCACCTTTACCCGTGAAGGCACATCGCGGTATTTCGCTCCCGACATTCTTTCTAAAGTATGGAAAATCGCCCAACAAATGGGCTATAACGCCTATTTCAAAGATATGGAAACAGATCCCATCACCGATGACCATTTGTATATAAATCAAATTGCTAAAATACCCATGATTGATATCATCGAATATAATAAACAAACTTCTACCGGATTCAATCCAAATTGGCACACCCTTAACGATAATATGTCCAACATCAACAAAAACACCTTAGAAGTTGTAGGTAAAGTTACATTAGCAACTATTTATAACGAAGACTAACAATGATGTTACAAAAAGCAACGATTTTTTTAGTGTTGATAAGTAGCTTCCTCTGCTTGCATGCCCAATCCAACAATGAACAATTGGCTATACAATATTATCAGAATCAAGAGTACGAGAAAGCCGTAGAACTATTCAAAGAATTGTACCAAAAACGACCCGATGCTTATTACTATACATATTACTTTCAAACCTTGTTGGCATTAAAAGAATATAGAGATGCCGAACGATTGGTAAACAAGCAAATTAAAATCTATCCCTTGATTCAAAAATACAAAGTTGATTTGGGGCAGGTGTTCACGTTGGAAGGAGAAAACAACAAAGCGAAGAAACACTATGAAAGTTGCATTAGTCAAAGTTCACACACTTCGTTATCTATTAAGGAATTGGCTATTGCTTTTCAAACGTATCAATTAAACGATTATGCTATACAAACGTATTTACAAGGAAGAAAAATCAGCGGAAATTCAGGCGATTACGCCATTGAACTGGGTGTTTTATATGCTGCCGGCTTAGCCTATCAAAAAGCCATTGATGAATTCCTGAGCCTTTTAGCTACTTCTCCCGATCAGATAAGCATGATAGAGAATATACTCATTAACTGGCTTATCGATGACCCACAAAAAGAAAAACGCAACATTATTCAAAGCAATATTCTAAAATATGCCAATAAAAATCCGGATATTCAAGTCTACTCTACTTTGCTCTTATGGTTTGCCATGCAGGAAAAAGATTTCAGCTTTGCCTTAAAACAAGCCAAAGCCATCGACAAACGTTACCGGGAAGACGGAAGAACGGTATATGAAATCGCTACTATAGCAAGTGAAAACATGGACTTTCAAACGGCAATGGACGGATATAATTACATCCTCAATGACAAAGGCAAAGACAGTCCTTTTTATGAACTTGCCAAATCAGCTTCCTTGCATGCCACATACCTGAAGATTACACATACCTATCCTAAAAATCATGAAGAGATACAAAACTTAGACAATCGCTTACAGGCTTTTTTTTCGGAATATCCTTTGAGCGTGAATAACATAAGTGTTTTCAGAGAATGGGCACAAATCAAATCCTTATATGCAAATGACATACAAACAGCAAAAGCCATGTTGGAAGATGCCGTTTACAAGCAACGTATACCACCAAAAGAAAAAGCCATTTTAAAAATAGATTTAGGAGATATTCTGCGCTTGGATGGCAATGAATGGGAAGCGACCCTTTTATATTCACAAGTTGAAAAAGATTTCCCTAACGATACCATCGGGCACTTTGCAAAGTACAAAAACGCCAAATTATCCTTTTTCCTTGGCGAATTTGATTGGGCGGAAGCCCAACTCAATGTGCTTCGCGCTGCTACCTCTAAACTTATTGCCAACGATGCCATGTATTTATCCATGCTCATCTTCGACAATCAAAATGAAGACAGCATTAATCCGGCATTAATGTATTTTGCAAAAGCCGATTTTATGTTAGAAAGCAATCGTTTAACCGAAGCAGATCTGTATTTGGATAGCATTCACCTTGTTACCTTATTTCATTCACTATCGGATGATATTTTATTCAAAAAAGCAGAGATAGCCATTAAAAGGCAAGACTATCAAGGTGCGGACAGTTTACTGAACCTCCTCACACAAAAATATCCGTATGAACTCCTCGCAGACGATGCGTTGTTTCTGAGAGCCAACCTCCACGACCTATATTTCAAAGATGGATTTACTGCTATGGAATTGTATCAGCAACTTATTAAAGACTATCCCTCGAGTATTTTTGTAGTCGATGCCCGCAAACGCTTCCGCATCCTCAGAGGAGATGTGTTACAACAAGTAAATTAATAAAACATACAAATATTTTTTCCAAGCTGTATAATTGTATATGTTTTTCATATAACTTTGTAAAAAATTTCAATGTAACTTTAAACAATTAAAAATGCGAAAATTAGTTTACACAACATTAGTATTATGCATGATAGCTGCATCATGTAAAGACAAAAAAGAAGAAAGGGTACTAGATATGAACAATCCGTTTTTCTCGAAACAGGAAACTCCTTACGGCGTTCCTGCTTTCGATAAGATTAAAACCGAACATTACCTTCCCGCCTTTGAAGAAGGTATGTTGCAACACAAAGAAGAAATAGAAGCCATTGTTGCCAACAAAGAAGAACCAAGTTTTGAAAATACCATCGAAGCCTTGGATTATAGTGGTGAATTGTTGACTACCGTTTCACTTGTTTTCTTTAACATGTGTGAAACCAACAACAGCGATGAAATGATTGCCATTGCCGATACGATAAGCCCTAAACTATCTGCACACAATGACGATATAAACTTAAACCCTGAGTTATTTAAAAAAGTAAAAGCCGTTTATGATAAAAGAGAAAGTCTCTCTCTTAACGACGAGCAAAAACGTTTGTTGGAAATAACTTATAAAAATTTCGTTCGCGGCGGTGCCAATGTACCGGCAGACAAACAAGCCCGTTTTCGCGAAATCAACACAGAGCTTTCTACCTTAACCTTAAAATTTGGCAACAATGTTTTAGCCGCTACCAATGCTTATAAAATGGTTATTGACAAAGAAGAAGATTTAGCCGGACTCCCTGCTTCTCTTGTTGCCGCTGCTGCCGAAGTCGCCAATCAGGATACGGCAACTAAAGGAAAATGGGTATTTACCATTCACAACCCAAGCTTGCTTCCTTTCCTTCAAAATGCCGATAACAGAGCCAAACGTGAAGAAATATGGCGTGCTTATTCCACCCGCTGCATCGGTGGTGAATATGATAATACCGAAATCATCAGTAAAATCGTAAAACTACGCGCTGAACGCGCTCAAATACTTGGATTTAAAACACATGCCGATTATGTCCTTGACGACCGCATGGCAAAGACTCCTGAAGCTGTTTACGAATTACTGAAACAAGTATGGACACCGGCATTGGCAAAAGCCAAAGAAGAAGCAGCAGAATATCAAACGTTAGCTAACAAAGAAAAACCAAAATTTACCATCGAAGCATGGGATTGGAGATATTATACCGAAAAAGTTAGAAAAGCAAAATACGATTTAAACGACGAAGCCATTCGCCCTTATTTCAAACTCGAAAATGTCAGAGACGGTATTTTCATGATATGTGAAAAATTATACGGATTAACATTCAAAGAAAACACATCTATCCCTGTTTACGATAAAGAAGCAACGGCTTATGAAGTTATCGACAATGGTAAAGTTATCGGCATATTATATATGGACTACTTTACCAGAGCCAGCAAACGCAGCGGAGCATGGATGACAGAATTCCGCGGACAACACAAAACGAAAGACAATCAAAATGTAATACCTGTTATTTCTTTGGTATTAAACTTTCCGCGTCCTAATGGAGAGATACCTTCCTTGCTTAATTTTGATGAAACCGAAACCTTCTTCCATGAATTTGGTCACGGTTTACATGGTTTGCTTAGCAATTGCAAGTACCGTTCTTTAGCCGGCACCAACGTAACACGCGATTTTGTGGAATTACCTTCACAAATTATGGAAAATTGGGCTCGTCATCCGGAAGTTTTGAAAATGTATGCCAAACATTATCAAACAGGAGAAATGATACCCCAAGAACTGATAGATAAAATAGAAGCTGCTGGTAATTACGGACAGGGATTTGTAAACACAGAACTCATTGCCGCTTCCCTCTTAGATATGGATTACCATGTAATAGAAAATCCAACTATCGATAATCCAATTGCTTTTGAAGATTCTGCCATGGCAAAATACGGCTTAATTAAAGAAATTATTTCACGCTACAAGAGTCCGTATTTCCAACATATTTTCACTTCCTCATCGGGATATTCAGCAGGCTATTACAGCTATACGTGGGCAGCAGTGTTAGATGCCGACGCCTTTGAACTTTTTAAAATCAAAGGTTTATTCGATAAAGCAACGGCAACTTCCTTCCGTAAGAATATCCTTGAAAAAGGAAATACCGAAGACCCTGCCGTTTTATATAAAAAATTCAGAGGGCAAGAACCCGGTATTGAACCTTTACTGAAAAACAGAGGATTGATGTAACCCATCGGTTTAAATAACAAAAAGGGATTAATGTAAAAAACACTAATCCCTTTTTTATGTACTAATCTTTCGTTTGTCTTTCTTGCTATATAATTAAATTATCACCTAAACGATTATCCTATATTTTTACTTAGTTTCATAAAATCCTTATCATCGAGTATCCGCAGTTCGCCTGTATTACCATCCAAGGATAAATTATCGCCGGTTTGGATATGTTGTGTAGCAAAAGGGATATTTGCAATCAACGGAAGGGCATATTCCCTTGCTACTACTGCTCCGTGAGATAAAGCGGACCCTACTTCGGTAACCAATCCGCTGATGAGGCAATAATAAGGAGACCAGCCGATATCGGTAAAGACAGCCACCATGATTTCTCCTTTTTTCAATTGCTTGGCGTCTTCAATATTCTTAACTACTCTGGCTTTCCCAAAAGCAATCCCCCTACTCACAGGTATGCCTTTGAACACTTTAGAATTACTTTTCACCATATAATCTGTCATAGGTTCCGGGCAACCTAAGGTTACTTCGGGAAAACTAAAGGACTTTTGTACTTCTAGCAGTTTTCTTCTTGCCAAAGCTTTTTTATTCAGAGAAATATCCTTATCTTTTATCAATTGCCCTATCTCCTGATGTGTCAAAAAGAAAATACAATCTTCATCAGAAAGCAGATTCTCGTTTACCAATAGTTTTGCCAATTTACGGTATTCTTTTTTGAATTGATCAATAACTTTAATAATCATCGATTTAGAAAATTCTCTGGCTTTTACCCCATAGCGAGCTTGGTTGATGAGGTATTTTATTACCATCGCTTTGATAGGATTATAGCCTTTGAGTAAATCTTCCAATTGTTTTCTCCATTGAAATTTATCCGATTCCGGTTCTTTCCCTCCGGTTGAGATGACCATTTTTAAATAGTTTGCCAACATCATCTTATCGTCATTCCATGATTTACTGCGCATTTCGGCTTCACGTATGGCTCTATGTCCGTGCCGCTCCAGAAAATTAAGGTATGCATTCCGTGATTTGGAATGGCAATGATCCAAATAAAGCAATAAATCTTCCGCCGACAAAGAACCTATATCGTGATTTTCTTGCAATAATGCACGCGCAATTTCCCGCAATGAACGAAGAATATCTACACTCTCAATCTCTTCAATGTTCTCCAATACACCGGCAATTTTAGCCTTTAACTCCTCTTTGTCCTTAAAATCTTTGTCTAAGGTCATATGCAACGCACTACTCATACTCCCCGAATAAGAAGACGTAATATAATGATAATACAATGCCCAATGCATTTTTTCCATCTTTTGTTCCAGTTGAGTATAGGTATCTTCCATTTGATGAGTTTCTTCAAAATACAGCTTTTTGGCAAGCTCTCTTATCTTAAGCTTAGCAGTATCTTTTGAGAATAAAATGAACAGGTAATTAATAAAATTCTTTATCCTGATAAAAACATTGGCATAAGGGATATCCACATCGGGCATATCAGGTAAAGGCTTTCCGCAAATGGACAAATCAACCCCTGTTTTACCTGCGGCAAATAACTTTTTTCCTAAGAGATAAATAGTACTTAAATTTATAAACAGATGATTTTTAATACTTACAATGCAGGATGTTTCCGGTATTGACTCCATGGATGGATATACCCCAATGTTGACAAACATTTTGCGCATACCCCAATCGATACTATAAACACTGGTAGAAAGACTGAGAGGAGTAACGGCACCCGGGAGCATTTCTCCCACGTTGCAACGTGTAATAACCTGATTATCTATATCTAATTTGCAGTTAAACTCATCTACGGTAGGCACCTCATTGGTTGTTATAGGTCTAGCTTGCAGCCAATACAACTGATTGTTGTTATCGATTGCCCATTCACAATCCAACTCAAAGCCTAAAATTGTTTTGGCTTTATATAACTCGTTACAAATTATTTTTAACTCATGCTTTGCTAAAATATTCCCTTGAGCAATTGCTTTATCGTAAGTATCAATGGTATTCAAGGCAGCAGAAGACACACGGTATTGGTCGGCAGCGACTGTTCCGTTAACTAAATTTTCTCCCCAGCCGTTTACGGCTTCTACCAAATAATGATAGGGTTTCCCCATGGGATCGCTGCTAAAACTCACACCTGCTTTAGTTGCATTGATAAATTCTTGTACGATAACTGTCATCTGTTTAGGCTGTAACAGTAAAAACCTATCGGCATAGCTTTGAGCCGTTTTGTTTTCTAATGAATGCAAACAATCTTGTATTGCTTTTTTTAATCCTTCCTCCCCTTGAATATTTAAATAAGAGGTAAATTGTCCGGCAAAAGAATAATCCTTACCGTCTTCTCCCTTTGCCGATGAGCGAACGGCAACAACATTCAATGCTGATTGTTTGTAATATTGACAAGCTTGCTCCATGTCTTGTTCTGATTTTACATCATACAAGATAAAACCTTTAGGAACATTTAATCCGACTTTTTGTAACAAATACAGCCCCCTTGCTTTTCCTCCTACTTCGGGTAAAAGTTCTTCAGGAATAGAAAATAAATCATAAATCTGCATAAAATATATTTTTTATCTATTTTTTATTTCCATCTATTGCTATCTTGATTAAATCCAAATTCAACAATACCCCTGGCTTTTACACCGTTTATGGTAAAGTTACCCATTCCTTCCCTAAGGATATATTGATTATTGGCAAAAGAATAAACCACTTCCGCATCTCTATGAACAGTAATCTTCAGTTTCTCTTCGTTTTCCAAAACAGCTTCAAGGGCAAACGCATCTGCACCTTGTCCGTTATTAATCAAATCATCGGCACAGGTAAAATTTAAAACGGAAAGCACTTTCCCCTCTCTCAGATAATTTCCTACTTGTATCCCTTTGATAGCCGGATAGGAAACCATGCTGAGGTTCAATGCATCTCCGGTTTCATTTAATGCCATGAGCCACATATGTTTATTCATATAATTCCACTCTCTTTTCCCGAAAGAGTGGTCTCTTACGGCTACCAAATCTATTTGTTTTTCGATATTTCCGATTATAATACGACCGGAAATATGTCCTGCCTGCTCATAATGTGTTTGATTGTTTTTCTGAACTTCTTCAAAAAAAGATTTATTCCATTTTTCTTTTGCAAAAGCACGTGCCATAGGTTCCGTATTCGCATGGTAGAAAAAATCAAAAATAGGAGCTGTTGCGGTAAAAAGACCTTCGAAAACGGCTTTGTGTAAATCATCTTTATTATTTAGAGACTGCATATACCCCTCAAATGTCAATTTCCATCGTTTGCCTACTTCCACACATTCCACGTGCAAAGGAGAATCTTTAGCATTGCAAAGCTCTATAGGACAGGAGTAAAACATATTTTCATCCCTGTATACAAACCAAATCTCACTTTGCTTGTCTCCTCTCAACCCCAAACGCAAGAACAGACTTTGCCCTTCGAGATTATGTGCTGAAAAATAATAGCTATTGTTAAAATCAGAACCTGCATCCGGGGGAATTTGAAATAGTTCCGCATAATCACTATCAAAAACTTGCTTATGTTTACGTTTCTGTAGTACACTTTGTATAATTGCTTTTTTTATTCTATATTTTAATTGCATATGTTTCCAATTACGTATTTGCTATGCCTTTTACAACATAGCCCATCTTATTTTGAATAAATCGCGGCAAAAGTATAATCTTTTTTAAAAGAAAATATAAAAATTTTATTTGTTTTTCACCTTAAGTTGTTTATATTTTCATTGGCAATAAATTATATCTATATAAGGTAAAAAACGATTACTCGAAGATGTAAGCTTTTAAGAATTGTTTTCTTGTTCCCATAAATCAGCATGAGTGATATTTAATTTTTTGGGGTCAAAAACAGGATCTTTGCCCTCTTTTTTTTGTTTTTCATAATCTTTCAGGGAGCGAATGGCTTTGGGGAATAAAAGAAAGATAGCTGCAAGGTTTATCCAGGCCATCAAGCCTACTCCTATATCGCCTAATTGCCAGGCTACTGTGGCTTGTTTTAATGAACCATAGAAAACAGCGAGAACTATTAGTATGCGGAGTGCCCAAACCGTAAATAATCCCCATTTCTTTTTCCCGAATAAATAGACAATACTTGTTTCGGCATAATAATAATACGCCATCAATGTGGTAAACACAAAAAATAATAAAGCCGAAGCAACAAACACATTACCAAAACCGGGGATGACTCTGTCTACAGCAGCTTGTGTATACGCCACATATTGATTACTCAATTGCGGAGCATTTTCAACCAATACCTTTCCGGATTCATAAAAGACATTATACATATCCGTTGCTAAAATCATTAAAGCTGTCGCCGTACATATTAATAATGTATCAATGTATACTGAAAAGGCTTGCACCAGCCCTTGTTTTACCGGATGTGAGACATCAGCAGCTGCCGCTATAATAGGACAACTCCCCTGACCGGCTTCATTGGAAAAGATACCCCGTTTTACGCCCCACATAATGGTACTTCCGATAATGGCACCATAAACAGGATGTAATCCGAAAGCACTCTGAAATATTAATAAGAATACACCCGGCAACTTATTCCAATAAAACACTAAAATAACCAAAACCATAAGAACATATCCAATTGCCATAAAAGGAGCCACAATTTCAGCTACATTGGCAATACGGTTTACACCTCCCATAATCACCAACCCCAACAAAATAGCCAATCCGATACCTACATAAATAGCTTTAATATCCAAGGCATTGTTAAAAGCCAAAGCCACACCGTTTGATTGGACACTCGGTAAAAGAAAGCCGCATCCAAGTATAGTACTGACAGCAAATGCTATTGCCAGCCATTTACAACGCAAACCCTTTTCAATATAATACGAAGGACCTCCCCGAAGTTGATTTCCGTGTTTTTCTTTATAAATCTGTGCCAACGTTGATTCAACAAAAGCAGAACTTGATCCCAAGAAAGCAATAATCCACATCCAGAAAATAGCTCCCGGTCCGCCAAAAGCAATGGCTGTAGCAACCCCCACTATATTCCCCGTCCCTACACGACCCGAAATTGCCATACAAAAAGCCTGAAAAGAAGACACCCCCATTCTATTTTTATCTTTTTTAGTAAAAAGCAAGCTAATCATCTCCTTAAAACGACGTACCTGCACAAAACGAGTTAATATCGAAAAAAACAAACCGGCTACCAAACAAACAACTATCAAAGCCGGACTCCAAACCAAATTAACAATAAAACTTACAGCTTCTTCAAATGTCATAAGGATTTTTTAGTCTGCAAAGATATAAAAAAGCATTTTGCTTTTCAAAGAAAAGAATATTTTTCTTTGAAAATAAATAAAATATAACGATAAGCATTAAAATCTCTATCTCTATTTCAGTATATTGTAAATTATTTTTAGGTAATTGAAATTTGAATTAAATATTATGTAATTTTGCTGCGTAATATATAAACCCAAAATGGTTATGAGTACAGTGCTTTTTTATTTAATAGTTGCTGCAAAACGTACAATGTATACTTTTGGGTTGTGTTTTTGTGTTTGGGTACTGATTACACC
>JAGOKS010000052.1 GCA_017994425.1 Bacteroidales bacterium | reverse complement strand
ATTTTAATTCAAGCCCTTCAGGCTTGTTGACTATGGCTTCGTCTGTTTTTGCAACCATCGATTTCATCGATGGCTATTTAATTTTAAGCCCTTCAGGCTTATGTTTTGTTATAGCATATACTAAAATCAAAATACGTATGTTTCGGAACGAAAAAGCCTCTCGGCACACGGGACATTTTAGTCAGTTCTCAGTTCTCAGTTTTCAGTTTTTTAGCGCCTTGCATCATTCATCAAATGAAGTTGGGAGATGATTAAAATGACATTGGGAAGTCTTGCAAAAGTTCTCGCCGAAACTCAAAATAGTTCTCGCCGGAACTCTATACACTTCCCGCCGAAAGTCAAAATAGTTCTCGCCGGAACTCTATACACTTCTCGCCGAAACTTTAAACACTTCCCGCCGAAAGTTTATTACGAGCTCCCATGCTCGTTGAAACGAGATGGGGACGTCGTTTTAAGGAGTTGGGGACGTCATCAATACAAGCATGGGAACTCATAAACACACATTCAATAATTGGGATTAAATTGCGCGATACATTCAAGAGATGCTTCGCTTCCATACGCTCAGAATGACGTTGATATAATGTAAAAAAAGAGAGGGCAGCAACCCAAACACATTTTTTCGGAACGAAAAAAAACGTCTTTCGGATTTTGACTTTCGACCGTAGACTTTAAAAAAAAGATTATTTTTGCAAAAAATTAGAAATGATTAAACGTGCCTTTGTAATTATAGGAGTCTGTATCGTAATAGGAATTGCTTTTATAGGCATACATTCTTTCTATTGTAAGAACGATTTTACAATAGGTCAGAAGATTGACAGTTTACAGGGTGTATATGTGTATTACAATGGAAATGTGAAAAATATAAGTGGTCGTAGCTTAAGTAAGGATGGGTATAATTTAGGATTACAATACCAATGTGTTGAATTTGTCAAACGGTATTATTACGAGCACTTGAACCACAAAATGCCGGAAAGCTATGGGCACGCCAAAGATTTCTTTGATAGTACGATAAATGATGGTGAAAGAAACATTTTACGAAACCTGACACAATATACCAACCCGAGTCGTACCAAACCCAAAGTAAACGATATCATCATTTTCGATGGCAACAGACTAAATAAATACGGACATGTTGCAATTGTTTCGAACGTAAAAGACGATGAGATAGAAATCATACAACAAAATCTTGTCAGATGTGGAAAAGCAAGAAGCTACTTGAAGCTTGAATATACCAACAATACATGGAAAATCAAGAACAAGCGTGTCTTAGGTCGTTTACGCAAAGAGTAAATTCAACATATTTTAAAACAAGTTCTTAAAATATTCATTTAAAAACCGACAATATTAAAAATAATATATATTTTTGCAAAATAAAATTTAAACATCATTTTGTTTAAGGAGTATCCATACATTAATATGATAAAAATGAAAAAAACAAAAAAATCAACAATGCTTTTCTTTTTCATAGGATGTGCATTGTTGTCGATGCCGTCGTACGCTCAGATATATGCGTATGGCATAGCTTTAGATTCCATAAAAGAAAGTGTTACGTCAAATCCCGCTGATTATCTCTTATTACATCAAAAGACCATTTATCCGGATTCTACACTTACTATCGACGATTATTTTTATTTGTATTATGGCAGTGCCTATCTCGATGGCTACTCCCCTTATAGTGAAGGAAATAATCTTAATGAGATATATGATTTTTTAAAAACCGGCAATTATAAAGAAGCCATTGATATATGTAAAAAGCAAATCATTGAGCACCCGGGTTACCTCAAACCATTTTTCCTTTTGGGAATTGCCTATGAAAATTTGGATGATACGCTTACTGCATCAAAATTTTTCAAAAGATATTATGACTATCTAAGCATCCCCTATTTTAGTGGAGACGGCACATCAACGGAAAGCGCTTTTGTGGTCAGAAGTGTTGGCGATGAATATCTTATTATTAACGAACTTGATCTTAAATCGCAATCACAATCCCTTATCTTTGAGAAAAACGTGCCTTACGATATGTTGCAGGTAAAAGCAGAAAATGAAGAAGAAACACAAAAAATATATTTTAACGTCGAACTACCATTTATGAATGGACTGAATTTCATGAAGGATAGTAAATCAAACAAAAAAGCTGCAAAGAAGAAAGAAACAAAGAAAAAAAAGTCAAAAAAATAACGTTTTTTCACATATAAATAATAAAAAAGATGTCAAAAAAATCCCTTTATCAAAGCTTACGCTTACTTTTCATTATAAGTATATTCAGTTGTTACAATCTGAAAGGACAAGGGCAGGATACATTGTATCGCATTTATTCCGTTAAACTTGAGAAAGAAGTATCCTTGGATTACATTATTAAGGATATGAAAAATTATGATGTTCTTTTCTTTGGAGAAGAACACGATGATTCGGCAGCCCATTACTTGGAAAATAAGATAGTTGAAATGTTTTATGATGCTTTTCAAGAAAAGACGGTTTTATCCCTGGAAATGTTTAGCCGTGATGTGCAAATCGTTATGGATGAATATCTGAAAGGATATATACGGGAAAGAGAATTCCGAAATGATGCAAGGGCATGGAGTAATTACAAGGATTATCGTCCGATGGTAGAATTTGCCAAAAAGAATCATTTCCCTGTTATTTGTGCCAATGCTCCCAATCGTTATTCCAATATGGTCGGGCGTCATGGTCCGGAGGTATTGTTTTCCTTAAGTGAAGAATCAAAACGCTATGTTGCTCCTCTACCCTATGATACTGCTACAGGCAACTATCATGATAAATTAGCCAATTTCTTTATGGAAACTACCATGAACAAAACTGACAGCGGGATGCCTAAAGCAATGGGGATGCCCACTTTTAACTTTATTGCAGCGCAATCCTTATGGGATGCAACGATGGCATATTCTATTGCCAATCAGCTGTCGGCAAACAAAAACAGCAAAATATTTCATGTCAACGGCAGATTTCACAGCGATGAAGGATATGCTGTCGTTACTCAATTGAAAAAGTATAGTCCTACAACAAAAACACTCATCATTTCATCGGGGAGTGATGACAGTTTCCCCTCTATCGATTGGAAACAATTCATTCATTTAGGCGATTATATCATCATCACGAATCCAAAGCTTGAACGATCGTATTAGAAAAACACTTAAAAACAACATACATGAAAAAACTTATTATATTTACAACTTTAATGCTGATAACTTTCGCTTCTTTTACACAAAAGACCTGTTTTTATACCGCTATCGATGGATTAGCGCCCGCTGCAAAAATTGGGGTAGAATATCGTTTTAACGAACGATGGAGTCTTACTGCTTCCGGTGGAGCTTGTGTGATAGGTCCGGAACTGATATCCTACAACCTCTTTGCTACTTACATTACTTCAAATCACGAAAAACCCTTTTATTTCAGTATCAATTTCGGATTAATGGACAATTATGTTGTTTACAACAAAAACAGCTATTCCTTTAATTTCAGCATAGAACCCGGTATCGGCTATCAATTTAAAAACATGTCTCGCTTGAGTTTACGTTTGGGGTGGATTGTAGGACTGCAATATGAAGAAGGGCGAATTATGAATTTGGACATTCCGAATTATGCCCTGGCATTTTCCATCCCTTTCAAAAAGACAGCCAAATAAGCAGTTTGTAAACACTCAAATTTACTTATTCTTTGTATAATCAAGTTTTTTATTAAAACTTGTTTTTGTATATATAAAATATATACTTTTGTATAGATAAATCTATCATTAGAATTCAGTTAATAATAATTATAAAAGGAGGTTAACATGAAAAATAAAACAGATATAAGGGATAAAGTACTGGTTGCAAGTAGAAAAGTAACATTACTGGGAGTGGCAACACTTTTCACTTTCAGCTTTTCCCTTTTCACTGTAACAGCACAAGAAAACATTAATGCCGGCGGTGGCAATGCTACCGGAAGCGGTGGTACAGTAAGTTATTCCGTTGGACAAGTCATGTATAATACTTTCACCGGCACAAACGGCTCCGTAGCGGAAGGTGTTCAGCAACCTTATGAGATATCCGTAGTAACAGGAATTGAAGAAGCCAAAGACATAAACCTTTTGCTGACTGCTTTCCCTAATCCCACCGATGATTATCTTACCCTGGAAATACAATCCATCGTACAGACGCAAGATTTTGCGTCTCAAGAAGCACAAAAACAATATTTTGCGTCTCTATACGACCTCAACGGAAAATTATTACAAAAAATACCAATCACCAACCAACAAACACACATTAATATGAATAACCTCGCCCCTGCTACTTACTTTCTAAAAGTAAGCGTACAGACGCAATATTTTGCGTCTCAAGAGCTAAAAATATTTAAAATCATTAAAAATTAAGGAGGATAAACATGAAAAAACATTTATTGTTAATAGTAGCACTACTTTTAACTTGTACCTTTTCCCTTTTTCCTGCCTTCGGGCAATCGCCCGAAAAAATGAGTTATCAAGCAGTAATTCGTAATAGCAGCAATCAACTTGTAACAAATCAAGCTATTGGAATGCAAATAAGCATTTTACAAGGTTCTGCAAGCGGTACTGAAGTGTATATAGAAACACATACTCCTACTTCTAATGCCAATGGATTGGTAAGTTTGGAAATAGGAACGGGGGCTACCTATGGTAATTTTTCGGAGATAGATTGGTCACAAGGTTCTTATTTTCTGAAAGTGGAAACCGATATTGAAGGCGGAACAAATTATACTATAAATGGAATATCCCAATTACTAAGTGTCCCCTATGCTTTGCATGCCAAAACAGCCGAAAGCATCAGTGGAACTCTAAACGAAACCGATCCTGTGTTTACAAATTCCGTGGCAGCAGGCATATTAACTGCCGACACTGCTAACTGGAACAGCAAATTAGGTAGTTATACCGAAACAGATCCCATTTTTACTTCTTCAGTAGCGGCAAGTATCAGTACAACGGACACTATTTATTGGAACCATAAACTTGATAGCTTTACAGAAACAGACCCAATATATTCCTCTTCGGTAGCTGCCGGCATTACCACTGCTGATACGACAAAATGGAATCAAGCGGGAACTCCCTACACGGCAGGTAACGGAATTAGCATCAGCAACCATACTATAAGCGTAAAAACTTACAATATAGGCGATTATGCTCAGGGTGGTATAGTATTTTGGGTGGATGAAACCGGTCAACACGGCTTAGCCTGTGCCAAAACAAACCAAAGTGAAGGTATACGATGGTATGCAGGCAGTAACGGCAACACACATGCCTTAGGTGATGGACCTTTTTCGGGTGAGATGAATACAGCTATTATCATTGCTGCTCATGTTGCTATCGGGGATGATGATTCAACCTATGCAGCTCGCATTTGCAGTGAATTAATGGTAACACAAGGCGGTAAAACCTATGGAGATTGGTACTTGCCTACCAAAGAAGAAATGTATATGATAGCACAAAATGCAACTAGTATCAATGCAACTGCAACAAGTAATGGTGGTACTGCTTTAACAAACGGATATTATTGGACATCTCTCGAAACAGGGACAAATACTGCCTGGCTTCAACTGATAGGCTTTGGTATTATGCCAAACTATTCGAAAAATTTACAATATAAAGTAAGGGCTGTAAGAGCTTTCTAAAGAAATATATGCATACTAAAAGGACAATGTAAGAATATGCATTGTCCTTTTTTATTATTTAATTTTTTGTTTCGATAAATAAGCATCAATGGCCTTTGCTGCATTTTTCCCCGCTCCCATGGCAAGTATAACCGTTGCCGCACCAATGACAGCATCCCCTCCGGCAAAAATACCCTCTCTTGTCGTTTGTCCGGTTTCTTCATCGGCGACTATACAATCCCACTTGTTTATTTCCAATCCTTTGGTTGTTTTAGCAATGATAGGATTGGGGGATGTTCCTATAGACATGATAACCATGTCTGTTTCCATTATAAATTCCGAATCGGGAATGACAATAGGTCTTCTTCTTCCTGACGCATCGGGTTCTCCCAATTGCATGCGTACACAACGTATGGCTTTCACCCAGCCTTTATCGTCTCCCAGAATTTCCACCGGATTACATAAAAGATGAAATTGAATACCTTCCTCTTTGGCGTGATGCACTTCTTCAATACGGGCAGGTAATTCTTCTTCAGAACGACGATATACAATATACACTTCAGCTCCCAGACGCAAAGCCGTACGGGCAGCATCCATGGCTACATTTCCGCCCCCTACTACTGCTACTTTCTTACCCACATAATTCGGAGTATCATATTCTTTCTTATAAGCAAACAAGAGATTATTGCGGGTTAAGAATTCATTGGCAGATACCACACCATTTAAGTTTTCACCGGGTATATTCATAAACATCGGTAACCCGGCACCGGAACCAATAAAAACAGCTTCAAAGCCTTCTTCTTCTATTAACGTATCGATGGTAATGGTTCTTCCTACCACTACATTCTTTTCAAACCTTGCTCCTAATTTACGTACATTATCGATTTCATGTTGGACTACGGTTTCTTTAGGCAAACGAAAAGAAGGGATACCATATACCAAAACTCCGCCGTATTCATGCAAGGCTTCAAAAACAGTAACCTCATAACCTTTAAGCAACAATTCTCTGGCACAGGTAATTCCTGCGGGTCCACTACCGATAATAGCTACTTTATGTCCATTTTTCACAGAGGGTTTCTCAAACTCCAAGTCATGATCTCTCGACCAATCCCCGACAAAGCGTTCCAACTTGCCGATGGCTATTGCATCGAATTTTTTACCCATTATACAGACGCCTTCACATTGTGTTTCTTGGGGACACACACGTCCACAAACTGCCGGTAAAGCAGAGTCCTTATCAATAATACGGGCGGCATCGTCAAATTTAGCTTCTGCCACTTTCTTAATAAATCCGGGGATATCTATGCTAACGGGGCAGCCTTGTACACATAAAGGATTTTTACATTGTATACAACGTTGTGCTTCTAAGATAGCTTCTTCCGCCGTATAACCCAAGCACACCTCTTTGAAATTTGTAATCCTATCCATAGCATCTTGTACGCTGATAGGAATACGATTTTTCTTATCTCGTGTTTCTTCTGCTATTCCTCCGATATGACAGCTGTGCCCTTCATTTTCTTCTTCCTTATCCATTTGTTTTTTACCTTCCACGCTGTTATACATCGCTTGGCGTTTTAAGGCTTCCTCAAAATCGACCTCCCACCCATCAAATTCAGGACCATCGACACAAGTAAATTTCGTTTTGCCCCCTACACTCACACGACAAGCTCCACACATTCCCGTTCCGTCAACCATCATGGAATTAAGACTTACCGTACATTTAATATGATATTCTTTCGCTATATCAACGATAAACTTCATCATTATCAACGGACCAATGGCGATAATTTCATCGTATTGCTTCCCACTTTCAAGCAACTCACGCAACATATCCGTCACCAAACCTTGATGTGTTGAAGAAGTATCGTCGGTAGTAATATATAGATTGGAAATTTCCTTTAATTCTTTTTCAAAAATAAGCAGGGACATGGTCTTTACCCCCACAATAACATCAACAGTAAGACCCTGTTCATGCAACCACTTTAACTGAGGATAAATGGGAGCGATACCTACTCCCCCGCCTATAAACAAATACTTTTTATTCTGTAATTCTTGCGGTGACAGATGGAGAAATTCGGAAGGCTTGCCCAAGGGTCCTACCACATCCGAAAAGGAATCTCCTATTTCATAGGAAGCCATTTCTTGTGTTGACTTTCCGATTGCTTTAAAGACAATCGTTACCAAGCCTTTTGCCGGATTATAATCGGTAATTGTTAAGGGAATACGTTCCGACTTTTCCTTGGTTTTCACAATAAGAAATTGCCCGGGTAAAGCGGACTTTGCCAAACGAGGCACATAAATATCCATTAAATACGTATCTTGTGCTAGTATCTTTTTGTTTTTAATGAGGTACATATTCTAATATTTTTCATATAAAAAAAAGAAGGCTACAAAAAGCAGCCTTCCGAGAGTATATTATTTTGCATAAAATTTCAACATCTGAATCAAGGAAGCTTTGCACACCGGACAAAAGCGATTATACACTATGTCTTTCATGGTGCAACTGATAAATGGTCTGTACAAACCTTTAGAGCAATAACCCGCTCCTTCGTAGACACCCAATTTATTTTTATTGGCATCGCTTACAGGTGTTGGAATCGGTGTATCATCGTCGAGCATCGACATCCATTTGCTTTCAAAATTTACCAAGCTGGTAATATTGGGTTCATGAGGTTCGCTGCCAATAGGATAAAAATCCTGGACCGTTACTTCCGACGTATAATATTCATCCGCTAAGCCACCGATGGCATGTCCCAATTCGTGCACACATACATAATTCAAATATTTATTATCAGAAACCGTAGCATACCAATTATAAATTCCTCCCCCTCCGTATTTTGTGGTATTACACATAATTAAAATATTATCATAAGGCACATTGGCACATACATCGTGTAATTTCCATACATGGTCAAGCATTAAATAACGTTCCAAATCCAAAGAATAAAAGGATGATTCTAACACTGTATTCACGTGTTTTCCTTTCACGTCCTGACTAATGCCCGATTCAGCAGAATATGCTATGACAGTACGTATATTAATGATATGCGACATTTCTTTAAAAGGGCTGCAATTCATAATTGCCTCTTTGCATCTTTCCATATCTTTACGTAATTTCGCACTATCGGCAAGAGCATAGCCTTCCGGAACAATGACCAAATCGTATGCATTGTTTGGTTTATCACCTATATGCAAATCAACAGTTTCACAGCTATAGGTATTTGGTTCTAATACTATGGTTTTCGGATTAACAAAGATTGATTTTTTGTTCTCAAAATTCGATTTTTGGGTACGAGTATGGAATTCGATGCGTACCGTATTTTTTGGGAAAGGGCATAACACCGTTTCTTTGAACTCTTTGCTTTCTGTTTTTCCAATTTCTGTTGTACGGTATTCCCCAAAAAGGCAAGAATAGGTACGGCTATATATTAATTGATTGCTGCTTGAATCAAAAACCATAATTTTATGACAACCATAATCATACGTATCGATAAGGTTGGTCATAGAACCTGCCCATATTTCATAGGCTTGAAAATACTTACATGCTATACTGTCTTTTTCTTTGTTTCCGGAATGTATATAATTTATACGAAGTGATTTAGGCAAAAAATAAGTATTAAAATTCTGTGCTTCTGCATAAAAAAGCATAAAGAACACCGACAAACCCACCAATGTTTTTTTGAACATATTATTTTTTATTTAAATGTTTCTTTAATATTTCAATAATACAATCAGTTGTATGTTCGATATCATTATCCAAACCGATGGATATACGTATTAAGCCTTCACTCATACCCATTCCTTTTTGAATATCTTCGGGAATTTCAGAGGAAGTACTCTTTCCGGAATTACTGAACAATGTTTTAAAGTAGCCTAAACTAACTGCCAGATAACCGATTCCTTTACTTTGCATTTCTTCCATAATCACACAAGCTTTTGCAGCGGTTTTCACATCAATAGAAAAGATACCACCAAAACCGAATTGTTTATTCATCATTGATTTGAATAATTGATAATCCGGATGTATGGGTAATCCGTTATAATTTACTTTGAAATCTGCTTCTTGCAAACGTTTTGCCACATACATGGCATTATAACTATGCTGTTTCATGCGAATATGCAAGGTATGGAGATTTTTTAAAATACTTGAAGAACGCAAAGGATCCAAAACCGGACCTAACAACATGGCTGTACCGTTGTTAACATCTATCAATGAGTTAATATATTCGGTAGTAGCGCAAATGGCACCGGCAACACAATCGTTTTTACCATTGATAAATTTTGTTAAACTATACACAACAATATCAGCTCCGAGTTGATAGGGAGAAAATATTAAAGGAGTAAAGGTATTATCTACAATTAGTTTAGCGTTGTGTTTATGGGCTATATTTTTTAATTCCGGAATATTTGCCACTTGCAACAAAGGATTTGCTACTGTTTCTGTATAGAGAATTTTTGTATTCGGACGCATGGCTTTGGCAACGGCATCTAGATTGGAAATATTTACGAACGTAACGTCAATATTAAATTTCTTAATATAATTATTCAGAAATGAGAATGTACCCCCATAGATAGTGCTGCTTGCCACAATATGATCACCGGTATTGACACCTTGTAACAAAGCGCAGGTAATAGCTCCCATCCCCGATGCAGTTACCCATGCGGCTTCCGTGCCTTCCATTACTGCCAATGCATCGGCTAAATACTTATTGCTCGGATTCCAGTGACGAGAATATAAAAAACAGCCTTCCGATTCTCCTTTAAACGTATCACACATCGTTTGTGCTTCCATAAAAGTATAGGTTGCGCTATCGGTAATGGACGGATTTACATCACCAAATTCCCCAAACTGTTTCAATTGTTGCAATCTTGTTGCCGGATCTAATTTTTTCATATCTAGTATATTTCTATCTTTAAATGCTTTAATAATATATTATTGATTTCATTATTATTTGCAAAGGTAAAATTTTTTTTTGAATTATATCGAACAATAATGATTATTTGTATAAAAAATAAAAATCAATATCCTGCGTTATGGATAGCAGTGAATATATAACAAAATGTGAATGTTTATGATAAAAAAGGCGATACTCATACTACTCATTCTACTAAATATCTTGGTATTAATGGGACAAGTCATTCCCGAAGCGGCTCCTCCATTTGCTCGAATCGTAAATATAGTATTTCTCATTGCAAGTCTTCTGTTTTTTTTATTTTATTTACTTAAGAAAAATAAAGTATGATTCCTGTGTTAACCATTAAAAAAGAAATGATATGAAACTGAAAATAACTTCTCTCCTACTTTTATGGATTCCGCTCTGTTTACAAGCACAAGAAAATCCTGATAAGCAAAATGCTTTAATCTACTATAATATTGCTCTTTCATCCGATAAAATAGAAAATTACGATCGTGCGATTACTTATTTTGAAAAAGCCTATGCCTTAGATACAAACTATAAAGATGTTTATAGTCGCATTGGTAACGCCTATTGCAAAATGCTGCAATATACCGAAGCAATTCCTTATTTTAAAAAAGACATCCTTCTTAACCCTACCAATACTGATTCATATATGAATTTAGCAAATACGTATTATTATCTTGGTAAATACGAGGAATCCATCGTCTATTATCAAAAGACCATTGAATTAGATTCCAATCATGTGAAAGCTTATAGAAACATGGGCAATGCATATTATAGCTTGAATAATACTGAAAAATATTTAGATTGCTATAAAAAAGCGGCTCGTTTGGGAGATTTCGAAATTCAATTGTGGCTCCGATCAAACGGAGAATCCTGGTAAAAGATACCTTACATGGAGACATCTACGAATCATCCGCACAATCACAAAACACAAACCTCTCATGGGAGAGCTTTTGCCTTAGCTATTGGTCTTAATATCACCTTTGTTATTGTTGAAATTGTCTATGGATTAATTGCAAATTCATCTTCCTTACTCGCTGATGCGGGTCATAATGCGAGCGATGTATTGGGGCTTGTTTTTGCATGGGCTGCCGCTTGGATGGCAACGATTAAACCAAAAGGCAGATATACTTATGGACTTAGAAAAACAACTATACTCGTTTCCATTCTGAATGCTTTATTCCTTTTTGGTGCCGTTGCTGTTATTGGGTGGAATGCCATTGAAAAGCTCAGAAATCCGGAGCCGGTTCTTGGAACACAGATTATGATAGTTGCTGCTGTCGGAGTTGTCATAAATACTTTTACCGCTTTATTATTCATTAAAGGACAAAAAAACGATTTGAATATCAAAGGCGCATTTCTACATATGGCCGCAGATGCAGGAGTATCTCTTGGTGTTGTCGTTGCCGGTTTACTTATAAAACTCACAGGATTGCAATGGATTGACTCTTTAACAAGTTTCGTTATTCTTTTTGTTATTATCTGGGGAACGTGGAAATTATTTTCAGCCTCTATCGACCTTGCACTCGATGCCGTACCCAAACATATTAATGTCCAAAAAGTAAAAGATTTCCTGAATAATAAAACCTGCGTTGAAAGTATTCATGATTTACATATATGGGCATTAAGTACGTCAGAAGTTGCATTGTCAGTACACCTTTATATGCCCCAAGGCACAACGAATACTTTCCTTTCCGAACTTCAAGAAGAAATCGAACACGAATTTGGGATTAAACATATTACCATTCAAATCGAGAATGATAAAATTAATTGCAAAACAATTTGTTAATACAATTTTATCGGTTCTTTATTATTCACCTTCTCTTTTCTCAGGACAAATGATTTTTCTCTAGAAAGTTCTGTTTTGAGCTAAAAAAATATTTATGCATAATACTTCTCCGATAAAAATAAAAAAGCTTATTTTTGCAAATAATTTTATTATTCTCTTTCCTTATGAAAAGGGAAGAAACTTTAAGATAATAAGCAGATAAAGACATTGTATGTTTTAAATATCGATAAAATTAACAATAAGATATTTACAAGTATGAATGAGATAAATAAAAAGTCAACTAAACTAAATCTAAAATTCAATATTCAACGTATTATTGCAATTTCATCATTTTTAATTTTTATAGGGAAATTAATTGCTTACTTCTTAACCAATTCTGTAGGTATATTGACCGATGCTCTTGAAAGTACGGTTAATGTAACTACCGGTTTTATTACCTTGTATGCTATATATATATCCTTAAAACCGAAAGACGAAAATCATCCTTTCGGACACGGCAAAGCCGAGTTTTTATCTGCATCGGTCGAAGGTTTTTTAATTATTATTGCCGGATTAGTTATTATTTTTGAAGCCATTAAACGACTTTTTATTCCCGCTCAGATTTCTCAATTAGACATCGGTATTCTGATTGTTGCTGTTGCGGGTTTATTAAATTATTTTATTGGTTGGTACAGCATAAAAATCGGGAAAAAGAACAATTCAATTGCGTTAATTTCCGGCGGTAAGCATTTGCAATCCGATACCTATTCCTCTATCGGCTTGGTGATTGGTTTAGTTGTGCTTTACTTTACTAAATTGGCATGGCTGGACAGTTTGATTGCTTTGATTTTCGGAACTATAATCGTAGTTACAGGCATAAAAATTCTTAGAGAAACCACAGCGCATTTGATGGATGAAGCTGATTTTAAATTAATACAACAATTCGGAAATTTTATTGACACCAATAAATCCAATGAATGGATTGATATACATAATTTCAAACTTATTAAATATGGGAATGTATTGCATGTCAACTGTGATTTGGTGTTGCCTTGGAACTTGTATTTATCGGATGCACATGAAGAAGGAGAAAAATTGAAACGTTTGTTAGAGACTAATTTTTCAGAAGATATTATTTTCAATTTGCATATAGATGAATGCTTTAAGAAATATTGCAAGAATTGTAAAAGAGAAGATTGTAAGGAACGTATTTCAGATTTTGAAAACGAATTAACGTTTGAAATAAAAAGATTTACAAAAGAAAAAATCGAAAAACAAGAAGTGTAAAAGGCATCCACCTTCTTTGTATAACATTTCAACAATACACCAATAAGCACCGATTCCTACAAGACTATGTCGCATTAATTAAAATGACTACATTTTTTTTATCGCTCTTTACATTATAATTATATGAATAATATTTTTTAATCTTTTAATAAGTTTATTTTTAATTTTTTTTTTATATATTTGCAAAATAATTGAATAATTATAGTATTTATGTAGCATCTTAAGAAAAAAAATAGAAAATGGAGACCGGAAACCATTATAAACGGGGCGAAATCCGAAAAGCCATACGAGTAGGAAAAATTAAAATTAATTTATATGAAAAAATCTTATTTAGTATTAATTGTATGCAGTGTAAGCATGGTGTTATTCACAGCCTGTGGAGGCGGAAGTGGAACAAACAATGAGTAATTAGGTGATATACCTTCACTCGAAAAAGACTATTACAATAAAATGCAAGAAAAAGAACAAGCCTTGAAAG
>JAGOKS010000134.1 GCA_017994425.1 Bacteroidales bacterium | reverse complement strand
GATAGGCATTGTATATTTTTTCCGGATCGGGAAGTCGTACTTCTTCCAATAATTCAAGGCTTCGCTTTCGTGCTTGTGCTTTTGACAGATGCAGATGTAAGCGTAAGGATTCATTGATTTGATTGCCGCAACGCATGGAGGGATTCAAGGAGGTCATCGGTTCTTGAAAAATCATGGCAATACGATGCCCGCGAAACTGACGCATTTCCTTATATCCTAATTGTAATAAATCAACGGTTTTTTCTTCACTGTGAAAGTTGATGTGTCCCGTATACGAAGCATTGTCAAGTAGACGCATGATAGATAATGCCGTTACCGATTTTCCCGAACCCGATTCTCCTACAATACCCAATGTTTTGCCTTTTGTAAGACGCAAGGATAAATCGTTAACTACACGACTTTTCTCGTTCTCCGATTTGAAATCTATGCATAAGTTATCAATGTCAAGTATCGTATCTTCCATGCCGGTTATGTGTATTAATCGTCGTACTCAAAGTCGTCTTCTTCCTTCTTCAGTTCCGGTTTATAAAAATCGGACTTGAATATATCCTGTTTATTCATCGGTCGGTATTGATTTAACCATATGAAATCCTTTAGGAGTACATTCATTTTATCTTCTTCGGGTGTTAAATCACCTTTAACGTCATCATAAAAAGTAATGGTTGATACTTCATTATTCTCAAAATTAATCCGCATTTGTTTCGATGTCGATTGGTTGACACCTATTAATGCGTTTGATTCATCCAATACATAATAGAGGCATTCCGCTTGGGCATCGACAAAGACGTAGTCAATTTTACTGTTTTTGAAATAAATAAACATATGTAGCCCTTTGATTTGATTAAATTTTTGTTCCAAAAAAACATCTTCACAAATAAAGGAATTTTTAATCAAATGCATTTCTTTAATATCTTTGTTCTTAATAAATAAGCGGATAGTATCTGCCAATGTTTGGTTTTTATCGAACCATACTATCGGGCTGCGAAACATGATAATAATGGAATCTTTTGCCCAATACACGAGGGAGTCGCAAGAGCCCTGAATATCATCTCTATAAAAAAGAACTCGATGATGTGCCGTTACGTAATCGACGTTTTGAGCACTATCGAAACTAGCCCTGATAGAATCGGCATGTAGAAAGAGGCTGTCTTGATTGTCAATGAGTATGGCAATGGCACTGTCGGTAATAAAGGCATATCCCATTGCTTTGTCGTATTCGGCATATTTTCCTAAGATTAAAACATTTTCAACAGAATCGAAGATACATACATTACGGTAGGCTTTTCCTTTTTCATTCATCCTGTCGTACCAAATAATATCTGCTTTTAACTCTTGGTTTTCCGTGTTTATCTTCGCATTTTTTTCGAATTGATACATATCCTTTTCCGTATCGTACCATCCGTATTCGCAATAAACGGTGTTTTCATCAGAATAAATACGAGTAGGGCTTAAGAAATAGGCAATTTTTGATTGGGTATTGTATTTGAGGGTGTCTGTCTTTACCGTATAATCGGGAGTGGTTAAGACGACATTCTTTTTAAAAAAAACGTCTTTGGTTGTAGTATAATACCATCCTTGTTCACTTACAAGCGTATTGCTGTCATTAATGATTTCACCTCCGGTATCATAATACCCGTAGTTTTGATTACGCAGAAAGGTTAATTTATCGGTATACAATACACTATATTCATCGGAAAGCATAACATCTTGTTCGATGGTAACAATTTTTGTATTACCGTCATAATTCAAATATTTACCATAGAGATGTGTACTATCGTTAATATGAATAATCAATTCTTGACCGAAAGCTTCGATAGTGTTTGTTTTTTCATTATAGAAAGCGGTGTCGGCATAACAAACAGCACCTTCGTGTTTGAAGATCACATTACCGGTAAGAATTTGCATGTCAGGATTCAATGTAGCGTCGTAGCGGAGTATGTCAGCGGTACAATCTATTTTTTTTCCTTTGGCTTTTTGTGCCCATGTGGATAGGGGTAGTGTAAAAAACAAACAGCAAAGCAAGCATGAAGTGATAAAGCGGAAAAATGGTTTCATATCCTTTGTTTATTCATAATTTGTTAATCGTTTACCCAAATGAAAAGTAATAAATCCTGTTACTAACAAGTATTGTTTCGGGGTATGTGCCATTTTTTCTACGGGAGGGTAGTATGCATCTAAGGCGAGTCCAAAATCAAGAGCCATAATAGTAGCATCTTCCGCGCTAAAATCAAAAGTAAAGCCGGTTTTAAGGTATAAGCCCGGGTGTATTTTCATTTCTTTTAATCCTTTCGTTACAGGGGCTCGGCTATAAATATTGGAAAGGTCATGTATGTTAGGGTCATATCTTTCTTCGGCTATGTCATACGAATTTCCGTTAACGAATTTAATGACGTACAAATATACAGGTGTAGAGTATCCAATCGATGCGCCGCCGTATAAAAAATAAGCGGTACTCATTCCACCCCAATAGGGCTTGGTGTTGATAACACGGGTGAAGCCGTAACCAATGCGTGTTTGGAAAAAATTATTTAATTTTCCATAGATAAAACTTTTGTTTTCGTAATCACTGATTTGGTAGCTTGTCTTACCGCGTTGCTCTTTAATATGCCGATAATAGGTTATTTCAAAATCAAAACCGGATTTGTAATGGATGGAATTTTGTTTGCCAACGCGTCCTCCCAATCCTAATCCGTTGGTATGTATAGTGCCGTAAACATCCCATTCTTTTTTTCGAAATGATAATATGTCAGGTTCCCCTACACCAATATCTTGTGCATTAATAGGAAAGATAAATGCACCACAAAAAATCAGCAAAAGGAATGTCTTTTTCACAGCTAATTAATGATAAGACATTAAGTAAATATGTTAATTAAACTTTGTCCGAATTTGTTTCTATTGTTGCATCAGTATACGTAGGACAACGTTCAAATGTATTACATGCTGCAAGAATAAAAATAATGGAGAGTATGAGTATAGAGATTGAAAATATTTTTTTCATGTTGATAATATTATAACAATTTAAATAATGTATGTTTAAATTAATAATTATGTTGCAAAAGTACATAAAAAATAATAATAAACAATGAGATTATACTTATTTTAATTAA
>JAGOKS010000051.1 GCA_017994425.1 Bacteroidales bacterium | reverse complement strand
CCTTATGGGTACGTCCGGTAGACTCGATACTGATAGTGGATACGATATGTGCAGGGGTGAGATATAGTCTAAACGGTTTTGACACCTTGCCGATCTATACCTTAACAGGCTATACGATTTACGATACCAACGAGACAGTAAATCAATACGGCTGCGACAGCACGACGATGCTGACCTTGTGGGTACGTCCTGTAGACTCTATACTGATAGTTGATACGATATGTGCAGGTGTTAGATATAGTCTGAACGGTTTTGACACTTTGCCGATCTATACCTTAACAGGCTATACGATTTACGATACGAACGAGACGGTGAATCGATACGGCTGTGACAGCACGACGATGCTGACCTTGTGGGTACGCCCAGTAGACTCGATACTAATAGTGGATACGATATGTGCAGGGGTAAGATATAGTCTGAACGGCTTTGACACCTTGCCCATCTATACCTTAACAGGCTATACGATTTACGATACGAACGAGACGGTAAATCAATACGGTTGCGACAGCACGACGATGCTGACCTTATGGGTACGTCCGGTAGACTCTATACTGATAGTTGATACAGTATGTGCAGGGGTAAGATATAGTCTGAACGGTTTTGACACCTTGCCCATCTATACCTTAACAGGCTATACGATTTACGATACCAACGAGACTGTAAATCAATACGGCTGCGACAGCACGACGATGCTGACCTTGTGGGTACGACCTGTAGACTCTATACTGATAGTAGATACGATATGTGCAGGGGTTAGATATAGTCTGAACGGTTTTGACACTTTGCCCATCTATACCTTGACAGGCTATACGATTTACGATACCAACGAGACAGTAAATCAATACGGCTGCGACAGCACGACGATGCTGACATTGTGGGTACGTCCTGTAGACTCTATACTGATAGTTGATACGATATGTGCAGGTGTTAGATATAGTCTGAACGGTTTTGACACCTTGCCAATCTATACCTTGACAGGCTATACGATTTACGATACCAACGAGACAGTAAATCAATACGGCTGCGACAGCACGACGATGTTGCAATTGTGGGTACGTCCTGTAGACTCGATACTGATAGTTGATACGATATGTGCAGGGGTTAGATATAGTCTGAACGGTTTTGACACTTTGCCAATCTATACCTTAACAGGCTATACGATTTACGATACGAACGAGACGGTAAATCAATACGGCTGCGACAGCACGACGATGCTAACCTTGTGGGTACGCCCTGTAGATTCGATATTGATACTAGATACGATTTGTGCAGGCTTGACCTATGCAAACTATGACTTTACAGAGCCGACCATTTATACCTTAACAGGCTATACGATTTACGATACCAACGAGACGGTAAATCAATACGGCTGCGACAGCACGACGATGCTAACCTTGTGGGTACGTCCTGTAGACTCGATACTGATAGTAGATACGATATGTGCAGGGGTAAGATATAGTCTGAACGGCTTTGACACCTTGCCTATCTATACCTTGACAGGCTATACGATTTACGATACGAACGAGACAGTAAATCGATACGGCTGCGACAGCACGACGATGCTGACCTTGTGGGTACGTCCTGTAGACTCGATACTGATAGTGGATACGATATGTGCAGGCGTAAGATATAGTCTAAACGGTTTTGACACTTTGCCAATCTATACCTTAACCGGCTATACGATTTACGATACGAACGAGACGGTCAATCGATACGGCTGCGACAGCACGACGATGCTGACATTGTGGGTACGTCCTGTAGACTCTATACTGATAGTTGATACGATATGTGCAGGGGTTAGATATAGTCTAAACGGTTTTGACACTTTGCCAATCTATACCTTAACCGGCTATACGATTTACGATACGAACGAGACGGTAAATCGATACGGCTGTGACAGTACGACGATGCTAACCTTGTGGGTACGTCCTATAGACTCGATACTGATAGTAGATACGATATGTGCAGGGGTTAGATATAGTCTGAACGGTTTTGACACCTTACCGATCTATACCTTAACAGGCTATACGATTTACGATACGAACGAGACGGTGAATCGATACGGCTGTGACAGCACGACGATGCTAACCTTGTGGGTACGTCCAGTAGACTCCTTACTGATAGTAGATACGATATGTGCAGGTGTTAGATATAGTCTGAACGGCTTTGACACTTTGCCAATCTATACCTTAACCGGCTATACAATTTATGATACGAACGAGACGGTCAATCAATACGGCTGCGACAGCACGACAATGCTGACATTGTGGGTACGTCCTGTAGACTCAATACTGATAGTGGATACGATATGTGCAGGCTTGACCTATGCAAACTATGACTTTACAGAGCCGACCATTTATACCTTGACAGGGTATACGATTTACGATACGAACGAGACGGTAAATCGCTATGGTTGCGACAGTACAACGATGCTGACCTTGTGGGTACGACCTGTAGACTCTATACTGATAGTAGATACGATATGTGCAGGCGTAAGATATAGTCTGAACGGTTTTGACACCTTACCCATCTATACCTTAACCGGCTATACGATTTACGATACGAACGAGACGGTAAATCGATACGGCTGTGACAGCACGACGATGCTAACCTTGTGGGTACGTTCTGTAGACTCGATACTGATAGTGGATACGATTTGTGCAGGGGTTAGATATAGTCTGAACGGTTTTGACACCTTGCCGACCTACACCTTAACAGGCTATACGATTTACGATACCAACGAGACGGTAAATCGATACGGCTGTGACAGCACGACGATGCTAACCTTGTGGGTACGTCCGGTAGACTCCATACTGATAGTTGATACGGTTTGTGCAGGGGTTACCTATGCAAAATATGACTTTACGGAGCCGACCATCTATACCTTGACAGGGTATACGATTTACGATACCAACCAGACGGTAAATCAATACGGCTGCGACAGCACGACGATGCTGACCTTGTGGGTACGCCCTGTAGACTCCATCTTGATTATAGATTCAATATGTGCAGGTAATGATTATACATTAAATGGGTTTAATATAAAAACAATAGCAACATATGAAGGTTATGTAATCTATGACACAAATAAAACGGTCAATATTGAAGGATGTGATAGTACAACAATGTTAACATTGTATGTTAATCCAATTCCTGAAGTTTCATTAGGTGAAGACATTGCAGTATGTCATGATAGTATTTTCCCTGTAGTATTAGATCCGGGTGAAGGCTATAGTAGTTATTTGTGGAACGTAGGCGCTTCTTCAGAGACTCTAAGTGTAATGCAAGAAGGGACTTATTATGTTAGAGTTGAAAATCAACATCATTGTTTTAATTCTGATACTATTGAAATTTTCGATTTAACAGATTTATATGTGAGAATTGAAAGTTTGTATGATTTCTGTGAAAAACATATGACGATTCTTGTTGCAAATACTATGGCATCGGAGGTTGTTTGGAATACGGGAGAAACATCAACAGATATTGAGGTAAATAAATTTGGAATATATTCTGTTGTTGCATCTGAAAAAGGGTGTCATGTATCAGATTTTTATATTATTGATTCATGTGAGTTCAGATTGTTTATTCCAAATGCAATAACTCCAACTGATAATAATAATCTAAATGATTGCTTTGAATTGGTATTACCGGAAAATCATGGTATAACTTCATTTGAAATCAATATATTTGACCGATGGGGAAATAGAGTATTTACATCCAAAGATTTGTACTTTAAATGGTATGGTACAACTGCAAACGGTTCAATAGCACATGATAATACGTTTAATTATACTATTAAATTTGAAGAAAACGGGAATAAACATGTCATAAAAGGAAGTATTATTGTTCTTTAAATAGTGAATAGTGTAGCAATAAAGACTCTTTTGGCTTTTACTAAGAGAGTCTTTTTTATATTTATGTCATAAAACACAAATAAAATTTAATACATATAACAAGGATATGTGAAGTTAATAGATTGATTTTATGAAAATAATAGGAGTCAACTGTTTTTTATATAAAAAAAAGTGGAATCAAAAAATAATATGCAATAAAAAAAATAAGAATAATGTAAATTAAAGTGGTGTTATATTAAAAAAAATAGTAATTTTGCAGGCTCGAAAAAGTCCGATATTATCCACAGACAAAGAAGGTGAAATATTTGTTTGTTAAATAAGATTAAAAACAATTAAGATTAAGAATTAAGATGGACACATTAAGTTATAAAACGATTTCGGCTAAAAAAACGACAGTTGATAAACAATGGTTGTTAGTTGATGCAGAAGGTGAAATTTTAGGTCGTTTAGCAACTGTAGTTGCTAAAATGTTAAGAGGAAAATATAAAACAAATTTCACTCCTCATATGGATTGCGGAGATTATGTTATTGTTATCAATGCAGATAAGATTCGTTTAACAGGGAATAAATTAACAGATAAAGTATATGTACGTCATACAGGTTACCCCGGAGGACAACGTTTTACTACACCTAAAAAATTATTGGAAAAGAAACCCATTGCCGTTATTGAACATGCTGTAAAAGGTATGCTTCCAAAAAATAAATTGGGAAGTGAATTATTTAGAAATTTACATGTTTTTGCAGGAAACGAACATATACACGAAGCTCAAAAACCAAAACAAATTAATATTAAAGACATTAAATAATTATGAATATTATAAATAAATCTGGTAGAAGAAAAACAGCGATTGCCCGTATTTATATGAAAGCGGGAAATGGTAATATCACTGTAAATGGACGTGATTATAAGGAATATTTCCCGACAGGAACTTTGCAATATGTAGTTAATCAAGCTTTTGCTATCGCAAAAGTGGAAGGACAATACGATGTTAAAGTTAATCTAACCGGTGGAGGCATTAAGGGTCAAGCAGAAGCTGTACGGTTAGCTATTTCAAAAGCGCTTTGCGAAATAAATCCTGAAAATCGCTCCGAATTAAAAGCCGAAGGTTTGATGAGAAGAGATCCTCGAATGGTTGAGCGTAAGAAACCGGGTCAACCTAAAGCAAGAAAAAGATTTCAATTTAGTAAACGTTAGCAGTAGAATACAAAGCATCAGTGAATGTTTAGTATCTAAATTGCAGAGACTTTTGCATATACAAAACTACTCTGCAGTTGCTTAAATAATAAAGAAAGTAAACATTAAAAAAAAATCAATGACAAGTGTAAATTTTGACCAATTATTGGAAGCAGGAGCTCATTTTGGACATTTAAAGAGAAAATGGAATCCAAATATGGCTCCCTACATTTTTATGGAAAAAAATGGTATTCATATCATCGATCTTCATAAAACAGTTAAAAAAATTGATGAAGCCGGCATGGCTATTAAACAATTTGCAAAATCAGGTAAGAAAATATTGTTTGTATCTACAAAGAAACAAGCAAAAGAAATTTTATCAGAATATGTAAAAGAAGTTAACATGCCTTTCGTAACCGAAAGATGGGCAGGAGGAATGCTCACTAATTTCAATACTATACGAAAAGCTGTAAAGAAAATGTCTTCTATTGATAGTTTAATGTCTAGTCCTCAGTGGGATAGTATTTCAAAAAGAGAAAGACTCCAAATTCAACGAGAAAGAGCTAAATTAGAGAAGAATTTAGGTTCAATCTCTGATTTATCAAGATTACCAGCCGCTGTTTTTGTGGTTGATATCATGAAAGAACATATAGCAGTTGCGGAAGCAAGAAAATTAAATATTCCTATATTTGCTATTGTAGATACAAATTCGGATCCTACTCTTGTGGATTTTCCTATCCCGGCAAACGATGATGCATCCAAATCAATAGCAGTGATTATAAAATCAATGTGTTATGCTATTCGAGAAGGATTGAATGAAAAAGCATTAAGCAATGATAAAATCGAAGAAGAAGAAATTGTTGTTGAAGAAGAAGTATTTAAAACTGTGGAAGAAGAGAAAACAGAAAGAACCGGACGAAGAAGGCGATTAGGTGAAACATCAGGAACAGAATCGATGGAAGATAAGAAAAAACGTCCGGCAAGTCGTCGTCCAATTTCTAAAAAATAAATTGTAAAATAAAAATATTAAAAAAATGGCAATTACAGCAGCAGATGTAAATAAATTAAGACAAATCACCGGATCGGGAATGATGGATTGCAAAAATGCATTGGTTGAAGCCGATGGTGATTTTGACAAAGCAATAGATATACTAAGGAAAAAAGGACAGAAAGTTGCAGCAAAACGCGCAGATCGTAATGCAAATGAAGGATTTGTTGTTGCTAAATCTACTGATGATAATACCTATGGAGCCGTGATTATGCTTAATTGCGAAACAGATTTTGTGGGGAAAACAGCTGATTTTATTGCTTTAGCAAATACTATTATAGATTTTGCTGTTGCTAATCGCATACAAAATCTGAATCAATTAAAGCAAAGTACACTAAACGGGCATACTATTGAGTCCCTTTTAACTGAAATGACCGGTAAAACCGGTGAAAAAATCGAGTTAAATCGATTTGAAATATTAGAAAAACAATTTGTTTCTTTTTATAATCATAATGGGAATCGCTTAGCTTCTATTGTTGGGTTTAATAAAAAAGTGGATAATTTAACAACAATAGGACACGAAATAGCCATGCAAATTGCTGCTATGAGTCCCATCAGTATTAACGAAAATGATGTTCCAAAAGATGTCATTGAACATGAACTCGAAATAGCACGCGAACAAGTGCGAAATGAAGGTAAACCTGAAAATATGGTTGAAAAAATAGCACAAGGGAAACTTAATAAATTCTTTAAAGAAAATACACTTATTTATCAAGATTTTATTCGTGATAGTAAAAAAACAGTGGCTCAGTATATGGCTGAAGCTGATAAAGAATTACGTTGTGAAGGTTTTTATCGTTTGCAATTAGGAGTGTAAATATTTTACTGTACTAACAATATTAAAAGGATAGTGTAAGACATTATCCTTTTTTTATTCTATTTCAAATTAAAAAAACTTAAAAAGAAGTTTTATATGAGTGAAATCTTAAGTGTTTTAGAAATGTATAAGTTATATTTAATAATTTCTATTTTATCTAAATTCTTAATGCTTTTTAAAAAAAAGCTAGTAATTCACAATCCTTTATGATAAAAAATATACATCTAGAATCTTAAAATTTTTCAGTTAAAATTATAATTTTATTTTTTAACACTTCCACAACTCCACCATCGATAGGATAAAAACAAGTTTCATTTTTTTTATTGATTAATTTTGCTTTGCCGTTTGATAACGATGCTATAAAAGGAGCGTGATTGCTAAGTATCTCAAATAGTCCGTCTAATCCGGGCAATTGAATTAAGGAAACATCTTCGATGATTTCTTGACGTTGCGGGCTTATAATTTGAACTTTCATAATATTGAATTTAGTTTTTAGTTTCAGCTAACATCTTTTTCCCTTTTTCAATAGCTTCTTCAATAGTTCCTACAAGATTGAACGCAGCTTCAGGATATTGATCCACTTTCCCATCCATAATCATGTTAAAACCTTTGATGGTATCTTCGATAGAAACGAAAACCCCTTTAAGTCCTGTAAATTGTTCAGCAACATGAAAAGGCTGTGAAAGGAAACGTTGAATACGACGGGCTCTATGAACAGTTAATTTATCATCTTCATTTAACTCTTCCATACCTAAAATGGCGATGATATCTTGTAATTCGTTATAGCGTTGTAAAGTTTCTTTTACTCTTTGAGCTGTTTTATAGTGAGTTTCACCTACAATTTCAGGAGTTAAAATACGAGAAGTAGAATCTAATGGATCCACAGCCGGATAGATACCTAAAGCAGCTATTTTACGACTTAAAACAGTTGTTGCATCCAAGTGAGAAAAAGTTGTTGCGGGAGCAGGGTCCGTTAAATCGTCTGCAGGAACATAAATTGCTTGTACCGAAGTAATAGAGCCTCGTTTGGTAGAGGTAATTCTCTCTTGCATAATACCCATTTCAGTGGCTAAAGTAGGTTGATATCCTACTGCAGAAGGCATACGACCAAGCAAAGCGGATACTTCAGATCCGGCTTGTGTAAAACGGAAAATGTTATCAACGAAAAATAATATATCTCTCCCTCTGTTTTGATCATCACCGTCACGATAATATTCAGCAACAGTTAATCCGGATAATGCCACCCGTGCACGAGCGCCGGGAGGTTCATTCATTTGTCCGAATACCAATGTAGCTTGTGATTTTTTTAATTCTTCTTTATCGACTAGACTCAAATCCCAACTTCCTTTTTCCATGTTTTCAAGAAACTTATCTCCATAACGTATAACGCCGGATTCAATCATTTCTCTTAATAAATCATTGCCTTCACGTGTACGTTCTCCTACACCGGCAAAAACAGACATACCTGAATATTTCTTTGCAATGTTATTTATCATTTCCATGATGATAACCGTTTTTCCAACACCGGCTCCTCCAAATAATCCGATTTTACCTCCTTTCATATATGGTTCAATTAAATCAATAACTTTAATCCCGGTATATAATACTTCACTTGAGGTTGAAAGGTTTTCAAATGTAGGTGGATCTCGGTGTATACTTCTATAGGTGTCAGTTTGTATTTCTTCCATACCGTCAATGGATTCTCCAATTACATTTAAAAGACGTCCATTAATATTAGCTGCAGGCATACTTATCGTTTTACCTGTTGAAATAACATCCATTCCTCTGCATAAACCGTCCGTTGAATCCATAGCAATGCAACGCATTGTGTTTTCTCCAATGTCTTGTTCACATTCGAACACTATTTTATTCCCATTTTCTTTAATAACTTCCAACGCATCGTAAATGCTTGGTAGATCCTCTTGCCGTTCGAATACAACGTCTACAACAGCACCAATTACTTGTGAAATTTTTCCTATTGCTTTATTATTATTCTTCATATATTTGAAAATTATGCATTTGTAAAAAATGCGAATTGTAAAAATTAAATTACAAATTAACTAAAAATATCGTTTTAAATTACATATTTTTGAATATTTTTTTAATATTTATACAATACGGATATTCAAATATTTAATAAAAACGAACAAAATATTAAGGGTATACCTTTTGATAGATTCTTAGAAAAAATTATATTGAAATTATCAGATTCTTAGAAAAAATAATTATATTAAAATAATTATTAAAAAATGTCGTTTTTTAGAAAAAATAAATTACCTTTGTATCTTACTCAAAAAAAATATTATTCGTTGATAATATTGTTATTATATATTAAAAATTATGAAATTATCGCAATTTAAATACTTTTTACCACAAGACCTTGTTGCTATCTATCCTCATGAAGAGCGAAATGAGGCGAGATTAATTGTTTTAAATCGTGCAAAAAAAACAATTGAACACAAAATATTCAAAGACATCATTAATTATTTCGATGAAGGGGATGTATTTGTGATTAACAATACGAAGGTGTTTCCTGCTATGTTACAAGGAGAAAAAGAAAAAACAAAAGCAAGTATCAATGTTTTTTTATTGAGGGAGTTAGACAAAGAAAGTAGACTTTGGGATGTGTTAGTTGATCCCGCCAGAAAAATCAGAATCGGAAATAAAATTTATTTTGATAATGGGGCTTTAATTGCAGAAGTAATTGATAATACAACATCCAGAGGTCGTACATTGAGATTTTTGTTTGATGGTTCATACGAAGAGTTTAAAAGAAAATTATTTTCCATCGGACAAATGCCAATTCCGGAATCAATCCAAAAATTAAGGGATGTAAGTGACCAAGATGCAGATTATTACCAAACTATTTATGCTAAAAATGAAGGAGCAGTTGTTGCCCCCGCTGCCGGGCTTCATTTAAGTCGAGAAATGATTAAAATGTTAGAGTTGAAAGGATTAAACATTTCAGAAATCACTTTACATGCAGGAATTGGAAACTTTAAAACGATAGATGTAGAGGATTTGGCAAAGCATAAAATGGATTCAGAAGAAATGGAAATTACTGAATTATCAGCTAATATAATCAATGAAGCTAAATCTAAGGGCAATAAAGTATGTGCTGTAGGTACAACTTGTTTAAAAGCATTGGAATCATCGGTATATATATCAGGTCTAATAAAACCATATAAAGGATGGACAAATAAATTTATTTTTCCTCCCTATGATTTTAAATCAGCAAATGCTATGATAACTAACTTTCATCCATCGCAGTCATCTATGCTCATGTTAGTTTGTGCCTTTGGAGGTTTTGATTTAGTAATGAAAGCCTATAAAGAAGCGATTAATGAAAAATATAAGTTTTTAACCTATGGGGATGCCATGCTAATTATTTAATAAATATATTTTGAATAATTTAATATTAGATTTTGGAAATACAAATGTAAAGATTGCTATTGTGAATAATACAGAGCAACTTTATTTTTCAACAAAGGAAATATTAAATGTTTCTGTTATTTTTAAATTAAAAAAAAAATATGAATTTCAGAATATTATCATTTCTTCTGTAATTGATATTGATGAGGAATTAGAAAATTATTTGCAATCAAATTATAAAGTTATTAAATTGTCTTATACAACACCCATCCCAATCCGTAACGACTATAAAACAACACTCACACTTGGGTATGATCGTATAGCTTGTGCTGTTGCAGCTCATCATCTTTTCCCCGATTCTCATTGCTTAGTTATTCAAATGGGAAGTTGCATTACCTATGATTTTATTAATAAAAAGGGAACCTATCTTGGTGGTGGTATTTCTCCCGGGTTATTAATGAGATTTAAAACATTGCATTTTTATACAGAAAAATTACCTCTTATTACCTATAAACCAATCTCATTTTTAATTGGAGATACAACCGATAATTCTATTTTATCAGGAGTAATACATGGAATTATCAATGAATCCAATGGATTTATAAAAAAATATAAGAATGAATATAAAGAATTAAAAATTATAGTAACAGGAGGCGATATGTCAAAATTTGAAAAAGAATTATCAGATGAAGTTGTTGCCTATCCAAATTTAGTACTCTTTGGTTTATCTTTAATATTAAACTATAATGTTAAATAAAAAAATAAAATTATTATTTTCGTTTTTTTTGATGCTGTTAATATGTAACGAAACATTTGCTCAGAATCAGCTCAGCTCGCCTTATTCCCGTTTTGGATTCGGTGAAATGTCGCGACGAACTTCTTATACTAACATATCTATGGGGGGAGTATCCAATGCATATCAACATCCAACTACTGTTAATTTTTCAAATCCTGCTTCCTATATAGCTTTTGATTCCTTATCATGTTTAATTGATGCTGCTTTTTCCTATAAATATCACGTACTCCAGGAAGCTAATGTCAGCCAAAAAGGGTCAACTATAACATTTGATTATCTTTCATTGGGTTTCTCAGTCGTTCAATATTGGAAAACAGCAATCGGGTTTCAACCATATAGCTTTATAAATTATTCTATAAATGAAAATTCCAAATATCAAGATTCTGTAGATGTTAATTTTGCCTATATTGGGACGGGAGGAATTTATGAATTTTATTGGGGGAATGCATTTCAATTATTCAAGAATTTTTCTTTAGGATGTAATATTTCCTACTTGTTTGGAAATTATGATAAAATTCAAAAAATTCAATTTTCAAATAATACTTTTTTAAATTTTAAAAACGACCAAAATGTTTATGTAAATGGTGTCCTGTTTTCATTCGGAACACAATATTTTATTCCTATTAAAAAATCGAAAATAGGATTGGGCCTAATTTACACACCTTCTATTCCAACTGTTTATGGAAATCAATCAATCTTTAAGTTAAGTTATATAAATAGTACTTCAGGAGAATCAATTGTTGATTCTTTGTATTGGGAAGAAAAAGAAAAATTGGAAATTACATTACCCCAAACCATTGGAGGTGGAATTTCATTTTCTTCCGAAAAATATTTTATCGGATTTGACTTTAGTTGGAGCGAATGGAGTAATTTTAAGATGGGAGAAATAAAAGATACATTGAAAGATTCCTATAAATTTTCTTTGGGAGGAAATTTCACCCCTAATCCATTAAGTTCGAAATATTTTCCAAAAGTTATGTTTAGCTTAGGGGCTTTTTATGAATTGACGTCTCTTTATATTAAAGAAAATCAAATAGATAGATTTGGCATAAATTTTGGAATGTCTTTTCCAATGAAGAAAAATAAAACGCGATTTAATGTAAATGCCGAATATGGACAATGGGGGACATTGAAAAATAAATTGTTACAAGAAAGTTATTTTATCGTTTCGTTTAACATTAAGTTACATGAACGATGGTACCAAAGAAGAAAATTAGAGTAATAACATAAATTATAAATTTTAGTAATGGAAAAAAGAATAAAAATATTATTAACAATTTTTACGATAGCTTTTACTTATACAGCTACGGCACAATGGAATGGACCGAAATACGGAGAAGATAGTATTGCATGTATTACGAATATTTCTTTATATAGGGAAGCGTACAAACAAGGAAATTATTTAGAAGCTTATAAGTATTGGAAACAAACCATTCAAAATTGTCCAATGTCAAACAAAAATAATTTTACAAATGGTCCAATAATAATAGAAAATTTAATAAAAATTGAAAAAGATTCTTCAAAAAAAGCTGGTTATATTCAGGAATTGTTTGATTTGTATGAATTACGTATTCAATGTTATCCTTCAGATGAAGCGTATGCATTGGGTCAAATAGCTGTTAATATGATGAGATTTAGAGCTTATGAGTGGGAAAAAGCATACCAACTTTTTAATAAAGCTATTGAACTCGGAGGAACTTCTACTTCTCCTCAAGTATTGGATGTGTTTTTCATTACAGCAGAACGTTACATGAATAATAAACAATTAACTTCTGAAGTTATGATTGATGCGTATGATAAAATTACAGAAATTTTAGATTATAAATTAGACGAAAGCGAAATAGAATTTGACAAGTCAATGCGAAAAATCTATGACTTACAATCGAAATTAGATAGTGGTTTGATTTCTAAAGAAGAATTCGATGTTACCTATGAAGATTTTGCTAAGGATTCTGTAAGAACGGAAAATGTATTTGAACAATATCAAAGAGTTGCAAAAAACATGGATATTCGTTTCTCACAATATGCTAATTGTGATGATTTGGTCCAGATTTACGGTAAAAAATTAGAACAAAACAAAGATGAACGAATTTTGAGACAAATCATTAAATTTTTCAATAAAGAGGGTTGTACAAATAACGATATTTATGTTACAGCTGTAGAAGAAATTCATAAAATCCAACCAAATGCAAATACGGCTTTTTATATGGGATTAATCAGCTTTAAAAAAGAAAAGTATCAAGATGCTATCAATTATTTTAAAGAAGCTATTACCATGTTTGAAAAAGTTTCTGACAAAATTAAAACCTATATAATGCTTGCGGAAAGTTATAATAAAGTCGGACAATATTCCATTGCTAGAGAAAATGCATACAATATATTAAAGCTTAATCCTAATGAAGCTCGTGCATATGTTTTAATGGGCGATTTATATGCATCATCCGGTTCTACTTGTGGATCTCTTGAGCTCCCTGCTGCTGTTTATTGGGCTGCTGCAGATAAATATAGTAAAGCAATGGCTATGACATCCGGTAAAAATGATGAAAGTCAAGCTAAAATATATAACGATGCACAAACCAAATTAAATAGCGTAGCTAGAGCATTCCCTAAAATTGAAACATATTTCCAATTAGGCTTACAAAAAGGACAGTCATATCGTGTTGAATGTTGGATAGGTGAAACTACAACTGTTCGATAAATCATGTATGAAAGTAACATTCTCATATATACGAACAATAGGTGTATTAATAATAGTAATCCTAATTTTTGGTGCTTGTAGGAATGACATTGCTGTAGTAAATAATATCTTTAAAAATGATACCATTCCTGGTGAAATTGCAAAAAATATTCACTTGTTTATAAGTCAAAGTGGAGTAGTAACACATGAATTTAAAGCACCTCTTTTATACACTTTTCATTCTCCGGAAACCTATCAAGAATGTCCCAAAGGAGTAGAGATTATCACCTATGGAGAAAATAAGCATAGACTCTCAAAATTAACAGCGCTATATGGTGTTAATTATGAAACTGATAAAATGATGGAGGCAAAACGTAATGTAGTAATTACAAATTATGAAACTGGAGAGATTATTGAAACGGAGCATCTGATTTGGGATGTGAAAAAAAAATTGATATATTCTAATACACAAATTAAGCAAACAAAATCCGATGGTTCAATATATATTGGAAAGAAATTTGAATCAGATGAATCCTTAAGTAAATATGTTATTTACAATCCTCAATTATTATTTTTTGAAAATGAAGAATAAATTCTCATTAAATTTAAAAAAAAAGGTAAAGTGGTTTAAAAAAATAGGACAGTAACCTTAACAAAAAAAACATCGTAAAATAAACGTTAAAATCTGTCAAAATATGAAAAAATCAAGAAGAAAGTTTACATCAGTTTTTAAGACAAAAGTTG
>JAGOKS010000050.1 GCA_017994425.1 Bacteroidales bacterium | reverse complement strand
GATAAGAATGAATAAAAAAAATAAAATTATTCTAACTGAAAATCAATTAAATAAAAATAGTTGAAAAAAAATCAGTTTTTGTATAAAAAAAATATATTTTTGCATTATAAAAAACAAATAAATAATGTCAAACCTAATAATCACATTATATCGTTATAAATTTTTCCAACAAAGGTATTGGTATTTTTTGTTTTTTATTTCACCAATTATGTTTATTCTGTTTTTGCCGCTTGGCAGAGACCAAATTATACAACCAAAAATCATACACTTAATTAAATTTTATCCTTTTCCCATGTATAAGCCTCAAACAGGTTTTGTATGGGAAGTCCTTACCTATGTTTAGCGGGGTTTCCCCGCAAAGAAAATTAAATAAACAAATCAACCGCTTATCTTACATAAGCTAATCTTGAAACGTGTTGTGAGCGGAAGCGTAAATGAGTAGCACAAAGATGCTAAAGAAGTAATAAAAACGCAAAATCACACATAAAATTAAAAAATTAGTATAAACCATTTAAAATAAAAAAAATGAAAAAAAATAAAATAATCATTATTGCATTAAGCATGGTAATGATAGGAATCGGAATTTTTATAGCATGTCAAAAAGAAGTTGAGGATATAGCTAATAACTCTGAAAAAATAGAAAAATTTCAAAAGGCTGCAGGCGACCCTTTTACATTTGCTGTAGCACAAAAGCAAAATGGAACTAAACAAGGAACATGGCCAAATAAGTATTGTGCTGGTACAGAAGGTGATTGTTGGCTGTGGTTTCGTGAATGGGATACCGTTTCTACAAAAGGGTATATTGTTTTAACTATACATTTAGAAATTATTAAGAATAATTCAAATAGCATATCAATGTCTATTGATATGGATAAAGAAGGCAATGATCCGGCTTCTTTAGAAGGATTTGTTGATTTCGATAGTCAATTACTTAAAATCCAAGACGATATTTTTGAAGATAGTCCTGTGTTTTTAGAATTAATGGAAACGGAAAATGTTGTAAAAATAATAGCAGGCGATTATCCGTATGTTCAGAATGGTTCTATTATTACAGCTACTGTTCCTGTAGAAATTCAAACCTATCTGCCAGAATAATGCTTTGAATGTTTGAAAGAAAGGAATATTTCTTTTAATATTCCTTTCTTTTATAATTTTAAATATAATTCTATGAAAAACATAAGCATTATGATTTTAACCTTGTTTTTAAGTTGTTCAAATACAGATATGAAACGAGAAGAAATAAAACAAGAAATAGTAAGCGTTAATCAATTAGCTCAATTAATTCAAGAAGATACTTTGCATTATAAGGTTTTAATATTTTATGGGGCAGCTTGCAGTTGTTGTCATGATCATTTTAATCATTTTTATAAAAAGGCATTCGATAATGCTACAAACAATGTTAAGTTTTATTTTATTTCTGATACAGACAAGGAATTTTATAGTAATATTTTAATCTTTAATGACTATAACATAAATGTAGATAAAATTTATTGTATAAAAGATACAAGTTTTTTGTATTCGTTAACTAATGAAAAAAGAATTGCAAACATTATAAATAACATTTTTTCGTCAAATATTTATATGGAAACTGTGGGTTTACCCACTTCTGTTATTATAAATAAAAACAATATCGTTAAATTACAAAAATGCAAATTTACAGATGATACGATACGATTTAGACCTTTACCTATTCATGATTGTAAAGATTTTAATCTTTCAAAAATTGATTTTACCAAAATTGAAGATACAGTAATTAATTTAAATTTCTCATATCCTTTTTAAAATGAAAAACATTAATATTTCAATCTTTATTTTCTTTATTATTTTGCTAATCCTATTCACCTCCTGCAAAGCGTTTTTCGGCTGTATCAAGCCCTTATGTGTCTCGACTATGAATATCAATCAAAAAAAGATATACCACTGTAAACAATGTCAACCTTTTGAATATAGAGATAATCATATGTACATGGAAACCTATGTGAATGGAGTTTTGGATACTGTTCTTTTTGACACAGGGTGTAATGTTTTAATCATTATATCTAATGAAAAGAAATTAACTCATCAACGAATTAGATTAAATATGCCTGTGTATACATTAAATCAAAAACTCATGTATCGTATTGGCATTAATACCTATGCAATAGATAATAATTTGGTGAGTTGCAAAAATGCTTTGGGAGCTACGATTTTATCTTCTTTTCTTTCTTATCCGTGCAAAGAAGACATTGTTGCTTTTTCGCACAAAATACTGGGTTTTGATTTATTGCCCGGAAATGAACAAGTGTTGTATATCAATTTTTCGAATCACACTTTATGCGTAGATAGTGTGGCGGATACTACGGGTTATGTGCGATTGGAATCCTATTTTTCACGTAATTCCAAGTTATATATTGCATTGACGGTAGATAGCTTGAAATATTCTTTTTACTTTGATACAGGCAATCAGGGTTGTTTGCGTTTTACCAAGCAACAATATGCAGCTCACGCCAAAAGCAATGATGTGTTTTTTGAAGGACTTACTTCCTACGGTTTAGATGGTATGATATTTAATAATGATACGAGTATACAGCAAAACTATGTTAACGTGTTTTATGCTGATACTTGTTCTTTGATAGCACAAAAATTGTATTATTTCGATACGGTAGGAGAAAACAATGTAGGTCTGGGTTTTATTTCACATTTTGATTGGATAATCGATGCAAAAAACAAAGCGGTTTATGCTAAAGTTTTACCGGTATCCGATAAGCCTAAAGAAATAAAATATCCCATGTATATGACTGCAGTCTTGAATGATACATTGATGATTTCGGTACGTAATTTAAACTTATCTCCCCAATTACCTTTGTTTAAACGTATAGTAAGTGTTGATGGAGTAGCGGTTACACCGGAGAATTGCTGTTATTATAAAAACTTACTGAATTCGAATCCGAATTGGAATGAGTTTAATATAGTAATTGAAGAATAATTAACATATTTAAAAAAAATAATAAGTCTTAATTTTTAATTATTTTTTTGTGCCGTGTGCCGGGAAAAGCTCTCAGCTGTCAGTTTTTTTCGTTCTGAAAAAATAAGGGTAGGCTGTGTATATCTCTTTGCGTTCTTTGCCTAAAATCTCAGCGTTCTCTGAGGTTAAATCAACAAATCACCACATCAACAAATCACCACATCGCCACATCCTTCTATCATTCATTATAGAATTCGAGTATTTTCAGGCGGAAGAAGAAGTCGTATTTGGCTTGGACAGCTTGTGATTGTGCTTTTTCGTAATTGATTTTAGCTTCGTTATACACATATTCATTGGAGGAGCCGGCCTGGTATTTCTTTTCTTCGTAGCCGAAGGCTATTTCGGAAGCTTCCACCGCTTTTTGCGAAGCGAGATATTTCTCTTTGGCTACCATGGCGTTGGTATAGGCTTGTTCTATCTCTTTGACAAGTGCGAGCTTCACTTCTTCGAGTTGGTATTGTTGGGAGCGCATCAGGAGCTTGGATTGTTTCACCTGATTGGAGGTAGCCAGTCGGTCGAAGATAGGGATGTTGAGAGAGAGGGCAAGGGCTTCGCGGGAATGGTTACCAAGCTGTTGACCGAAGGGGAGGTTGGTAGTTTGCAAGCTGTTTTGGAAGGCGTAGTAATAGCCGGTGCCGTAATTAGCCGAGAGCATAAGGGAAGGGTAATACCCGGCTTGTGCTATTTTAATGTCTTTTTCGCTTTTGGCAATGCGCAGCTCTGCCGCTTTGATGGCGGGGCGTTTTTGGAGGCTGTTGTCAATCACTTTTTGCATATCGACGGTGTGTTGCATGACTGTCTCCATGGCAGCATCGATATCGCTGTCGTCAAGGTCGAAGGTGTGGCTGTTGGCAACGTTCATCAGTTGAGCCAGGTCGAGTTTCGCCAGGCGCAGGTTATTGCGGGCTTCGGTAATGCTTACTTCGTCGGAAGCAAGGGTGGCTTTGGCAGCATACCATTCGGCTTCCGAGCTCTTGCCTGCTTCAAGCAAATTCTCTATGCGATTTACCTGTGTTTGCGATAAGGCTACTTGCTCTTCCGCTATCTCGAGTATTTCTTTACATAGCAATACCTGCAGGAAATAAGCAGTGACGCTCAACTCAATTTGTTCTTTGGTTTTATTCAGGTCTTCGGTAGAGGCCTGGAGGTTGAGTTTGTCGGAGGCTATCTGATGATAAGTACGCAGTCCTTCGAAGAGAGGCAGATTCATGCCGATGCCGAAAGTGGTAGACGATTGGGTATTGTCGAGGATGATGCCGCCGGCGGATTCGGCACGACCGAAATCCAAATTCTGGTTTACCGAAGCAGCCAGGGAAGGCAGTCGGCTCATCTTACTCGACTGCAATTGCAGTTTCTTGGCTTCGAGGTCTAAGAGCGTTTGTTTGACTGTATAATTGTTATCCAAAGCATAAGCCACACAGCTATCGAGAGTCCAGGCAACTTGCCCGTGACTAAGCGGGAGGGTTAACAATAGCAGACTAATGAGTGTTAGATGTAAGTATTTCATATTTTATCTTCTTTTAGCTTGAGATTTATCGTTGGTGATGATTTTTCCGCGTACCTTGTCTTTTGGGCGTAAGCCTTTGATTACTTCTATGTAAACACCGTCGGAGAGTCCCAGGCTGACAAAAGTTTTCACATAGGGGTCGTTTTCATTTTCTTTGGGCAGGTAGCGATAGACAAAAGCGGAATCGCCCGCAAATTCGAGGGTGCTTTCGGGAATACTAAGGACATTGTCTTTTTGAGCGATGATAACTTCTCCGTTGGCACTATAGCCGGAGCGTATAAAACCGTCGGAGGTATTGGTAACGGCAGCTTTGATTTCGAAGGTGGTAGCACCGTTCTCGAGGCTCCCTTTGGGGGCGATGTATTCGAGGGTGGCACTGCACTTGCTGTCTTGCATGGCACCGATAATCAGGTTTACGGTATTGCCTACAGCTACTTTGCCTACTTCGGTTTCGTCGATTTTCCCTACGAATATCAAATCGTTCATATTGGCAATGGTGGCAATGGTAGTTCCTTCGTTGAAATTATTGGCTTGAATTACGGAGCTTCCTACTTTCACCGGTATGTCGAGTATCATGCCTGTCATCGTCGATTTGATAAGGGTGTTGCTATAGCTTGCCGTCGAGGAGGAAATACCTTCTTTGATAATATCGAGGGCTTCTTTAGCATTGCTAACTTCTTCCTTTGCCTTCATAAAGGCGGTGTGGGCATTTTCGTATTCTTCTTTCGATAGGACCCCCTTGCTATGCAGTGTGCTTGCTCGTTCGTATTCGTTTTTAGCTTGCTCGAACGATATCTGTGCGAGCTTTACTCGCGATTCGGCATTGTTGAGACTTGCCAAATCGGGAACTACCTTTACCTTGGCAATCACATCGCCAGCTTTCACCAATTGACCGGCTTCTTTGTATAATTCGGTGATGATACCCGATATTTGCGGCTTCAATGCCACTTCGTTACGCGGGCTGATGCTGCCGTTGATGGTGATTTTCTTTTTGATGGTTCTCGTTTCTGCTTGGAGGATTTCGTATTCCGTCGGCTTTTGTTTTGATTTGTTCCACAGAAAGACAAAGGTACCTACTACTACCAGTCCTAGAAGAACAAAGCCTGCTATTTTAAAAAATTTCTTCATGATATGTAATTATTTTATTCTTGTCAATTGTTATTCATCACGTAATGCATCGATAGCTTTTATTTGTAACGCACTTCTTGCCGGAATGATGCCGGCGATTAATCCGGAAAGTATCAGGATAAGCAGGGCGGTGATACCCATGCCGAAAGATATTTGCGGATTCACAAACATCGACATGCCGTCGTTATTCATTTGTGTTATTTTGTCTATCCCTGTCAAGAGGAGCACCCCGAGAAAAAAGCCGCTATAGCCGGCGACAAAGGTTAGCAAGAGGCTCTCACTCATAATCTGACGTAATATCCGCTGAGGTTTGGCACCGAGGGCACGGCGTATACCGATTTCGTTGGTACGTTCGCGTATGGATACCAGCATGATGTTGCTGATACCTACCACTCCTGCCAGCAGGGTGCCCATGCCTACTATCCAAGTGAGCAGGCGAATGCCTAAAAACAAGTATTTAAAGGTTAAAAACAACTCCTGAATGTTAAAAGCGTTTATGGCAGCTTCGTCGGTGGGGGCTATGTTGTGTTTGTTTTTGAGTAAATCCTTCACCTTTTCTTCTATGTTTTTAATGTTTACATCGTCATAAGCAGCGATGCCAATCATGTGGATCTCGTTGCCGGCATTCATCACTTGCTGCATAGTGGTTAGCGGAATAAAAACCGAACTGTTGGCATCTCCGCCTATGTTCATATTCTCCGAACCGTTGACGACACCTACCACCACATAATACAAACCGTTTATCGATAATTGTTCGCCTATGGCTTTCTCACCGGGTTTAAACAATTGCTCGTATACTTGCTTGCCGATGATGCAAAACTTCCTTTTTTCTGTCATGTCGAGACGATTAAAGGTACGTCCCTGCATGACATTTAATTTCTCTATTTTCGTATGATTGTCGTCTATACCTCTGAAGTTAAAGTCTTCCGAGCGATCATCTCTGACGGTTTTTCCTCCCTGCTGGCTGAACATCATGCCGGATATATACTGTATCTCGGGGATGTTTTCTTTCAATATGTCGATATCTTCGTTGTTCATTGTCCAGAATCTGCCGGCGTTTAGTCCCTTGTATTCGACAGTGGTAGCATTTGCAAAGACAAACATTGAATTTTGAGAGATGCCATCCACATTTTGTTGCATGCCGTTGTTAAAACCGTTGCCGACGCCGAGCATGACCACAAACATAAACACTCCCCATGCCACGCCGAAGCCGGTGAGGAAGCTGCGCATTTTGTTGCGGCTGATGGTTTGCCATATCTCTTTATATTTATCTATATCGAACATGGAGATGGGATTTATTCATACCTAAGGGCTTCAATGGGTTTGATGGCAACGGCTTTCCGTGCCGGAAAATATCCTGCCAACACACCGGCAACAACGAGCACAAAAGTAGCTGCCAGGGCAATGCTGATGTCTACGGTGGGATTTTGAAATATCACCGGCGTATTTCCTTCCGTTGCCGTTGCCCCGTTTGCCATGATAGTATTAATGATTTCGGTGAGCAGTATGCCGAAGAACATGCCTACATAACCGAAGGCAGCCGTTACCAGCAGCGATTCGGCAATGATTAAGCGGATAATGGCTGAGGGTTTGGCTCCCAATGCTTTTCGTATGCCAAACTCCTTGGTGCGTTCACGCACGGTTATGAGCATGATGTTGCTCACCCCGACAATGCCGGCAATGAGAGTCCCTACGCCTATCACCCATACGAAGATAGAGATGGCGGAAAAGATTTTTATCGTTTGTAAATAGTCTCTCAGGGAATTCCAGATGAAAATAGCCTGATTGTCATCCGGGTGGTATTTATGTTTGACACTCAGACGCTGTTGCAATTTCAGGTTAAAGCTGTCGTTTTCGGCTTCCGTTGTTAGTCCGTTGAGGGTGCAAACAATTCTATCTATATGGTCGGCAGTATTGTAAATGCTTTGTGCGCTTGTAAGAGGAATAAAAGATTCGGTGCGCCAGCCGAAACGCTCGTTGGCATAAACACCTATAACCTGATATACAATATTGTCGACAACCACTACTTGGTTTACGGGTGTCGGGGTGCCGAAAAGTAATTCCGCATCTTTTCTGCACAGAACGATTACTTTTCGCTTTTCTTTCATATCTAAGTTATTGATAGGTCGACCATATTCTATATCAATAGCTTTCATTGCAAAGTATTCGGGAAGAACGGCGGTTATTTCGCCGGAGGCGTATTTCTTTTGGTTGTAAATGGTTTTATAGCCCAAAGGATAGACCGGGATGACTTCTCCTACTTCGGGGAAGCTGTAAGCCATAAAGATAGAGTCGGAATTGTTCATGGTAATTTTGCGTCCTTTGGGATAACCGTTATAGGGCATGGACGTACGGGAGGCGAAAAGCTGTAGGGTGTTGAGGGTTGAGGAGGAGAAATTGGAAGTAACGCCGTTTTTCAAGCCATTGCCGGCGGCAAGCAAGACTATTAGCATAAAAATGCCCCAAGCGATAGAGAAACCCGTCAGGAAAGTACGCAGCTTGTTGCGTTTAAGAGATGTTATAATTTCTGAAAAGAGTTCTATTTTCATACCAAGCTTGTGTTTTGGTTTGTAAGTGTTTAGCTTTCGGAAAGGGATTGATTGATGATGCCGTCTTTGATATGTATGATTCTACCTGCTGCATCGGCAACCATTTGCTCGTGGGTTACCATGACGATGGTCATGCCCTTTTGATTCAATTCCTTAAACAAGTTAATCATCTCAATAGAGGTTTTACTGTCTAAAGCACCGGTAGGTTCATCGGCAAGAATTACTTTCGGTTTGGTTATCAATGCCCTTGCAATGGCTACTCTTTGTTTTTGTCCTCCACTCAATTGGTTAGGGAAATAATTCGCCCAAGCTTGGAGATCCATCTTTTCGAGGTATTCTAACGCCAGTTGATTTCTTTTTTTACGCGATACATTCTGATAATAGAGAGGGAGAGCCACATTTTCGAGGGCAGTTTTATAGGGTATTAAATTAAAAGATTGAAAGACAAAGCCAATCATTCTGTTCCGAAAATCAGCTGCTATTGTTTCGCTTGGATTCTTGATGCTTACCTTGTTCAGGTAATACTCTCCTTCGTCGTAAGTGTCTAAGATGCCGATGATATTCAAAAGGGTAGACTTGCCGGAACCGGAAGCACCCATAATGGCTATCATTTCGCCATCTTCTACTGTTAAATCAATACCTTTTAAAACATGTAGAGGCGATGCCCCAAAATAGGTTTTGTGTATATTTCGCAGTTGTAACATTCTTTATTTTTTATAAACCCTCTATTAATATAATGTAGTATCTGTGTTAACAAGCAATCCTCCCTGTTTTTTTTACGTAGTTGTGCATATCTTCGTCAAAGTAGGGGGAGATTTACATAATTGAACAAAAAACGCAACAAAAAATGAAATATTATATTCATTTTGCTAATGTTTTATAAAAAAGATGGCGTATTCTTTAGTTGGTGGCAGCTTTGTAATACAGAGTGGAGCTGTTTTCCTCACGGAAAATTTCACGGGCGCTGTGTTGGATATCGGCTATGTTTACCTTTTGGTAATTTTCCACTTCTTTATTCATGCGTTCGGCATGGTCTAATGCTTCGAAAAGGCATAGCGACAAGGCTTTGTCTTGTACACTCAGTTCATTAAAGTATAAAAGTGTGTTGACTTTGTTTTTTACTTTCTGTAATTCGTTGGCATCAACGCTTGTAGATTTTAATTCATGGAGTATTTCCCATACGGCTTCTTCGGCAGCCTGCAGCGATATGCCGGTGGCAGGGATACCGTTAATGATAAATAGTCCTTTGTCGAAAGTTCCTGTAAGATAGGTGGAAATAGAAGTGAAGATATGTTTTTCGTTGACAAGAATTTCCTGAAAACGGGAGGAGTTGCCACTTGAGAGAATATCCGACAGCAAGTCGGCAGCATAAAAAGCTTCGTCCTTGCGTTGACAGCTATGGAATGCGATGAGGAGGTAATCGTAAGGAACTTTGCGTACTACTTCGAGTGAGCGGGCTTCTGTTTGCGGAGGTTCCTGCGGTAAAGGGGGAGGGCAGTACGTGCCGGAGGGGATGTCGGCAAACCATTTTTTTATCCATGCTTTGGTTTGTTCGGTGTGTATGTTGCCGGCAACGGAAAGAATGGCGTTGTTGGGACGGTAGAATTTATAAAAGAAGTCTTTCACTTCGTCGAGGCTTGCATCGGCAATGTGGGCTATGTCTTTGCCAATGGTATTCCATTGATAGGGATGTACTTTGTATGCCAATGGTTTTAACAGCAACATGAGGTCGCCGTATGGTTGATTGAGATAAGACTGTTTGAATTCTTCCATGACCACATTCCGTTGAACGTTGAAACTTTCTTCCGAGAATGCCAATTCGTTCATTCTGTCGGCTTCGAGCCAGAGGGCGGTTTCGAGGTTTTGAACCGGTAAGCTGAGGTAATAATTGGTGATATCGGTATTGGTAAAAGCGTTGTTTTCGCCGCCAACGGTCTGCAGCACTTTGTCGTAGAAGGGGATGTGTTTAGAGCCTCCAAACATAAGATGTTCAAATAAATGGGCAAAGCCGGTACGTTGGGGGTGCTCGTTACGGGAACCTACACGGTAAGTGATATTAACGGCAGCAAGGGGTGTTGCCTTGTCGGTATGTAGAATGACATCTAAGCCATTGTCTAAAGTGTATTTCTCGAAGGGAATCATACATTAAGAAGTCGCAACATGGGTTTCAACGGCAAGTTTGATGCGTTCAACCAACAGATTGAGAAACTTTTGAAGCGAAGGTTTTAACATTTGTGCGACAAAAATAGGAATGTCGATATTGGAATGACCTGAAAGAAGACAACTGCTTTCACTGTTCTTGATATCAAAGACAATGGAAAGAGCTTTGATTTGCGGGTTCTTCACATCGAAAACAACAGTGGAAAAGGCATTTTTTTTGGTAATGTTCATTTCAACATTTCCGATACCTTGGACAGTAAAATTACAACTGTTCTCTGTTGATTGCCAATTCTGAATTTCGGGAAGGTATTGCCGAAAATGGTTGCAATCGGATATCATTTGATAGACGGTTTCGTCTTTTGCCTGTATGCGTACTTCGTTACTGGATATATTCATTTTGTTATTTTATTCGAATTGTTTAGCCCATGCCTGGGGGTCTTTTCTCCATTCTGATAAAGTCGTTTGTTCTTTTTCTTCAATATAGCCTCGTTCGATGGCTTCTTCTACCAATGTGTTATAGTCCGTTAAGGTGTATAATGCCAGTGCGGCATCGTCAAAGCGTTGTTTGGCAATGGGTAGATTATAGGTGAAAATTGCTATCATGCCCAAGACTTCGCATCCCATATCTTGTAAGGCATGAGCGGCTTTCAAACTACTTTGACCCGTCGAAATCAAATCTTCTATCACCACGACTTTTTGTCCCGGCTGAACGATACCTTCAACAATATTGGTGAGACCGTGTTTTTTCTCTTCACTGCGAACATAAACGAAAGGAAGATTCAGGTCTTGTGCTACCAATACTCCTTGCGCAATGGCTCCCGTAGCCACACCGGCTATTACTTCGACAGAAGGAAAATTTGTACGCGTAAGATGTACTAAACCATCTTTTATGAACGTTCTTATCTCCGGATAAGAAAGAGTTTTACGGTTGTCGCAATAAATAGGTGATTGTAGACCGGAAGCCCATGTGAAAGGTTTTGAGGGACTTAATTTAACAGCCTTAATCTCTAACAAGCGATGGGCGCATTCTTTTGATAACTTCATATTTTATATTTATTTGTATGCAAAAGTACAATCTTTTTTATAACGAAGCAGTATTCACTGTCATAATCTATGATAAAAATGAAATAAATAATTTAGGCTCAAAGGGAAAAAATATTTATGAGGACATGCTTTGTTTGGATACACTCATAGAGAAATTCTTGCATCGGCACGAGAATGTTCGGGTGTATGTTGAGGCAGAGAAAGAGGCAAGCTTTTTTGAGAAATTCACTGCCTATTTCCGTTATCAGAAGACGGCAGGAGGAGTGGTTGCTAATGCAGAAGGGAAAATATTGGTAATGTTGCGTTACGATAATTATGATTTTCCGAAAGGACATATCGAAGAGGGAGAGAGTATGGAAGATGCTGCTTTACGTGAAGTGAGAGAGGAAACCAATGTGAAAGACCTTTTGTTGGGTGAAAAAATAGGGATAAGCTACCATGTTTTCTATGCCCGCGAGCGCTATTATTTGAAAGAAAACCATTGGTTCAAAATGATAAGCAGGGGAACCGAAACACTTATCCCTCAACGCGAAGAGCATATCGATGCCCTTTCCTGGTGTAGCCCCGAAGAAATAAAAAATAAGCTCTCGAAATTCTATCCCTCTTTGCAGGAAATGATACTAACAAAAGTGTTAGTGTAAGAAGATTGGCAGGGGCATTATAGGCTTCAATTTTATTAAAAATATATTCTTTACTTTGTATAAAAAAAAATGTTATACTTGCAAACCTAAAAATTCTATCCGAAATTTAGTTTAATTAACATAATTACAAAGAAGTATATATTTTGAGTAACAGCTAAGGAAGAATTTCTAAACTATAAACAGGCGATGGAGTTCGCCTTGAACCGCAATAGTGCTAATAACTCCTACCATTTCTTAATAAAAGGAGTTATTTTATGAATAGCATTTATTTTATTGCAGCTTTTTGGTTTTTAGCAGCGGTTGTTTCTACTATCATTGCCAATCGTTTAAAAATATCGATTGCCTTAATGGAAATTATTGTAGGTGCCATTATAGGTTTTGCGGCTTATAAGTTAGGGTATTTCGACCATCTTTCGCTGCATTCCGAATGGATGAAGTTTTGTGCAGGACTAGGGGCTATATTGCTCACATTTTTGGCAGGTGCCGAGTTGAATCCGAAGGATATGAAATTAAAAATCAAAGAGGTTACTGTTGTAGGACTGATTGGTTTTTTTGCACCGTTTATCGGCTGTTCTTTAATTGCCTATTTTATTGTAGGCTGGGATTTGCGAGCAAGTTTATTAACAGGTATTGCTCTTTCAACAACATCGATGGCGGTAGTATATGCGGTGATGCTGGAATATGGCTTTAATAAAACTAATTACGGGAAAGGTATTCTTGGCTCGTGTTTTATAAACGACTTGGGGACTGTTATTGGACTGGGGTTGATTTTTGCTCCGTTCACCTACCGTACCCTGATATTTGTTACAGCCACAATAGCCCTGATATTTGTTCTTCCTTACATTACCGATTTTATTATTAAAAATTTTGCGTATAAAACAGCAGCCATACGTGCGAAATGGATATTGTTTGTTTTACTCTCGATGGGAGTAATGGCTCTGTGGGCGGGAAGTGAACCTGTGTTGCCGGCATATGTAATAGGTATGATTTTAGCAAATACAATGGAAAAAGATACTCATTTTGTGCGACGATTGAGAACGTTGACAGTTGGGTTTTTGACCCCTCTTTATTTTTTAAGAGCAGGAGCTCTGATGACTTTACCTGCTTTAATAGCAGCACCGATTATTTTTCTGTTATTATTTGTCGGAAAAGTATTTTCAAAAATCTTTGGTTTATATCCCGCAATTCGGGTTTTTAAACATCATAAAAAAGAAAAATGGAATTACAACTTTAAAAAGTTTACAAGAGAAAGATGGTATTATACTTTACTTATGTCAACAGGTTTAACTTTTGGAACAATATCGGCACTCTTTGGCTTATCCAACCATATAATCAATCAGGAACAGTATTCATTGATTGTTGGAGTTGTAATTGCCAGCGCTGTTATTCCTACGCTTATTGCCAATAAATTTTTCTTGCCCAAACACGTATTAAAAGCACCTATTCTTGATAAAGTGGTTTAAAAAAATAGGATAGTAACCTTAACAAAAAAACATCGTAAAATGAACGTTAAAATCTGTCAAAATATATTTAAATCCTCCCATTGATGGCGTTGATCTTTATAAAACATGCGAGGATTTCATACACTATTACAATTATGAAAGAATTCATAGTTCGTTGAATTACAATACGCCGGAATCTGTATTTAAAAAATTGCATAAATTTAAATTATTTTTAAATTTTATTATAAAATTATTTATATTTGCAAAATAAAAATTATTTTTATAAAAAGATATAAACTTGTCCTAATTACCTAAACCATCTTACTATGATGTAATGGGCAGAAAAGTACAACATCTTCCCGTAAATACTCCTTCAACCACAATAGATGTAAGTGATTTGCCAAACGGTATCTATGTTGTAAAAATAAGTACAGCAAGCGGAGTCCTTGTGCGGAAAGTGCAGGTGGTGAAATAAGTGAAAAGTGAAGAGTGAAGAGTGAAAAGTGAAAAATGTCGCGAGTGCCAAGAGTTTTTTCGTTCCGAAAAAAATAAGTGTAGGTTGTGTATTTCTCTTTGCGTAAAACCTTTGCGTTCTCTGCGGTTAATTATGATGAATTAAGAATAAAGAATTAATCTTGATGTAAGGCTCTAAAATACTAAAAACCGGAAAAATCTAAAAAGCATGCATACTTCTTATCATTTGTACGCATACAAATAGTAATTTGTACGCATACAAATTGTAGTTTACACGCATACAAATTGTAGTTTGTACGCATACAAATTGTCGTTTGTACGCATACAAATTCGAAAGGGAAGACAAATGCTAATAAGCAGCAAAAAAAACAGGGAGGAGAAATCAGTTATTTTATATAAAAATAGCTTGGAAAGGAGGGATGTTATAAGAGTGAAGAGTGAAAAGTGAAAAGTGTCGCGTGTACCGAGTGTCGAGAGTTTTTTTCGTTACGAAACATAGGGATTTTGCTTTTAGTATATGCTATAACACAACATAAGCCTGAAGGGCTTAAAATTAAATAGCCATCGATGAAATCGATGGTTGCAAACAGACGAAGCCATAGTCAACAAGCCTGAAGGGCTTGAAT
>JAGOKS010000049.1 GCA_017994425.1 Bacteroidales bacterium | reverse complement strand
TGAGTACACGCGCTATGACGATTCACCAGCGATAGGTTGGAGGGAGGACGGAATAGGGGTTTATCCCCTTGTAGTCCGAACCGGAAACCGGTGCGAAGCAATCGCCTTTGAATCGTCTTGACTTTTTCGTTCTTTTTGGTCAAGCAAAAAGAACAAGAAAAAAACGTTTTCATGCCTTTAAATTACATTAATTGTAATTTTGTAAAACATATATATCACCCCTACGGGGTGAGAAAAATGGAAATCTAATCCTTTTTTCTACAGATATGCAACTCCTACGGAGTTGAGAGGAAATTTAGAATTAAAAATTTAGAATTAAGAATTGTTAATGCCTGAATTAGGTTGTATGTAGCATTTGTAAACAAGAGGATACTATCGGGCAATAGAAATACCTCTTATCGAATGTGAATGTATGAGTTTCCAAGTCCGTTAAAAGGACATCCCCTTCTCGTGAAAACGACGTCCCCAACTCGTGAGACTGAGATTGCAATCTCAATTCAACGAGATTGCAATCTCGTTTCAACGAGCATGGGAGTTCATTGTAACGAGTCCCCTTGCTCCGATGAACAAGATAGGGACGGCATTTTATGAATTTGGAAAGCTTTTTAAACTCACTCTATTTTGTAGCGAGGACGAGAGTTGAACTCGTGACCTCCGGGTTATGAATCCGACGCTCTAACCAACTGAGCTACCTCGCCAATATGTGATTGCAAAAGTACATTTTTTTCTTACACAATTATTGTTTTCGCGTATTTTTTAACTCTTTGTCTATCTGTTCTATGTTACACTATTGCCCCATTCATAACGAGAAACAAGCTATATTTTCTCATAAGAAGCCTTTTTTATATTAAAATCCTATCCACACTCCCATCATTCCAATGATAATAGCGACGATAATTTTAATGACTTTTATCCAAACAAAATATTTTGGCGACTCCGCAATAAGTGGAAGTCCGGCATGTCCTTCTTGAACTATTGAATTAGCTAACAATATACTAAAGGGGATAATACCCTCTAAAAACAAAAAAACAAACAACAAATGAGGACCGGATTGTGGTATAATACCTATAAGAATTGCCATTCCCACCCATAGCACTTTCCCCAACGAATTGGGAAGGTTTTCTTGCAAAGGAATATATTCCAGAAGTATATCTATAAAAAAAAGGATTAAAAACGTCCAGATAAATATTTTCAACACATGCTTTTTTATTACATGGTTCCAAATATGCTCTTCTACAAAATGCTTATTTACCAAACCGATAAGCAGAAACACTACCATCGATAGGCTAATAAAAATAAATTGCTCTGTCGACAATCCCCATAGTAAACCGGAAGATGCTGCTTCATGATGTAAATGATTGTCGGAAGGGAGAAAATCCACATGAGCATGTCCTATAAATTGTGTAAACACTGCTACTATAAAAAGAGCGATAGCAGTTAACACAAGGCATCGCTTCCATCCGAGTTCATATTTCTTATTTGGTTGAGAAGTTGAATGTTTCAAACAATTCTCTGCGTGAATTTGAAGATGATTCTTATTTAATGTATGTTTTTTATTGAAAAAAGGAATGCTATTTACGGTAAAACCGAAAATTACAGCTATAGTAAATAATATTCCGGAGAGTATTGCCGCTTGGAGAGGCCGGAATGAAAAAAGAAAAAAAGCTTCATCCCCAAAAGAAGCAATTAACGCAGCCAAGAGAGCACCAAAGCCAATGATACGATGAGTAAAAAGCGAAACAACCGCAAAACCACCCATACATCCCGGAATCAATCCCAGAAAAGCAGCAAGAACGATTTGAAATCCTTTTTGCCGTTGCATTAATGATTCCAGCTTGCCGTTAGTTTTAACATGCACGTATTCAATTAACATCATCATCATGATTACTAAAAAAGTAATCAATATGCTTTGCGTAAAAAAATACATCAACGTATGCATGTAATTACTTTTTCATGATAGACAATTCGAAATCGATTCTATTTAGCAACGAACGTCCTAAGGTAAGCTCATCGGCATATTCCAACTCATCGCCCACCGATAAACCACGTGCGATGGTGGTAACTTTAACAGAAAGATTCTCTGCCGTAATGTGTTTGTAAATATAATAGGCTGTCGTATCTCCTTCGGTGGTCGTTGGCAATGCAATGATAATTTCGCTTATCATTCCTTTTTTAACTTTTTCAAATAAAGATTCCATGTGTAAATCACCGGGACCTATGCCGTTCATTGGAGAAATGATGCCCCCTAAAATATGATACACACCATTGTGCACATGGGTGTTTTCTATGGCGATTACATCTCTTATATCTTGCACAACACATAGTTGAGATTTATTCCTTGCGTTGTTCCGACAAATTTCACATTCCTCTTGATCGGAAATATTATGACAATTTTTACAGAAAAAAATCTCATGGCGCATGCGTGAAATGGCATCGGTTAATATGTCTACCTCTTCTGTCGGTTTTTGTAATAAATACAATGCCAAGCGCGTAGCTGTTCGTTTGCCGATTCCGGGCAATTTGGATAATTGTGTTACTGTATTTTCAAGTAGTTTTGATGAAAATTCTTGCATCTGCAAAAATGGTATAAAATTAAAAAAACGAATAGTTAAACTCTCGAACTCTATTAATAAAAATCGTTTGGATTCAAATCCGAATATTTCTTTTTCTTTAAAAAGAAGTATTGAAGAATGATATCTTTCTTGTACATCTTTGTACAATATGGCTTGTTTTTTAGCATTCTTCGTTTTGCAACGCTTTTTTTAAATCCTTTTATAAACGAAAGATGCGCTTTAAAAACGGCAAAAAAATCACGAATACCACTATCAAAAAGGAAACGTAAAGCAGCGATAATATCATAGAAAAATCTCATACAAAACACAGGAAACAATCTATGTGTCGGAAGATTTTTATATAACATGATGAGATTATTACGAAAATTATAATATGTTTTTTTGGGAGAACCTGTTTGTAAGGTACCTCCGCCGTAATGGTATACAACTGATTTGGGATAACACATCACTCTATAACCCGCATTTTTCACTCTCCAACAGAAATCGATTTCTTCCATATGTGTAAAAAAATCATCGTCTAAACCTCCAAGTGAACGATAAATATCGGAACGAACAAACATACAAGCTCCTGTTGCCCAGAAAAGTTCAGCAATATCATCATACTGTCCTTTATCTTTTTCCATGCATGTAAATAGTCGGCCGCGACAAAAAGGATAACCGTATTTATCAATAAAACCGCCGGCAGCACCGGCATATTCAAATTCATCTTTATGCAAATACGATAATAATTTCGGCTGACAGACCGCCACGTCTTTATTATTGTCCATGAAAGAAATAATCCCCTCTAACCAATCGGGACTTACTTCGACATCAGAATTCAATAAACAATAATATTCTGCATCAATGTGTTTCAACCCTTCATTATAGCCTTGTGCAAAACCATAATTCCTATCGTTTGTAACAATATGTATCTGTGGAAAATTTTGCTGTATAAATGCTATAGATTCATCGGTAGAGGCATTATCTATCACAAATACTTCTGCCGATGGTAAAGAATAATCGACCACAGAAGGTAAATATTGCCTTAAAAATTTTGTTCCATTCCAATTTAAAATGACAACAGCTGTTTTAGGCATATAAATATTTATTTTAATAGTAAGGTTATTTATTCGAGATACTTAGCAACACCTGTTGCGATTTCTTGAAATCGTTCCGGAGATAATTTCAACGCAGGTTTTTTAAAATCTATATCATGCACCTTATTGATAGGAACTAAATGGATGTGCGTATGAGGTACTTCCAAACCTATTACGGTCATTCCAATGCGTTTGCATGAAATATATTGTTCCAATGCCCGCGCAATTTTTTTGGCAAAAACAATCAAGCCGGCGAGACTTGCATCGTCCATATCGAAAATATAATCGGTAGGATATTTGGGAATTACTAAAGTATGACCTTCTGCCAATGGATTAATATCTAAAAAAGCATAATAATTATCATCTTCCGCTATTTTATAGGAAGGAATTTCTCCTTTGATGATTTTGGTGAAAATTGTATCCATACATTATTCTTTTATCGTGATATTTCGAGTATTTCAAAGATTAATTTTCCGGCAGGAACCATAATTTCCACTTCTTCTCCCACACTTTTCCCTAATAAACCTTTGGCAATTGGAGAGGTTACGGAAATTTTTAACGTTTTAATATCGGCTTCCGTTTCAGGTACGATAGTATAAGTAACTTCCTTATTCAAATTTTTATTTATAACTTTTACGGATGAGAACAAGAGTACTTTTGAATTATCCATTTTTGATTCATCCAAGACACGAGCATTATAAATTAACTCTTGTAACTTACTTATTTTTAATTCCAGCAAGCCTTGTTGCTCTTTGGCAGCTTCGTATTCTGCATTTTCCGATAAATCACCTTTATCTCTAGCTTCTGCTATTTGTTGAGAAATTTTTTGACGTTCGACGTACATCAATTGATTTAATTCTTCTTTTAAAACGTTTAAACCTTCTTCTGAATAATATTTAAGCTTTCCCATATGTTAGATAATTAAATAATAGAGACACTATAAAAGTATCTCTATTATGTACTTTTCTTTATTAATTTAATATTGTACCTTTTCTATTTTAAAAGGCTAATTTTGTTTATAAAATGATTCTTGCACCTATAGAATGACTTCCTTGCCATTTTTCGGTAAATCTGTAAGCATAATCTATAGCAATCCGCGATTTTGATTTTTTTCCGAGAGGGATAAGAATACTTGTTCCACAGGAAGGACCCATATACACACTTGTGTTGTTTGTCCACATTCCCGGTTCTATTGTATAAGCACCTCTCAACTGAAAATAATTAGAAAAATCATATTCTAAGCCTACAATAAATTGGTCTTTAGAATACGCATTGGAAACAAAAGCTCCTGCTAAAGTTATTCTATGTTTTGAATTATTACGAGTAATGCGTTCATTTTGCTGAGTAGTACCTAATGAACTGGCATTCGATTTATTTCCAAACAAAAAATCATACGATAAACCTAAGGATAACAAAGCGGGCATTTCATACGCTTGAGAGCGATTGGAGAATGTTTGTAATAAAGAAGACCCTTCCACGTATCCTCTGAAATCCAAACCATCGCCTTTATAAGACATCGGTAGTCCGATATTTTTTAACGTTACACCGATTTGAAATTGGTCATGTTTACCGGTTATATATTGTACACCTGCATCGATAGCAAAGCCGGTAGCGGTAATATCGGATGTTGTTTCATTTATTAATTTTACCGTAGCACCTGCAAAAATTTGATCAGAAAATGATTTTGCATACGATAACGCCAATGTCATGAGCATGGGAGAGAAAGTTCCCAATCCACCTTCAGGATTATTAACGGTTGTTGTTACAATATCGCCAACATCCATAATCATGGCTGATAAACCAAGATGACCTCTCGGGTCACCACTTTTACTTACTCCCAAAGATTGGACAATACCAAAAGCGTTTAACATAGTACCTGAACCGTAGCAATACAATGTATTGGTATAACCTATCTCGGTTTTACTTGCAAATGCCATTCCGGCTACATTAGTAAAAGTTGCTTCTAATCCTCTTGTGGATGAAATTCCAACGGCGCCCCAGCCATTACTGGCTCCCCAGGGACTTATCAATAAATGCTGAGCCGCAGCTTGACCGGAACGATCTTTATTTCCTGCATAACCAATTTGCACAGCAAAAATCATTATTGCTATTACAAAGACTGTCGAAAATATTTTATGTATACTTTTCATATTCGTAATTTTATAATTGTAATATATCATAATTCAAATTAAAATGCGTTCACATCAGTCGGACGTTGAATACCAAACCATTTTAATGTTTTAGTTAACTTTGTTTTCAAGTCGGTAATATGTATTAAATACACACCTCCGGCAATAGGAATATCGGCTTCATTTTTCAAATCCCATTCCACATAGGTTTCGGTATTATCCTTTTTAAGAGTACGTATAAGAACACCATTTAACGTATAAATACGTATCTCACATGCTTGCGGTAAATTGATGATTTTAATACGTGTATCCAACTGATCGGCTTCATAGGATGAACGTGCATAATACGGATTAGGAACTACATTAATTAAATCCATTGCAGAGATAACACTATCCACTACATTTCTTAATGTTTCCATAGATTTTGTAGAGAACTTATACCAAGGTAAATTATTATTTACCGGATTCGTAACACCAACACCTGTGCTGGATGACCATCTTTGATAGGGTCTGGATACTCTCAATTTAATGGTAGCATCATTATCTAACCATTTAAAATTAGGATGCGCAAGAGGAATTGATGTCCACATTATATTTTTGTATAATACGGCTTTATCCCTTATACGTAAGGTAGAATTTGTTTGATTTTCTGATTGTGTCAGTAAATCAAAGGCCCATTTTCCTTGATCATAAGCAGGAGAGGTAAAAGCAGCACTACTAATAACGGCATTAGCCCCTGATGCTGTATAGATATCTTGATGTCCGAAAACATATACATAATGTTTGCCGCCAAAGACATATTGACCGGCAGAATTATAAACATTGGGTGATGGATTGAATATCATATCCGAACCGTTTTCTTTACTTAACCATGAATCTTCAGCATACATCATATTTAAACGTTCACCGGTTTCAACACAAATAGCATAGCCGGGGAACCATCCCATTCCTTGAGTAGAGATAAGGGAAGCTTCTGCAGTATTACAACCCGGAGAACCGTAGGGAATTCCATTTTTATCAATAGAGGGAGATCTTCGTAAATTCTGTCTTACGGCATTACCAACGGTAAGTACTTTATCACCACAAGCTTCTACTACCGGGCATCGTGTCCATTTAGTTTTATCAGACGTATAAACGATATCCACACTATACAAATGAGTCATACTAACAATATGTTGAGCTTGACCTATACGTAAGGTATTAGCCGTTTCAATGGGCACCCACATAGGATTTTCGATTTCTTCAAATCCAAATTGAGGGCCATCATCATAAGGAGAAGCCATCGGATAAGGCGCCCAAGTACGATTCACCATTTTTTCGAAATTTTCATCACCATCGTACCAGCAATATAATCCATTAGATATTTGCGTATTGGGTTTTAATCTTTCATCACCGCTTGAAATAGGAGTATAAAAATCTTCCAATCGTGCATTGGAATGATCCCAAGAGTACCCATCTACGTTTCTCATAAAATAGTCGCCATCTTTGGTTTTTCCCGAACGTATCCAGTTCAATGGTGTTCCACCATCAACATCGGGAACACCTCTTAACCATTGTTTACTACTATCTTTAAACGTTAAGGAAGAGGATAAATAACTAACTGTAGATAACAATCGGTAATTAGCATCTGTTTCTAAAAGAAATTCTTTGTCTAAAGAAGCAAATTTGTTATTGGTAATATTTATTGACAGTCCCAAATCCAACAATAGTTGTTCGTTATTAACGGCTATGGATGTTTCCGAGAAAATGGTATCTACTTTATTATTTTCATCGGTATATATTAACATCCAATGAGTACTATCGGTAACTTCAGTACCACCGTTAGGATTATAGAATTTAAGGATATAATCATAGCCTTGAACTTTAAGAGGATCAACCACTTTTACGGTAATAGGACCGCCATTTGCTTCAAATTGCAAGGAATCAGCTTTTCCGTTTGTTAAGATTTGGTTAATGGTTTCTTGTTTCAGATGCAATGAATTTCCACCATTTCCTTGACCTTCAAACTGTGTAATGGGAGGTTGCATTCCATAAGAGGCTTGAACTTCTGTTCCGTTTTCTTCCATTACATTTTTGTGAGGAATAACCGTATAAACACGTATATTCTTATTACCGGCCAAATAAGGAGTTTTTTGACCAAACAAGCCATCCGGATTATCGGAATTGGTTATATATGTAGCATATTCATTATGAGCATAAGCAATCGCCAAATAATAATACTTTTTATAATTCACAAGAGGACTTCCACTACTAAATTGGTCGGCAGTTAAGATTACGGAATGACTTATACCTTCATCGGCTCCATCAACTTTTTCGGTAGGAACCTCTGTAGCTACTGCAGCATTGTATTCATAATTAATAATTTGAGAAATGCCATTTTTCAAATCGCATTGATACACCAATACAGCTTTTGTTATATCATTTACTTGGTCAGCAGTTACGGTTTCATTTGCTAATTGGAATATCTGATACCCTTCAAAACGATAGTATCTGTCATAGTATACCGTATCATTTGAGGTTACGGCTGTTGTTATAAAAATAAGAGAATCTCTACAATTTAAAGTAAAGACGGAAGAATCTAAAGGATCGGGATAAATAGTATCGCAAATGATAATATTCATAGAATCAATAGAAGTATTAATAACTTGTTTAATTCTATAGGCCGGAATAGAATAATCCAATTCCATATAATCTTCCGGTACGTCTTTATAATTGCTGGATCCTTGTGTATTCGTAATATAACAAATGATTTGATTATCCATTTCTCTAAATACCAAATCAGGAGCATCGGGACCGTCAATAACTTTAAAGCAACTTTCAAATAAAGTTTGGCATTTATCGTCGACGATACGTAATAATTCAACCGAAGCCCAAGGAGAACCGGTAGCTCTTGCCCATGGAATACCTACCGTAATGTAATTAATCGCACCTTTTTTCAAAGTAAAAGGACCGGCTGACTGCATAAATCTTCTATCTTCAGGAGTATTCACTTCTCTATCAGTCCAATTTGAAACATTCGGAATAACCCCGCTTGTTCCCCAATTACAAGGGTCGGTATTTCCGGGAAACATAAAATCACATTCCGGTCCGGTTGCTTGTGATTTATGTCCGTTTTTACCATAACGCATTTTAGTATTATCTTTCCAAATACCTTTTAACATATTGTAATATTCCCATGCTTTACTCGGGTCGCCGGTTACTCCGGATTCGTTGTTATGATATACAAACCTTCTCATACCGAAACGTTCATTATCAACAATTCCGTCACCGAAATTTACACCGTTAATAGCTTCTGCTTTTACCAATACATAGGCAGTAGTATCGTCGCCTTCGCCTGTTTTATCCCAGGTAAATTGACGTAAATTTTCAGCACCGGTAACAATTTCACAACTCCCAAACATGGAAGGACCGAAAATACCATCCCCTTGGAAGGAAGGATTATCATAGCCGTCAGGGTCTAAGTAAGGACCTTGGAAAAAGTCAACCCCTACTGCCGGTGGATTTTCACCATAATGGGTTACCAAACCGGTTCCATCAACATTGGTACCATTGTAACAATAACCTAATCCTCTTTGTACATCGCATCCGATATAGTCATCTTTCGCATAGCCTAAATCAGGGTCTACCCACTGACTAAAATAGGTTTCTGTTAATTCAAAAGAAGAACGATTTATAATTTCATAGGAATAGAAAGTCATATTATTCAATTCGTCATTAGTAGCAAAAGCAAAAGCTTGACCTCTAATTTCCAACCCTATGGGAGAACCTTTGGTTTCAGTATGTGCAGAACCTTTGTCATTAAATACCCACCATAAGGTTTGGTCTCCTTTTAACACCTGATCGGACATGATTCCTCCGGTAGAAATATTATTTTTTGATTCGAATGTTTGAGGTAATTCACCTCTTGCAGCCCTGGCTCTGTTTTCATCAGTCCAAGGACACAATTCATTGTCAAAATCATAATACGGATAGTCTCCACCTTCGGGAGTATAAGTACCATCACCGTCTGCATCAAAGAAAGGAGCCAAATAATAACTTGGACCGGTATTATCACCTTTATAATTATAAGGATGAGCCGGCCAATCTCTGACAGAATTAGGCATCACATAGTCCGCATCCGCCCATTTGTTTTTATGTTCTAAAGCGGTTTTCTTTTCCATGATAAAATGTTTATCATAATAGCTACAGGTTGCCTGATCGATATCGGCACCTTGGAGATTCAATGGTCCGGGCCAAAAATCATCCCCTTGCTGACGGAAACGAATAGCTGCAAGTTTCAATTGGCCGGTAACGTCTAATCCACCTATCCATAAAGCAGCAGCAAACATAGAACTTGCAGATCCGGATTTAGGAACTACGTATCTGGCAATTTCTTTAAACCACATGGAACCGCTGGTTTCAATGTAAGCACGTACGTTATTTACATTCAACTCACTTGAACTCGTTGCCGGCAAACAAGTGGCTGCTTTTTGCGCTGACACTGCATTGGCTTTTCTTATGGGATCTCCTTTAAATTGTTCAGCTTTTGTTATCGGAATAATTACGATTAATGCAATTATATACAATAATTTTGCATGTATTCTTATATTTTTCATCATAATAGTATTATTACTTAGTATATTCATATTTCTTAATAGCTTGCTTAATATTAAAATTCATATTTAATTCCCAAAACAAATCTACGCGGATAACCTATTCTACCTGTTTCCATTTGTATCGTATAATAATCAATAAAGGATTGAGCACTTAACTGGCTGTTGATATAATTTTGGAAATCGGCATCGGTTAAGAAACCATCATCCATTGCATTGCCTGTATACGGATACACTGATGTTATATTTTTGAAATTAAAAATATTATAAATATCCATATATACTCTGAGGAAGGTAGGTTTTGCTTTTTTAGCTTCATTGTCTTTATTCACTACAAGAATAAACATTTTATAAATATTTATATCTAAGGTATATTGCCAAGGTAAACGAGAGCCATTGATAGAACCTGACACGGTAGTTGTTCCTTGACCGGTAATAGATTGCATGGTACTGGAGCGTGTATACGGTAAACCGGAAAGTACGTTGGCAGTAACATTAAAGCCTGCGTTTTGTAACCAATGTATTTTAACAGCTTCATTTTTCTTATTCACATGATTGCTTGCCGGTCCTTCTCCATTTGCAAATGCAAAATTAAAATTGGCGTTCAGCATATGACGTCTGTCAAAACTTAAATTATTCAATGTACGTAAATTTGGTTGTCCTGAAGCGATAATGGCTAAATTAGAAGCTGCCGAAGAGCCGGTTCCTTTTGCAAATTGCAAGGTATAATTAGCTGATAATTTAACAAATTTCACTCTACTCATCTCAACAGCTACTATAAAACCTTGTGTTGTTCCAAAATCGATATTGGCATAAGAATAATAGGTAAAGGGATATGCTTGTGCATAACGATACATTTGTGCTTGATCACGTTTTTCGCTGTAAAATGCAGATAGTGTCAATGCCATATCGTTGCCTATTTGTTGTCGAAAACCTATTTCGTAATCTATACTTTTTGAAGGTTTTAAACTCGTATTGCCGATAGTACTTCCTTCTTGCATATAAAAATAAGTAATCGGACTTACCATATCGTATTGTCGTTGGGTAGTTACATTATAATGTGCATAAAATATAGATTGAGGAGAAACATTGAATGAGAAAGACAAACGAGGAGAGAACGTAATTCCTCCATTTTCAATGGTAGGCGTATAATCTTTAAATGCCTCCCAATTAACTTTTGTTTTATCCGAAGGTCCCGGCATTTCTTTTAAATAAGGAGTGAGGGATGTTGCACCGACTGATCTTGCCAATTCACCCGGGTCAGTAACTATATTACCGTTGGCATCATACCATGTAGTTCCGTTACGATAGGCAGTTACCTGTAATTCGTTAGCAGTAGGGTCAACTACATACATTACATAATCATCACCTATACTTCCGGGGATGGCGTAACCTTCTGAAAATACCACATCTTGTTGATTTACTTCCTTTACAGTATATGCCTGCCTATATAAATACAAATCTTTTACCACAGGAGTATTCGCATCAAACACATCTACACGTAAACCCACATTGAAAAGTAAAGATTTCACTGAAAACTTATCCTGAATGTAAGCCGCCATATAAATCGGTTTAGAAGCGCCTATGCTGTTCATTATCATACTGCTGTCATTATTAAACCATTTCTTCATGTCTTGCATGGTCAAAGGTTTGTTTGTAAATTGTGTTCCTAAATAGTTATACCCGCTGTAACCCACATAAGCATTTCCTTCATTCAACAATTCTTCGGCTGAGAACATATCCAAAGAATATGTTTTAGGGTCGTAATTATCAATATCTATCCACTCATCTTCTGCTGCACCTAAACTAGCACGCAAATTTTTATCAAAAGTACTTTGTGCTGCATAATTAATTAATTTGTTATAATTAATGGTATCGACAAATATTCCATCTATATATACTCCGGTAGCAGTTGTTTCATCCAATTCTTCGATATGTGAATTTGCTTTTTGACGCATTAATGTCCATAATCCCGCAGCTCTAACCGAAAAAGATTGGCTGACGGATTGTTCAAATTGATACCCTAATTCAATGGCGTGATCTTTAATATCAAAAGACACATAGGCATTCACACCTAATTGCTGTCCCCTGCTTTTCGAATAAGAAGTATATCCAACACCGGGAGCTGTAAATAAGGAATACGCTCCACTAGGTCTTTCTCCATTTAATAAACCGTTATAGACTTGAATATGCTCATCGTAAATAGTGGTATATCCATCTCCCCTTAATTTTTCAAAGGCTAATTCGGTATAACGAGCCATAGCCGGATTTTTATCTGAAGCAATAAATGTATCGATTGGATAATAATAATTAGAAAGTACATAAACATCCTCATAATAATTTCCATTTACGGTATCGCTGCCTATGATATAATTTTTTCTTTCCGAGTGGACGAATTTACCGATATAACCGTAGTCAAATAAATTTTCTCTGTGATATTTGTTATACGTTTTTGCTGTTGAGAATTGATAATCTGCTTGTAAACGATAAAATGCATTTTTAAAAATCGAGGAAGTATCATCATTGAAGCGTTGTGTAAAACGAATCATTCCCATTCCACCCATACTTTCGGATTCAGGATTATTTACTGAATTAAACAAAGAATTAGCAAAACTCCAACTACGTCCTTTCGAATAGCTAAAACGTCCATTGAGGATTACGTCTATGTTTTTAGTACGAAAATCCAATTTGCCCGAAAGGGTTCCTCCGTAGCTTGATCCATTTTGAACGGTTTTTCCAATTTCTAATTGATCTTTAGTAACAAAAGCAACTTCAGGATTCATGGCAGCAGAGGATCCGGCTTCTGTTGCCGAACGCAAAGGATTCTCAATTAATTGATCTATTAATTCTTGAGGAGCTCTGTACGTTCCTCCACGATATATACCTCCGGTTGAATAAGAGCCTGTTCCTGTTATCATAAAACCGGCTCGTAAGCCATCTTCTTGTTTTGTCTTTTTCTTTGGATTTTTGGCTTGAAATGGACCCGTTAAAACAAACTGAAGTCCTCCGTTATTGTAACCATCAATATTTCCCCAGGCATCAAAAGAACCACCAAAATTACGCGAAGGAGCTCTGGTTTCTATTTCATAAACACTGGATCCGTTTCCGTAACGTGCGGGAATACCACCGGCTATTAAGGAAGCACTTGCCAATGCAGAAGCAGGAATACCACCGGTACCACTCATCGTAACGCCATCAACAACATATTTCATTTCTCCCGGTCTGGATCCACGAACACTCATACCGCTCCCTGTTTCAACAACAGCACCCATCTGACGTAATGCTCCCTCTATAGATTTGCCGGCCATATTTTCTATATCCTTGCCATCAAATGTTGTCTTAGATTCAGTCTGGTCAGCTTCAAATATTCTCCTATCTCCCTTAATAACAACAGTTGTTAACACATCTCCGGAACCGCAATCTAATTGCACGTCTTGAAATTGAACACCACTACCTCTAAAAGAAATTCCTGTAACTTTCTTTGTTTGACATCCCACATATGTAACCTCCAAATCAAATTGTCCGGTTGGAATTGGCTTTATGGTATAACTACCATTTTCATCTGTGGTTGTACCAAGAAGCAAACTACCTTCTTGCATCAATTTCACTGTAGCATAATCAAGAGGTTGACCTTGATCATTGGTTATTGTTCCTTTTAAAGTCGCATTTTGTGAATAGCCGTAACTCATTATAAGCGTAACTATTCCAAGGACATAAAATATTTTTTTATACATATTTATAATTATTTTAAATATAAAATTATTACAAGACTTTCTTTAAAATTTCAAGTTGTAAAAGTATAACAATTTTTAATAAGATTTTAGCTTTTTTTTATTATTTTATTAATTTCTTAATTATCAATTATATTTTTTTATTAACCGCATAATATCTATGCTATATAACTATATTCCTTTAACTTACACAACTCGGTTTTGTTCTGTTTTTTCTTATGGTTTTATTAACGGTTTTTTTACGTTGTTTTTCACTTTTTTTCATCATTTTACGGGTAGCTTTGCTTTGGTTTTTTTTATGTTGTTTGACTGCTTCCATGTAATTCTTTTCTGCTTCTTGTTCTATGCTTTTTTTTTTCGCTTCCTGTTCTTCTACTGCCAATTGTTGACTGGATTTACAACTTGATAAATTAGAAAAAAACAAGAATAGAATAGGGATGCACATCCAAACATGTAAACTGTATTTTTTATTTTTTAAAATATTTTGTCTCATTTATTCACAGATATTTTCATTTGCAAAGATA
>JAGOKS010000048.1 GCA_017994425.1 Bacteroidales bacterium | reverse complement strand
CCCAACATTTGCTAGAATGATAATAGATAATTATAATTTAACATCATGTGATTTAATAAAAATCGACAATTATCAACTATCAAAAATCTATAATAAAAATGATATGGAATTATATCCATACTATATAATTGAATCTTTAAATTCAAAAACAACAGTCTATAAACTCAATTACAACAACTTTTTACAAACATTTGACAAACTTATAAAAATAAAAACAACTAATAAATAAAATCTTAACAAAAATGAAAAAGAAAAACTCGATTTTAAAATTAACATTTACATCTTTCTTTATAATTCTTAATTTTTTATATGGGTGTAAAAAAGAAAACAATTATAATGAAAACAAGACTGAAATCTATATGTTTCAACAAAAATCTTTTAATAATTTTGAACCTGGAGAAATATTTACTACTGATGATGGATTCATTTGCTGGATTAATCCTGAAGTATGGAGTAATGAAATGGAAGTTAATGGAATATTTTTTGGAGATATTGTTCTTTATGGTTGTTATACAATAGATAGTTTTACTGGCAAGGTACATTTTATTTGTGATCCATCAGAAACACCAAATTGTGGCTATATTTTTTATCAAGCAACCCCTACATCTGTACCTACACAAATAGGTTTATATTTACAAGATCCAGCACAAGTAGTTTAAAATAAATATTTAATAACAATAAAAAAATGAAATTAGTTAATATTTATTTATTTATATTAGTATTATTTTTTAATTCATGTTCTTGTCAAAATCAAAATGATAGCATAAATCATATTCCTTTAAAAATAAAAAATTTATATCATTCATATCCTCTATTAATCCCAAATGGAGTATCTTTATTAGGCGGACATTACAATGTAAGAACTATTTTCGATTCAACCTATATTATTCAGTTATCAAATAAACAAAACGCGTTATATATTCGAAATGAAACATCCAATAGATTTGATACTTTAATTTTTGATAGTATTCCAACATTTCTGATTTCTAAAATTTATTATCATAATCAAGATTCAATTTTTATTTTTTATAATAGAAAAAAAATTAAAGATTATGAATATCAACACAATATCAATATATTATATGATTTTGTATTGGTAAATCGAAATGGGAAAGTTGTAAATTGGTATCTTTTAGATAGCGTACCCTATATTTATAATGGTTATTTATCTCCAATGATTTATGTGAATGAGAATTCCGTTTCTAATAATCTAATTATAAACAATAAATTATTGATTAATTTCACTAATTATAAGCCATTTAGTCATGATTCAAATTTTATTAAATTTAATCCTAAACTATTATGTCTTTATGATTTAACAACAAAAGAAATAAAAATGTTAAATGTAAAATTTCCACCCGAAGATATCGGAAAAAAATACCCTAATGGATGTTCTACAAGTTATTTTGATTTCACATATGATAAAGACAATAATTTACTTATTTCATTTCCATATACTTCAAAGATATATAAATATTATTTTGATAAAGATACTATGATTTTAGCAAGTGAAAAAATGGGGTTTTTTAATAATTTAGATTCAACTACCATTCTTAAAAATCAAATAGGAGATTTAATACAATTAAGATTTTATGCCCCTCATTATTGCAAAAAAAATAATCAATACATCAGAGATTTAACTATTACAAAATTTAAAAACTATCATTTAGTTTCAGTAATAGAATTATTGGATAGCAATTTAAATCATATCGGTTATTTTTTTCCTGATAGTACGTTTAATTTTATAACTTATAAAGATGATAAATTAATGGCAATTAAATTTAATAATAATCTAAAAAATTATTATTTTTTTGATACAAATCCAACTATTCGTTTATCTTTTAATGAATTTGAAACTAAAATTTTATCAAATTCTTTCCCTTTTTGAGATTAAATCAATTATTTTATTAAAATAATATTCTTCTTTTTTTCTCGTTTCTATATGAGGAATTTATTAACTAATGAAGTCTAAATCGCTTTTACATCATAAAAGTTATTATATTGTATATGCTTTATTAACAAGCATATTATTTCTCAATTCCTGCAATCCACCCAAACCATCAGACGAGCCTTTCAAAGCAACACCCTACACCCTAAAAATTCCCAAATATTTTCCTACCATTCTCAATATTCCCGATGACAATCCGATGACAGTCGAAGGGGTAAAATTAGGACGATACTTATTTTACGACGGTCGTTTACGCGGTTATAACGGAGATAATCCCGATTCTTTGATGAGTTGTGCTACCTGCCATATTCAAACACACGGCTTCGAATGCGGACTCAACCACCCGAAATACATAAACGGCAAAACCCATGGCATCAACGGAAAACCTACCCCACACAGTATGCTGCCTTTATGCAATCTTGTATTCAACAATAATGGCTATTTTTGGAATGGGATGATATACACACAAAATTCCAATCCGGAAAGAAGAAATATTGAAAATATCGTTTCCATGGGAATCACCGTAGAACATGAAATGAACAGCAGCATTGAACGTGCTGTTACTACCATTAAAAACATCAGCATCTATCCGCCTATGTTCAAGGCTGCCTTCGGAACGGAAGAAGTTACCATTGAACGCATTGAAAAAGCCATTGCTCAATTTATACGAACATTGATTTCAGGCAATTCCAAATTCGACCACTATATTCGAGGGATAGAAGATCTTTCTTCCGATGAACTTGCCGGCTTTGTATTGTTTACTACCGAAGAAGGTGCGGATTGTTTTCATTGTCATGGCAGCGACGGCAACCTGCTGATGACAACCAATCAATTTTATAACAATGGATTAGATAGTGTTTTCAATGACCCGAGAGACCGCTACTCCGTATCCGGAAATCAATCTGATATAGGTGCTTACAAAGCCCCTAGCTTACGAAATATCGAATTCACAGCTCCTTATATGCATGACGGACGTTTTCTCAGCCTGGATGAAGTAATAGATTTTTACAGCGAGGGCTTGCATGTTTCCACTTACATCCATCCCTTGATGCACAAAATCTCCGATGGAGGGGCTCTATTAACACCCAAAGAAAAACGACAATTGAAAGCTTTCTTATTAACACTAACGGATACAGAATTTTTAACCAATCCGGACTTTGCAAAACCGGATGATATACCCTAATAAAATTATGAAAATATACACAAAAAAAGGTGACACAGGAACAACCACCTTGATTAACAACACTGAAGTTCCGAAAAATCACATTCGCGTTGAAGCCTACGGTACCGTAGATGAATTAAATGCACACATAGGTTGCTTACGCGATATGATTGATGACGAAAAAAACAAATCGAATTTGTTCGAGATTCAAAAAACATTGTTCGTCGTTCAAACACGTTTGGCTATCGACCCTGAAAAACCATGCTCCATTTTATTGCCGGAAATGCATGCTAAAAGCATACAATTCCTTGAAAATGAAATTGACGCAATGGAAGAGCTTTTGGGTGAATTCAAAGCCTTTCTGATTCCCGGAGGTCATCCGATTTTGTCGCAATGCCACATCGTTCGCTGTGTGTGCCGAAGAGCCGAAAGACGTATTATCTCCCTTCATCAGAAACAAGCAGTTAATAAACTGATATTACAGTACATTAACCGTTTATCCGACTTCTTTTTTATCTTATCCCGTTTCTATACTCAACAATTAAACCTTAAAGAAGACTCATGGGAAGAATAAGCGTATTTTTCGTTTCTTGTCTTTTTATAACTATATCCGGCTTAGCTCAGCATCACATCGGAGCAGGTGGTGGGTACAATCAATCTATATATTATACGAGTATTTCTAAATCACAATATTATTATGTGTTCCGCCCCAAGGATTCTTATTTGGTAAATCTATCGTATAAAATGGATATTCCGGTAAAAAAAGAAAATATGCGTGTAGGCACACAATTGGAATGGAAACGCCAATCCGCTTATTTCTATTACAACGACCTTAAAAACGGTGACACCATACCCACCGGCATGAACTACGATATTCACATTTTGCAATGGTATGTTTTTCCTGAACTTGTAATCGGTGATCCGATACGTCTTATTTTCAGTGGAGGACCTGTCGTTGAATACATAATTTATTCCAATGCACATGGCATTCGACTCATTGACGAAAAAAGAACTGAAGTGGAAAAAGAAAGTAACAACGGAGATATTAAAGGATTATATGTCGGTGCTAAACTTAGCTTAGGCCTCGAATTCCCTGTTTATAAGAATTTCTACATTAGCTTGCAAAACAGCTATTCAGCCGGATTAAGTTCTAAAGGAGGACGATTAAAAGACTCCTTTAACTATTTCAATTGCCTTGACATTAATCTAACTGCTTCCCTTTTCTACCGTTTTAACAACAATAAAATAATTATTAAATAAAGCTATGAAATACAAAACAATCTTACTGACACTACTACTATCTGCCACTTTCTTTTTTATAAACACATCCGGTAAACCTATTGATGATAAAGGATTGAACAAAGAAAAATGCACTTTTAACGGCATTCCCTTGCATGGTAAAGTTAAAATTGTAGAATCATTTCCGGATATAAAAGTGCAAGTAGTAGAAAGTTTTCCGGATATAGATGTTAAAATCGTAACCAGTTTTCCGGACGATTGCGGTGAATGGCAATTTGTGGAAAGTTTTCCCGATTTCACCATACAATACGTAACTTCATTCCCCGATATTAAAATCAGATTTGTCGAATCCTTTCCCGGAATAAAATAATAAGTTGTCCAAATTACTTAAAACACTATAATTTATTGTAGGCTTGTTTCTGATTTTTTTTACCTCTTATGTAAACAATATAAACCGAAACTTGTTATAAATTAAAGATTGAACTCAACTATTAATTATTAAAAAATACGAATATGATATCAAAAAAAATGGAAAAGGCACTTAACGTGCAAATTATGGAAGAAGAACATGCTTCCCGCATCTATTTGGCAATGGCTTCTTGGTGTGAAGCAAATGCTTATCCCGGTGCTGCTGCTTTTCTTTACCGACATACCAACGAAGAAAGAGAACATGCTGAAAAAATATTGAAATACGTCAACTATCGTGGTGGACATGCTACTTTAGCCCCGCTTCCCGAGATAGCTAACACTTTTAAAAATTTACTTGACGTATTTGAGCAAGCAATGGAACACGAAAAATATGTAACTGCATGTATCAAAAAAATCTATGAAGTAGCCATGAGCGAAAAAGATTATGGCGCACAAATCTTTCTACAATGGTACATCAAAGAACAAGAAGAAGAAGAAGATACATTCCAATCTATCTTAGACAATTATAAAAACATGAAAGATTGTTTGGCTTTATTCGACAAATCATTAATGGATAAAGAATAAATATAAAAAGAAATATTTATAGTAAAAAGAAGTGATAAATATCACTTCTTTTTTATTTTCTGCATAGCGATACAGTAATTTTTCTTACTTTTGCAAACGCAAAAAAAAACAAATCATCAAATAAAAGTATAGTATGGCAAAAGCAAAAACCATTTTTTATTGTCAGAATTGTGGCACGCAATCAGCCACTTGGATAGGTAAATGTCATAACTGCGGGGAATGGAACACCTACGTGGAAGAAGTTGTTCAATCGGCAACCGGTAGCAAAAAACAATCACTGCTCACACAAAGTCAACCGATACGCATTTCGGAAATTGATAATACTCTTTCTCTGCAACGCCTGCATTCAGGCATAGAAGAAATAAACAGAGTTTTAGGTGGCGGTATTGTTCCGGGCTCTATCGTACTTTTAGGAGGAGAACCCGGAATTGGAAAATCAACTCTCTTATTACAATTGGCATTATCCTTACCTCCCTCCATGACTATTTTATATGTGTCCGGTGAAGAGAGTGAAATACAATTAAAAATGCGTGCCGAGCGTCTGAAACAAAAAAACAACAATTGTTACATCGTCAACGAAACCAACACCCAAAACATCTTTCAGCACATTGACAGCCTCCATCCGCATCTGATTATTATCGATTCTATACAAACCTTGCAAACCAACACCATAGAATCATCGGCGGGAAGCATTTCACAAATACGTGAAACCACAGCCGAATTGCAGCGTTTTGCCAAAAGCACTTCCACACCGGTATTTCTCATAGGTCACATTACCAAAGACGGCACCTTAGCCGGGCCTAAAGTATTGGAACATATGGTTGATGTTGTTTTACAATTTGAAGGCGACCGGAATTACGGGTATCGCATTGTGCGTGCCATTAAAAACAGATTCGGTTCCGTTTCCGAAATAGGCATTTTTGAAATGCAACAAAGCGGATTGCGTGAAGTACCTAATCCGTCTGAAATCCTTATCTCTCAACATTCCGACGAAGTCAATGGCATTGCCATCGCTGCCACTATCGAAGGCTTACGGCCTTTTCTAATTGAAACCCAATCTTTGGTAAGTCCTGCCGTTTACGGAAATCCCCAACGTTCTTCTACCGGTTTCGACTTGCGTCGGCTGAGCATGTTACTGGCGGTTTTAGAAAAAAAATGCGGATTAAAACTAAATGCAAAAGATGTATTTCTAAATATTACCGGCGGCATTCACATTGATGACCCTGCTGCCGATTTAGCCATTGTTACCTCCGTGATGTCCTCTTTATTCGATATTTCCATAGATTCTAAAACCTGCTTTGCCGGCGAAGTCGGTTTATCGGGTGAAATACGCCCGGTAAGTCGTGTGGAACAACGTATCAACGAAGCTAAAAAATTAGGATATAAACGCATATTCATTTCCTCCTACAATCCGAAAGAGTTAAACAGTACCGGCATCGATATTATTCGAATTTCTAAAATCGAGAAATTATTACCTGCTCTTTTTAAAGAAATATAAAAAAATGGGACTCCGTTAACTTCCGAAATCCCATACTTTTCGTATCATTAGAATTAGAAATTATTTATTCGTCTGAAAAGCAGCCAAATCATTAACGGTAAAATCTATAATATAATTTTCCCTTTCATGATTTTGAGCATTGCCCATACGAATAAATACTCTTGCTGTATATTCATAGTTATCATTCCGGTTACTATCTTGTAACAAGAGGTAGCCTATAATAATATTTCCCATCATTTCAACAAGACGTCGTGATTGGAAATCGAATATTTCAGGATGATTCCGCTCTTTCAAAATATCTATAACATTCTCGAAACGGGCAGTCATATCCAACAAAATATTTTTCAAAGGCTGCAATTCCGGTTTAAGGGTCATATTTTCGTATTCTTTAACACGTTTCAAATAAGCACCGCTGCTGATGCCACGAATAGCGGCAACAACTTGCAGTTGAGAAGTCCCTTCGTAGATATTGGTAATACGGGCATCCCGATACAATCTTTCTACCGGAAAATCTTTCATATATCCCGTTCCTCCATGAATCTGAATGGCATCATAGGTTACCTGATTGCAATATTCACTGGCGAATAATTTCAACAGCGGAGTATAAATATCAGCAAGGCGTTGATAATACTTCATTTCGTCTCTTTCTTCATTATTCAGGCTTCTGGTTTTACTTTCAGAAGTATAGAGTTTATACATATCTACATAGCGTGCCGTTTCATACAACAAAGAGCGTATTCCGTCAATTTTCGCACGCATACTTGCCAACATCTCATATACAGGAGCGAATTCATTGATTTTCTTTCCAAACTGTTCTCGTTCATTGGCATATTTATAGGCTACACGGTAAGCAGCTTCTGCCAATCCTACCGATTGGGCACCTATTCCCAATCGTGCAGCATTCATCAGGGACATAACATATTTAATTAATCCCATGCGTGCATCTCCAATGAGTTGTGCAGGTGCATTTTTATATACTAATTCACAAGTAGGAGCTCCTTTGATACCCAATTTATTTTCTACACGTCTAACGATGACGGCATTGTCTAAACGGTCATATAAAAAACACGAAAGTCCTCTTGCATCGGTAGTGTCTTCTTCCGAACGTGCCAACACCAATTGAATATCAGCATCGCCATTGGTAATAAACCGTTTAACTCCGTTGAGTCGCCAGCATTTAGAAGCATCATCGTAATGCGCTTTTAACATTACTGCCTGCAAATCGGAACCTGCATCGGGTTCGGTCAACACCATGGAACAAGTATAACCTTTATGGATGAGAGGTAAATATTTATTTTTTAATTCTTCGGAAGCAAACTCATGAATGGTCTCGGCGCAATCCTGAAGACTCCATATATTGGAGAAACTGGCATCTGCCCTTGCTATCATTTCAGCAACCATTATGGTGAGTGTCATCGGAAAATTCAAGCCATCATATTTTCGGGGAAGCGATAAACCATACATGCCTGCTCCTTTGAGTACCTCATGATTTTGTTGCGTTCCTTTCGCATAAGAAACTACATTGTTTGACAAAGTAACGCCTTCTTTATCTACTTCCTCTGCATTAGGAGCAATGACTTCTCCACAAATTTCGCCCAACACTTCCAATACTTTTTCATAAGAATCCATGGCATCTTCAAAATCAAAGGGAGCGTAATCGTATTGTTTGGATTCCGTATAATCCTTTTCCTTCATTTTCACGATGCTCTTCAAAAGAGGGTGAGATAAATGAAATTTCAAATGTTCATTATCTAAAAAAAAGTTTTCCATTCTATATCGTATTTAGTTTCTATTCTTAAATTAGTTAATCTGTTTTTTATAAGATTGTATCATTTTAGGGATAACCTTCATCACATCACCAATGACGACATAATCGGCAATGGCATTGATAGGTGCTTGATTTGAGGTATTGATACTTATTATTTTTGCTGACTGATCCATTCCTGCTCGGTGTTGTACGGCTCCGGAAATACCACAAGCTATGTACAATTTAGGACGTACCGTAACCCCCGTTTGCCCTATTTGACGTTCATGTCCGCAAAAGCCTGCATCTACCGCTGCACGCGTTCCTCCTACCTCAGCTCCCAACAACTCTGCCAGTTCATAAAGGATAGCAAAGTTCTCTTTGCTCCCCATACCATACCCACCGGCTATCAATATCTGCGCTCCTTTTAAATTTACTTTTGGAGGTTCTATATGACGATGAACAATAGTGATTATTTCATCCTCAGGACGTATTAATTGTAAATCTATTTCTTTTACTATAGGAGCATTCTTCAGCGTTTGGGGTTCCAGTTTCATCACTCCTTCGCGGACGGTAGCCATTTGTGGACGCGTTTCAGGATTAATAATCGTTGCAATGATATTCCCTCCGAAAGCAGGACGTATTTGGTATAATAAATTTTTATAATTCATTTTTTTACGTTCATCGGTATGATCTCCGATGACTAAACCGGTACAATCGGCTGTTAATCCGCAACGCAAAGCAGATGCTATGCGGGGAGCCAAATCTCTTCCTACGGATGTTGCACCAAATAAAGCTATCTCAGGCTGCTCTTTCTCAAAGAGTGTTTTTACCAATTTCGCATGCATAAGCGTTCTGTAGGGGAACAACTTTTCATGGTCAGCAAGATGTATTACCGATATACCAAAAAAACGTAATTGTTCCAGGGCTTTCTCCAGTTTTACTCCTAAGACGACTGCTTCCAAATCTACACCCAGTTCATCCGCTAATTTTCTCCCTTTAGACAGTAATTCCAAAGACACATCCGCAATGCGATGCTCTTCTGTTACTTCACAATAAACAAATATATTTTTCATACTTTTATCCGATTACTCTTGTTTCTAATAATTCTTTCATTAATTGATCGACGTCTTGGTCTTTTTCTGTAAAGCGTTTGGATTCTTTTTGCGTTAGCACTACACTTTCTATTTCTTTCACTTTAGTAGGCGAACCCGACAATCCGAGCTTAGCTTCTTCGGCACCCACATTTTCCGCATTCCATTCTTCGATATGCAAGTAAGGATGTTCTTTAAAAATATCCGTATAATCACGATTCTGCTCCTGCAATTCACTCGTCGTATGAGCATGTTTATATTTCAACATACGTTTAGCATTAATAGGACGGCAAGCACAAGCGGAACCATGTACCGTTAATAAAGCAGGAAAAGGAAGTATTACCGTTTCTACACCTCTTTCTAAACGGCGTGTCAACACCATTTTTTTATCATCAATAGACTCTATTTTCTCTACATAGGTTACTTGTGGCATGTGCAATTTCTCAGCAATCTGAGGACCAACCTGGGCGGTATCACCATCAATAGCCTGCAAACCACATACTATCAAATCGGGATTTATCTTCTCTATGGCTTTACTCAATGCATAAGACGTTGCCAGGGTATCAGAACCGGCAAATTTTCTATCCGTCAATAAGTATCCTTTGTCAGCTCCTCTGAATATGGATTCTCTGATAATGGATGCTGCACGAGGAGGTCCCATGCTAACTACAATAATTTCAGTGTTATTTCTCTTTTCTTTTATTTGCAATGCTACTTCCAATGCGTTAAGATCATCAGGATTATAAATAGCCGGCAAAGCACCCCTATTTACTGTACCATCTTCTTTCATAGCATCTTTCCCGACGTTTCTGGTATCAGGAACTTGTTTTGCCAACACAACAATTTTAAACTTCATAGCGTATTTTTTTAACGTTTTTATTAGAACCGCTGCAAAAGTATAAAAAAAACAATACATCGGTATTTTTGTTGAAATAAGAAAACTTATATTTGTTTTTCTGCATATTACATTTAATTTCGGATAATATCTTGCCGTTTCTATGCTCTAAAACTATCCTTCGCGAATGTAAGATAATACCTTGATTAAATGCTATTTGACTTACTATCAATGACAAATTCCATTAATAAAACATAAAATTAAAAATTGAGTATGAAAAACATTATAGTCCGATAAAAACATTGTCATTCTTCGCTTCACTCAGAATCTGTTGAATTTATCGGACAATTGTAATATATAAATTAAGAGTATTGATTTTGAATTTAAACAAAAAATATTACTTTAAATCCGAATCTTTTATTGTAAACAATACTACACCTTCATATTTTGAGGTTTCATAACATTCCCATGAACTGTAATTATAAAAATGATGTATTTTCGTTCCCATTTCGCGGGGAGGTCCTTCCCAATTAACCAATAAACTATCGTGTCTATATATTTTAAAACCTGACAACCATTGCCTATCAGAATCAGCAAATACTTTTTTAATATCAATCTTTTTTTCTTTATCAAATCTAATCCCCTTCGAATTAAACACTTCCGAAGAATCAGGCATAAAGGCAGCATAATATGTATACATTCCTCCATTCCCAATTTCGATATTAATAGTATCTTGTGTATTGTTTTTAATCGTAACATAATAAAACATATCTGTTCGATCCCATGCAAATAAATCACATCCGAAACAACTTAAAATCAATAATAAATAAATGATAACCTTTATTCTTCTTGTTTTCATAAATCTTGTGTATGTCCTTTTAAAAGAGCATTTATTTTTTGGAAATATATAACTATTTTTTTGTTTATGAAGCCGTTCCGTTAATCCGTTGGATAGATGTAATTATAATTATTGTCAGAGTGTATTTTGTGGCGAAGTAAGAATTTCTTTACTTTAAATCCGAATCTTTTATTGTAAACAATACTACTCCTTCCCACTTGGAGGTCTCATAACATTCCCATGAACTGTAATTATAAAAATGATGAGTATCTGCTCCCATTTCACGTAATGGACCTTCCCAATTGATTAATAAAGAATCATTACGATAAACACGAACTCCCGAAACTAAACTTATCTGTGTACCAACAAATAATTCATCTCTTATTACATCAATATTCGTTTCTTTAACTTTACCTGTAATTGTTCTATCATATTTTATTCCAATAAGTTGCAAATGTAATTTTGAATCGGGAGTGAAATTATTTACACTATCGAATACGTATTTATTTCCATCTCCAATTGCAACAGTTAAAGTATCTTTTGAATCGTTTTGCAAATAAACATGATACTCCATATCGTGTCCATCCCAATAAAATAAATTACAACTCGAACAATTTATTACTAAAAAAATAAATAATAATTTATTTAATGCTTTTTTTTTAAAATTAATACCATTCATATTTAAATGTTTTTATTTGTTAAGGCCAATCAGGATAACTATTATAAGCATCATCTATTTGACTTTCATATACCGTATGTGTTTTTAATTGTGTTATCAATTCAGAAAATGTAGTCGTAGTTGAAGTAAGACAATTATAAATATCAGATAGTGAAATGCCTGGAATGGAATCTACTGTTCTTAAAAATCCCGGATTAAACCAATCTTCATCGTCTTGGAAAAAATCCCATCCTACTTCATTGAAATATTCTTTTCTAAAAAGAGCACCTACATAGTTACCCCACATTTCACCAACACCACAATAACCTGCATTAGCTCCAGTTCCATCGCCATAGGCTCCATAAGTAATAATATAGTTTATATAATTAACCCAGTAAGCACTTCCAACTTTTTGCCAATGACTGGCATGAGCACATTCATGAAAAGTAGTTTGAAAGATATGATTATAGTTATAATAACCATTTTGAATTACAATTACTAAATCCGGTTGAGCAAATTTAGTTATTTTTGCTATAACATTTGCAGCAAAAACCATTACTTTATTAGATAAAAATGTAGATACTTGTGAATTAGAATTAAATCCATATTTTCCCCATGTTCTACGAAACATGCCGGCACAACCCATTACTGTATTTATATTATTTGAAGCTATAACCCATGTTCTCAAATTTGAAGGGGGTCTTGTAATCGATTTTGAACTACAATATTGAAAATATTTATACACGGCATTATTTACAGTTGCCCAATTCCAACCAACAGAGGTGTAATTAAAATATTTATTACACCCATTTTTTGAATATTTTCCTATATTATAAGTAGCAGGATTAATGAAGCCCCAATTTCCCCATACCTTAAATCCAAGCTGATTTTCAAAAACAATTGTATAATCTACGTTTTTTATATAAAAACTTTTATTAACTATATAATATCCAGATTCAGATGTCCAGCCTGATGCAATTTTTACGGAATTATTTACACGAACCTTAGTTTTTTCTACTCCAGTCCAATTATTATCTCTTAGAACATAAATATTCCCTTCCGGAGTTGCTTTATTTGTACTTTTTTGTTCATCATCTTCCATTAAATCAGGTTGAAATAACCAACAAGATTTTTCTTCCATTTTATCATGATAGTAATAATACGGAGTGTTTTCTTCGGGAATAATACAACTATCTAATATGTGATAGGTAATATTTGTCGGGAAGGAATAATTAATAGGAACTACCGTATAAAGCCATGTACATTCATCTTCGGGAATAGTTGGATCATGATAATATATTCCCCGTTGTTCAATTTCATAGTCTAATGGATAATCAAACAATGCTAAGGTTTCGTCATCAATAAGCGCATTAAATTCAGTTGAATCTTCGGGTAGAAAACGTACATACAAATGTGTAGGGGCTAAAATATTACTTGGATCCCCTATGTTAAAAACGCTATCTGCCACTAATGAATCATAAGCAGTGGTCATATTTTCTAAAGAATAAGGATTAGGAAGTTGTTCGCCAAGAATAGTCAATCCTTCAACAGGATCTCCTTCCATATCTTTTTGTCTTAATACTGAATTTTCCAAATCAGTTTCTTTGTTACAAGCAGTGAAAACTAATAAACTGAATGCAAAAAAAGTAAAGATGTTCTTCATTTTAAAATTTTTATTTATTTTTCTTAATTTGTTAGTTTAACATAATATTTTAAATTTTTGACAAATATATACTTTTTTTTATTTGTTTTTTTATTTTTTTTCATATTATTTTTAATAGATTATAATTCATATTTTTAGTTCATTAAAAGAAGAATATTCTAATCAATATATTGTGTTTTTGGCGTTAAAAAACTTTAATAAAAATAATATTTTGGAATCATTTTTATTATTGTATCTGTATCATTATTGTCCGATATAAATTTCTATATTCTTACAGATTCTTCGCTTCACTTCGTTACGCTCAGAATGACAATAGCTTTAAAGATAAAGATGGGGGCTAAGGGGTTGGTTTGCGGCAAAGCCGCAAACCAACCCCTTAGCCTTTTCTACACAATGTATAGAACTGTCATTCTGAGCGAAGCGAAGAATTTGTTGAATTTATCGGAAATAGTGTATAAAAAAATGTGTGGCGATAATAATCCAAATCATGTATCAAATGCAAAAAAAGACAAGGTATCATTGAATAATTATAAAAAATACATTAATGTATCGAACACAAAGCATTATTTTATTATCTTTGCAAAAAAACATCCGATATGGAATTGAACACATTAACAGCTATTTCTCCTTTAGACGGACGTTATTATTCCCAAGTTAACGCACTTTCCGACTACTTTTCGGAATACGCTTATATCCGCACAAGGGTATATATTGAAATAGAATACTTTATTGCTTTATGCGAAATCCCTCTGGCTGAGTTAAAAAACATAGATAAAAATTGTTTTGACACACTTAGAAATATCTACAAAAACTTTTCATATACTCAAGCACTGCGAATCAAAGAAATTGAAAAAACAACCAATCATGATGTCAAAGCAGTAGAATATTATCTGAGAGAAGTCTTTGAAAACATTCATTTATCGGATTACAAAGAATTTATTCATTTCGGATTGACGTCTCAAGACATTAACAACACGGCTATTCCATACTTAATGCAAGGATTTCATAAAGAAATTCTCCTTGACACTATCATAGCTCTTCGCAACAAATTAGAAAATCTTTCCGGTATATGGAAAGACATTCCTATGTTAGCAC
>JAGOKS010000004.1 GCA_017994425.1 Bacteroidales bacterium | reverse complement strand
TCTTTTGAGATTGATCCAAAAACCGGAAACGTTTCTAATGTAACGTTCCAATTAATTTCGTTTTATTTAAAATCCATTACCAAGGTAAAATACATTGTGTTATCATCATAATACGCACTTTGCATTCGATACGCATGTAAAGTGGATGATAAATGCGTGAAAGCGTCAGCAGTACCGGAAAAGGTTTTTGTTTGCTTATAGTATAAAAGATTTGTTTGCTTTGGAAAATATGCATCCAATGTCATAAAAGAAGAGTCATTTTTTATCATAGCTTCTTCTTTCATTAGTGAAATATAGTGCGTTATATTTGTATCCGTATCCGAGAAAAGCATACAATTGTCGATGCAAGTATAGGCTTTTAATCGCTTTATAGCAGGCGCCACCTGTAATTTGGAAAGAAAAAAGTTAGGAATATCGATTTTGCCTATCATATAAGCTTCCCTATAAAAAGTATCGAGGATATAACTATTGTTTTCAAAAGTACTATTTAAGCAATTAAACAGATGAAATTTCGCTTCTTCAATATCATCGGATTGAACAAGAATAAATTCCGTTCCGGTTTTGTTGTTGAGTTGAAAGCTAAGCATACTATTGGGCTGCAACATTTCAAAAAAATCTTCTTGTGAGCCGAGAGCTACATGATACAAACTTTTAAAATCTGAATAAGAACCGCCGTTTAAAACAAGCACTGAGCGTATATGCTGCGGAAGCATGTCTTTGTATTGGAAAACAGCTTTTTTATTGGTATAGAATGCATATTCCTTTTTTGAACTATCAAGTAATGCATAACCCGATAAAACAATTTTGCCGTTTTTAAATGAAACATCCAGAGCTGACCATGTACACAAGGATACATAATTCCACATATATGCATCTATCAATGCAGTGTTAATATTCTCTAAAAATGAATGTAGAACATCGTGTTGAATTATCAGACAAAAAGAAGTACTCTCATTCACTGTTTGTACAACTTCCTTTATCTCGTTAGTAATAATTTTATTGGAATTTTCAATTTGATTCAATGAGGCATACATTGTTCGTTCATCGAAACTACCAATTAACAAACCTTGCGTATAACAATAATATATGGCTTTTAATGGCAACGTTAGTTTAAAAACTTCCCATTGTTTGTAGGTAAAAGATTCCGCTTTATGTGTTTTTTTCAATACAGATAAAAAAGTAGATATTTCTTTGTCGTACTTTTTGGTTGTTTCGATAACATATCCATAAGACAGTTTATTTTCTTTATTGTAAACAGAGATATATACCGGACAAGACTTAATGACGGCATTCATAAAAGGAAGTGTCTCCATATATCCGATAAATTTACGTAACTGTTGTTGATTATCCGTTGACAGAAGAAAAGAGACATAGGGAGCTCCTGATGCATACAATTCTTTAACAGAAAGCAAATTATCACATTTCAAAACCATAGCGGTTTCCGGAGTAAAGATATCATAGGCAGCAATATCATCTTTCTGAAAATAATGATAAGCTTTTATTAAAAAAAAAACAATAGTTATCACAACGATGACTGTTAGAATTACAGCTATTATTTGAAAACTTTCTCTTGCTCTACTCATTTATATATGATTAACATTCAAATAAATTAAAGAATAATCGGTATGTCAAAAAAACGATTTTTTTGCAAATGTACATAAAATATTCAATCACGAAGCTATAAATTATGTTTCTAATTAGTAAAAAATCTCAAAATTTTATACGTGCTAATCGTTTTCTAATACATATGGCATGAATTTAATAATACCTTTAAATTCTTGCAGTTACAAGCATAATGATATTTAACGGAGTATTTCACAATATTTAGTTATTACATATATATTACATTCATGTTACATTTTCATTTTTTATTATAGGGGTGTGGCTTAAAATTGTTACTTTGTAAATCAAAAAAAACAGATAAAACATAGATGAATATTTTTGGTATCATATCGTTAACAGCATTAATTATAGGCTCTTTAGCACTTTTTCTTTTTGGGATGAAGTATATGAGTGAAGCTTTGCAAAAGTTATCGGGGAATAAATTACGCACTGTCTTAGCTTCTTTCACCTCAAATCGTTTCAAAGCCGCATTAACCGGAACATTAGTAACAAGTATTATTCAATCATCATCCGCAACAACTGTCATGGTTGTAAGTTTTGTAAATGCCGGTGTACTGAATTTAAGAAATGCGATTGGGGTTATTATGGGTTCTAACATAGGAACCACGATGACCGCTTGGATTATCACTTTATTTGGAATCAAATACGACATTTCATCATTATCTATTCCCATCATCGGACTGGGATTTATATTTATGATTATTAAAAATAAACGATTAAAGCCTATGGGAGAATGTTTCATGGGATTTGGTTTGTTATTTTTAGGGTTATCTTTTTTAAAGGATTCGGTTGCAACTCTTGACCTCGCAAACAATTCTGCCTTTATACAATTCATGACAAGTTTTGTTTCGGATAGTTCAATTTCTTATGTCACCATACTGTTATGTGTTTTTATCGGTACAATAATTACCATTGTTTTGCAGTCCTCTTCAGCGATGATGGCAATAACACTCATCTTATGTAGTGCAGGAGCCATACCCTTTGAGATGGCATTAGCATTGGTAATGGGAGAAAACATAGGTACCACTTTTACTGCCAACATTGCCGCAGCAATAGGAAATATACAAGCCAAAAAGGCAGCTCGTTCTCATTTAATTTTTAATATTATAGGGGTAATCTGGGTATTGATTGCCTTTCGTTTGATTGTCCCATTTATTGATAAAGTTACTATACAAATCGAAGGACATTCCCCGTTTGTAGAAGCCTCCGCAATACCTTTTGCATTGTCGTTTTTTCATTCATTTTTTAATTTAACAAATACCGCTTTACTTATTTGGTTTGTACCCAAAATTGAAAAACTATCAGAGTACATGGTGAAACGTAAGCCAATGGATGAAGATGAAATATTTAAATTGGAATATATTAGCTCAGGTTTTGTCGGCTTAGGTGAGTTGTCAATCGATTCGGCTAAAAAAGAAATCCAGGTTTACGCACGAAGAGTTACCCGTATGTACGAATTTATTCCGCAACTCATGGATTTAAAAGATTCAAAGAAATATGCAACTCTCTTAGAACGCATTGAGCATTATGAATCTATCTCTGACAAGATGGAAATTGAAATTGCCAATTATCTCACGAGCTTATCATCTGACAGTATTACTTCCGAAACAACACTTAGAGTCAGGGGCATGTTACGCATTATTGACAACCTTGAAAGTATAGCCGATCAAAATTTCCAATTGGCAAAAATGATAGACGATAAAAATGAACAAAAGATTTGGTTTACTCCCGAAATGAGGGAAAACCTGAATAAACTGTATGAATTGGTTCGCATTGCATTACAAATTATGAACGAAAATTTGAACGAAAATTATCGGAATGTAGAAATAAACAGAGCCCTTGACGCTGAAGAACAAATCAACAACTACCGAAATGTGTTACGTACAGAGCACTTAGAAAACCTGAAAAATAGGGTATACCCTTATGAAACAGGCATTATATATAGCGGCATTTATGCCTTGCTTGAAAAAATAGGTGATTTTATCATTAACATTACTGAAGCCATCGTCAATGCCAAGTATACCAAAGATACCAGTTTAACAAGATTATCGCAAGATCCGGAAGAGGATGATTAATTTACTCCTTCTTAATATCCATTTTTTCCGTTAGCGTTCGTATAAAATTATTATTTCCGAAGAATTCTTTGGCAAACACCCGCACAAAAGTATAAGCAGGAATGCCAAGCATCATACCCGGCACTCCGGCTATCATGCCGGCTAACAGTACTATTAAAAAGATTTCCAAGGGGTGAGCTTTTACGGATTTCGAAGCAATGAAAGGCTGTAAAAAGAAATTATCCAGCAGTCTGCAAATGATGGAAGTCCCCATTACTTTCAATAAAACATGGGTGAGATTGGCATCAGGCATCATCAAATAGACACTTGTCATGGCAATAAAAACACCCAATACGAACGATATAATTGAACCTATGTAAGGAATAATAATCATCAAGCCGCTAATCACACTTATCAACAAGGCATTAGGGACTCCAAAAAGACTTAGGATGAGAAACTCCAATACACTCATGATAATGATTTCTAAAAACAGCCCAACAAAATAATTCGACAACAAACGTTTAGAATTCAAAAAAATATTTGTAATTTCATGTTGGAACTGATTGGGAGCCATACGCACAATGGTATTCTGTACTTTTGTAAAATCCAATAACATGAAAAAAGCGATAAAGAGTATCGAGAAAACAGCTAAAAATAAAGAACCCAATCCTTGCAAAACACCTCCAAAAAGGGAAGAAAGGTTTATTTTTTTAACATAATCGGTTGTTGTGTTGATAATAATATCTTTCACATGCTCATCTTCATTAATGATATTATAATTTTTCAGCAACACATCCATATTCTGCAGCGGTTGATCGATAGCACGTGTGAATTGCACTTCATCGATGGCTGATATAGAATTGATTTGCTGAGCTACCGGTGGGATAACAAGATATAAAAGAACTCCCATGATGCAAACAACACCACACAAAGCCAAGACAGTAGCAATTGTATTAGAGAATCCGTACCCCCTGACTTTAATTTTGGAAACCAATTTCTTCAACGGGGAGCTTATCAAAGCCAGTATCATTGATAAAATAAGATAAATGGTAATCTCTGAAAAATACCACGCTAAAAAGCCAATGACACCAAAGCCTAAAATTAAAGATACATTTCTTACATTCAAGCGTACACCGGTTTTTGTACTCATAAAACAATTATTATTTATTTTGAAGCTTATCCAAACGATTCAATCCTTGGATTGCCAACTCATAGGTATCGTTCAATTTTAATACATACACATAATCTTGACGGGCATTGTTATATTTTTTTAAAGATTCAAATGCACAACCTCGATCGTAAACAGCTTCAATATATGTGGTATCCAATTCAATCGCTTTGGTAAAAAAAGCGATGGCTTCATCATACTTTTGCTGTTCATACATATAAATCCATCCGATATTATGCAGGGCATAAGTATACGTTGGATTCACTTGTAAAATCATTTTATACTGTTGAAGCGCTTTTTCAAAATCTCCCGTTTCTTGATAAAACATCGCTAAATTATACAAAACTTGAATATTATCAGGCTTAATATTCAATGCATTCTTATAGTAACTGATGGCTAAAGGGTCTTTTTTATGGTGATACAAAACCCCTAAATCTTCGTAGGCTTCAAAATAATTCGGGTCTTGTTCCACGGCAGCCATATACGAGCGTATAGCAGCATTCGTATCTCCTTCTTCTTTATATACCCATGCTCGAATAAAATAAGCTTTGGGATTATAATTATCGATCAATAAAACATCGTCCAAACATTTACGGGCTTCTTTATACCGTTTATGTAGAAAATGTAATTCTGCTAATTTTAAATAGGCTTCCTTATTCGTACGATCGATAGCAATTACTTTTTCCAAAATCTCTTCCGAAGCATCTATGTTTTGCATGGCAAAATAAATGTCGGATAATTTCAAATAATAATTCGCATTATTAGAATCTAAACGGAGAGCTGTCAAAATAGTATTCAGGGCACTGTCAAGCGTTGATGTTTTAGTATAATAATCGGAAAGCTCAACATAAAGAGCAGCATTTGAAGGATCTTTGTTGATTTTTTTATAAATATTCGCTAATTCGGGAGGCATGTTTGCATAGGCTTCTTCCGTTTGTTGATTGCTATTACAAGCGAATAAACAAATAAAACAAAGTATACTTCCTAAAATAAGAATACTGTTCTTTTTCATTAGGATGTTTTATTTGACGACTTCTTTTATTTTTCCCTCCAATTCAGCTGATAATTCCGGATTATCTATTAACATTTGCTTAACGGTATCACGACCTTGACCTAATTTCACTTCACCATAAGAAAACCAGGAGCCGCTTTTCTTAATGATATTATATTCAACTCCTAAATCCACTATTTCGCCCGGTTTTGATATTCCTTCTCCATAAATAATATCAAATTCCGCTGTACGGAAAGGAGGCGCCACTTTATTTTTGATTACTTTCACCTTCACGCGATTACCCACCGCACTTTCTCCATCTTTGATTTGTGCCTGCCGGCGGATATCCAAACGAACGGAAGCATAGAATTTCAAAGCATTGCCACCGGTTGTTGTTTCGGGATTACCAAATACTATTCCGATTTTTTCACGCAATTGGTTGATAAAAATACAACAACAATTTGTTTTACTAATTGTTGATGTTAACTTACGCAGGGCTTGAGACATCAAACGAGCTTGTAGTCCCATTTTAGAGTCCCCCATTTCACCGTCTATTTCACTTTTAGGAGTTAATGCTGCCACAGAATCTATCACGATAATATCGATGGCTCCGGAACGAATTAAATTATCTGTTATTTCAAGGGCTTGTTCTCCATTATCCGGTTGAGAAATCAATAAGTTTTGCAAATCAACGCCCAATTTCCCGGCATAAAATCTATCGAAGGCATGTTCTGCATCGATAAAAGCAGCGATCCCTCCTTTACGTTGCGATTCTGCAATGGCATGCAAGGCCAAAGTTGTTTTACCGGAAGATTCAGGTCCGAAAATCTCTATAACCCTACCTTTAGGAAATCCGTTTACTCCCATGGCAACATCCAGACCGATAGATCCGCTTGAAATAACATCTATTTCTTCCGAAGGTTTATCACCTAATTTCATAATGGCGCCTTTGCCATACACCTTTTCTAAACGTTCTAATGTTGAATTTAAAACTTTTAATTTCTCAGCATTTTCTGCTTTCATATCTTTTGACATAATGAATAATTTTTTAATGTATATTTATTTATTTAAGTTTACAAAAGTACAAAATATTGTGATACTTTTTTGAGAATTATTAATTATTTAATTATTTTTGCATGAAGAAATCTTTTAAATCCGAACAATAATTTTTATACATTTGCATGTGTATATTGTAAAAAAACTAAGTGCAGAGATACTATAAAATTCAACATATTATGAGAAAGTTATCGGCAATGATTGTGAGTTTGTGTTTCCTCACATTCACTTTAACATCTTGCGATTTATTTAACACTAAAAAAGAGTTCGATAAAACACTCCTACCGGGGAAATGGCAACAAGGCACCCTTTACGAACGTTATTATTCCAACGGAGACGGAAAAACGTGGGACACTTCCGATGATGTTACGGAAGAAGAAGCACTTCCCTTTACGTGGACCTTAGAAGAAGACGATCTTATACAAATTCATATCCTCGAAATGGGAGGAAAAATTCCAAAAAGTTATACTGTAACCGCACTGACTACTACCAATTTAAATTATCATGACGATTACGGAAAAAGTTATTCCTTTACAAGAGTCGATTAGAAATAAATAGCATTAATAATGAAAAAAACATTGAAAATCATCGGCATAAGTCTTGCCTCACTTATAACCGTACTCATCATTACTGTTTTTATCCTCTTATGGGTGATAGTTACCCCTGATAAACTGACACCTATTGTTAGAAATCAAGTAGATAAATTTATTTTATGTACTACCGATTTTGATACGGTAGATGTAACCTTTTTCAGCACCTTTCCTCATGTCGGTTTGCAAATCAAAAATTTAGCTCTTATCAATCCGATGCCGGATGCTCCTTCCGATACATTGGCTTTTGTTGAAGACTTCAAAGCTTCTTTGAATTTAAAAGAGTTATTATTTAATAATACTCTTAAAGTTACTGCTGTATATATTCGTAACGTAGAGGCTCATCTGTTTGTGGATGCAAAAGGAAATACCAATTTCAATATTGTAGAAATAGATACTACCGAAGAAGACACTGCTTTTGAATTACCTTTCGATTTAATTAACCTTCATAAAATCCGTATTAAAAACTTAAATGCTGATTATACAGACCATAACTCCGGTATGTTTGCTTCTATCAACGATATGTCAGCTCTTATAAAAGGAGAACTTACGATAGAAGATGCTTGGGCAAAACTCACCATGGAAAGCGGAAACATCGTTTTTAATTTGAATGATTCAACCCCGCTTGCTGCTAAACTCCAAAGTTTTGAGACTAAAATTGAAGGGGAAAAATCGGGGGCCGACATCAATGGCTCTATCCGCTTTGAAATGCCTGAAGTATTTTTTAAAATGGACACCATTGTCTATGCCAATGCCCTCCCCGTAGAAATAGACTTGCCGTTTACCTTTAACATCGACCATCAAAAAATCACCCTCGACGATGCTGAATTGGCACTCCAAAAAATTAAAATATTTTTAAATGGAACTGTACAACCTTCTGCATCATTTAGCGATATAGGTATTGATATGGCTTTTCATACCAATACATGGGAAATTCCGGAAGTAATAGAAATCATTCCCGAAACGTACAAAAGCATGCTCAAAGATATAACTGCTACCGGCAATCTCGAACTCAAAGGAAATGCTAAAGGCACCTATAATGATTCCCTTATGCCTATTATTACCGCCAATGTATTTCTTGCTGACGGTCAATTTGCGTATAAAAAATTTGCCCTCCCCTTTAAAAATATTAGCGCCGATGTATTGGCCTATCTCGATTTAAACACAGATTCCTTGAGTATGGTAAACATACATTCTCTCAAAGCTCAAACAGGGAAAAGTGTGTTGGAACTCAGTGGACGCATCATAGATCTGTTTAATAAAATGCTATTTAAAGTTAATGTAAACAGCAATTTGGAATTGGTGGAGTTAAAACCGGTATTACCTTCGGATATGAATTTAATTATCAAAGGTAAAGCAAAAGCAACTATGAATACTGATTTTTCCATGAACGACATGCAAAACCTTGACCTCCAAAAAATGAAACTCAAGGGGGACATTCGTTTAATAGACATGGAAGCAGTATATAACGATAGTATTTTCGTGAACTCTCCCGATGCCAACTTGAAAATTTCTTCTGCCAAAACAGCAAACAATAAAATTCCCGATAAACTATTCGATATAGAAATTCTGAGCAAAGATATGGATATCGAAATGATTGATGTAGTTGATGCCACATTGAAAGAGGTTAAATTGAAGGCGCAAGTTTCAGATTTTATGGATACAACCAAACCGCTATCGGCTCACTGCGATTTTAATTTCGGCAATCTTAAAGCCGCCATGGATACAATAGATGCTGCCATTAGCGGAGTGTCGGGATCCCTGACGATGATACCTTCTAAAAAGAATAAAAACAATCCTGAAATCCGCTTCACCTATAACAACAAAAAAATCGCTGCTCGTATGGGCAATACAATGTCTTTTACCGGAGATATTGTCAAGCTGAAAGGAAAAGGTATTTACGATGACCAGGAAAAAGAATTGTTTTTGCAGTGGTCGCCCGATTTAAATGCTAACATTAGCAACGGACTGTTACACATGGCTTCCTTAAATGTTCCCGTTGAAATTCCTTCCATCATTTTTGATTTTACCCCCGAAAAATTCGTTATTAACGAAAGCCATATTATTTTGGGAAAATCTAATTTCAAACTCTCAGGCGTTATCACCAATATCGACAAGTATTATCGAAAGACAGACTTACTCAAAGCAAACGTAGACTTCGTTTCCGATAATACAGACATTAATCAAATCATGGATATCGTAAGTGGGTTTGGCACATCGGATTCTGCTGCTGCCGCTGATGTGGATGTAGTTTCCAAAGAAGACAATCCCTTTATGGTTCCTTTGGGCATTGATGTATTGTTAAACACCTGGGTAAAAAGAGCAACGGTCGGACAAACCGTTATCGAAAATGTACAAGGAAGCTTAACCGTTAAAGATGGCGTCATGATATTGGAAGAAATTGGGTTTACCTGTGAAGCGGCAAAAATGCAATTGACTGCCATGTACCGTTCTCCACGCAAAAATCATTTGTTCGTCGGCATTGATTTTCATTTGTTGGATGTCGATATTGCTTCCCTCATACAAATGATTCCCGAAATCGACACCTTAGTGCCTATGCTGAAATCTTTTGCAGGAAAAGCCGAATTTCATCTCGGCGCTCAGACCAATCTGAAATCCAATTATGAATTGAAAATGTCTACCCTCCGTGCCTCCGCCGCTTTGGAAGGACAAAACCTGGTGTTGATGGATAGTAAGACCTTCTCTGAAATAGCAAAACTACTAGCTTTCAACAAAAAGACAGAGAATAAAGTCGATAGCATTTCCGTTGAAATGACGGTTTTTAAAGATGAAATCGATATTTATCCTTTCTTAATTGTTATGGATAAATACAAAGCCGTAGCTTCAGGTCGTCATAACTTAGACATGACCTTCGATTATCATATTTCGGTAACAGAAAGTCCTCTACCTACCCGACTCGGATTAGACGTGAAAGGCAAAATCGGCGACCTGAAATACATACCCGTCGCCTGCAAATACCCCAGTATGTATCGTCCGGGAAAACAAAAAGCTGTTGAGAAAAAAGTATTGGAACTTAAAAAACTCATCAGCGACGCCCTCAAAGAAAATGTAAAGCAGTAAGTTTTTTAGTGCCGAAAAAAAGGTTTTTACCAAGCAAAAAGAACAAGAAAAAATCGTTTTCATACCTTTAAATTACATTAATTGTAATTTTGTAACACTTATATATCACCCCTACGGGGTGAGAAAAATGGGAATCTAATCCTTTTTTCTACAGATATGCAACTCCTACGGAGTTGAGAGAAAATTTAGAATTAAGAATTGTTAATGCCTGAATTAGGTTGTATGTAGCATTTGTAAGGAAGAGGATTCTATCGGGTTATAGAAATCCCCCTTATTGAATAGCGCGTTATATCAAGTTTAAATCTTAATTCATCATAATTAACCGCAGAGGACGCAGAGGTTTTACGCAAAGAACGCAAAGAGATATACACAGCCTACCCTTATTTTTTCGGAACGAAAAAAACGTCTTTAGACTTTTGTCTTCATTTTTAATTCTTAATTTTTAACTTTTAATTGATTTCATCACACCAAATTTGCCTCTTTTTGCGAGTAATTTCGCCTATTAAAACAGCAAAAAAAAAGGTGTTTTTGGGGAGGATTTTAGAGCTTTTGGGAGGGTAAAAAAGGCGAAAAAAGTGATTTTGCTAAATTATTGATTTAATGTATCTTATTGTAGTGCCAGGAAGGGTCATTTTGAGTTGGGCAACTCAGAGCAACGAGTTGGGCAACTCAGAGCGACGAGTTGGCCAACTCGTGACGACGAGAATGGGGTCTCAAAAAAAGGAAGTAAAAACACCCTCTTTTTAAGCATGAAAAAACGTTGTTTTGTGTCCACTTTTTTAAGGATATTTCATTAGATTGGTGTCACGTCTAATTCTTAATTTTTAATTTTTAATTTTTAATTGATTTGTTGCCTTTTTCAAAGCGATGAAAAACAAAAAATACAAATATATCACCCCTGCGGGGTGAGAAAACGGGAATCTAATCCTTTTTTCTACAGATATGCAACTCCTACGGAGTTGAGAGAAAATTTAGAATTAAGAATTTAGAATTAAGAATTGTTAATGCCTGAATTAGGTTGTATGCAGCATTTGTAAACAAGAGGATTCTATCGGGCAATAGAAATCCTAATTATCGAATGTGTGTTTATGAGTTTCCACGTCCGTACGCCGGACGTCCCAAGGCGGTTAAAAGGACCTCCCTTACTCCTTCAACTGAGATTGCAATTTCAGTTCAGCGAGATTGCAATCTCAACCCAACGAGATTGCAATCTCGTTTCAACGAGCATGAGGACTCCTTTCAACAAGTACGCATGCTCTGATAAAAAAGATAGGCAGGGCGTTTTTATAAACGTGGGAAGCACTTGCAACAAACTTACTAACCAAGGGAAAAGGGACAAGGTAAAAGTAAAAAGTAAATCACGAGAGAAATTATGAATCATTATGGTCCAAGGAAATTCAGTAGATTCTGAGCGTAAGGCCGTGAAATTTGATTTTCACAGTTAGTAAATTATAAACGCAAAAGCATCGGCCAATAAATAGATAAGTATCTGATAACAATTAGATAGCTATGTTCTGTTGTTAAGGAGCCCACCTTAGCGTCATTTGATGGCTATGCACCAAGCATTACATAACTGTGTAATTAAGCTAAGGAGCCCACCTTAACAATGACAGATAAGCTTCCAATCATTGGAGCATAATTATGTATTATTCTTTTTACAACCTACGAAAACAAAAAACATCCTTTTATTAATATCTTTTGTTGCTTTCAATAACAGTAACTATTGGAATAAAAAAGAGACATAGAATGCTATGTCCCTACAATTCTATCTTCTCTTTTTACTTTCACCTTGTACTTTTTTCGGCACGAAAAAAAACCAAGTGTTTTTACTTCGGTGTCGTCAGCAGCAATCCCACACAAAGCAGGGAATATAAAATATTTGGCACCCATATTGACAACTGTATGGGGACACCGCCCGAAATGGCAAACACTTGCGATACCTGCATCAGCATGATAAAAGAAAAAGAAATTGCCAATCCTACCAATAAATGCAAGCCCATTCCTTGTCTTGACTTTCGACTGGAAACACATACCCCGACAACGGTCAATATAATGGTAGAAAACGGAAAAGCAATCCGTCGATGTTTCTCCACTTCATAAACTTTAACGATACTGGAGCCTTTTGCTTTTTCTTCGGCAATAAAAGTTCTGATTTCCTTATAATTCATAATATCAACACCATTTTTTACCCATACGAAATCGGAAGGTTTCATATTGATAACGGTATCCATTGCCAATCCGGTTTCCACTTTTTCATTAATACCGGAGATATATCGTTTTACATAATTTGACAATCTCCATTTTGCTTCGACAGAATCCCACGATATGGTCTGTGCCGAAATTTTGTAGGCAACACCATCTTTGTCAAACTTTTCATACCAAAAATCATGACCTTTTAAATTTAAATTGTCCCAATAATGTATATACGCATAGGTATCAGTAGTCAATTTAATATGAATATCCGATTGTTTGGGTCGCACCTGACGGGAAACATATTTTTCTTTAAAAGCCATTAAATTCCTCGATGTAGTGGGAATTAAGAAATTACTCAGATAAAAGGATAATATTCCTATAATTACGGCAGATATTAAATAAGGAACCAATAAGCGATACAAACTCATTCCCGCATTGAGCATACCCACTATTTCGGAATTTCCTGACATCTTAGAAGTGAAAAAGATAACGGCAATAAAGGTAAATAAAGGACTTAATAAATTCACAAAATAAGGAATGAAATTTAAATAGTAGCCTGTTATGATTTCCATAATAGGAGCTTTCCCATCTAAAAAATCCTGAATGTTTTCAGAAACATCAACGACTATCACAATGATAATTATCAAACTAATGGCAGTAAAGAATGTTACTAAAAACTTTCGTATGATATAAAAATCCAATATTTTCATTGGGCGGTACTCGTCATTAAATCGTTTTATCTTTTTCGGTAAGACTTAGATACGCTTTTACAGGATTGGCATAGATAGCCAGAATGGTTTGTTTCATCTTCACAAAGCTCACATCTTCAATATTTGCCTGGCGATTTAAATGTTTCAGAAACTCACGTTTCTCTATTTCCGTGTACTTGTCCTGAAAACGCGTTGTATTGTTTTGCATATCATAAGCCAGATAATTATTGGGAAACAGCTTATAATTTTTATACATTTGTTCATCGATTAGATTGGTAACATATTGTATTTGATCGTTTGCCGAATTGAATGTTAATTTTTCATCAAAAAATTTATCAATCGGCTGCCCGAATTGCAAATGCACACTTCCTTTGTACGAAAACACTCCGGTAGTGATGCTACGGTAATCCTCGTTATGTTCTTTGATATAAATTTTATTCTTCTTTGTCAATATCAATTCTCTGGCTTTCATCCTATCGCAAGGTTCAAACTCATAGGAAATGGTTACCGGTACGATATTTAATTTCTTTAAACTTTGAAACACATTGATTCTCTCGCTGGAATACAACATTTTCAACACTCCTTGTTGAGTTTTATCCAAGCCGTCTTTTGTCCGTCCGTTACGTTGTGCTATCCAAACCGAACTTTTTTCTTTGCAGATATTGTGACGGATATATTCGGAAAGCAACGTAGAATTAATCAACATGGTGCGGGGGGTATTTGCCCGAATAACGGTAAACATATTGTTTATTTTTGCAATATCGGTAAATATCGGTGATGACAATAAATTATCGCCAATGGCAATTTTGGTAGTAGGTAATCCTTTAGAATACAAATAAAGCTGTAAGATTGCGGAATCCAACAAAATATCGCGATGATTGGCAATAAACAAATACGACTTATTGGCATCCAGATCCTGAAAGCCGTCATAACTTAAATGGTCTACACTTCGCTGAATAAAAGTTTTTATCATAGGAGCAAAAATCTCCTGTTGCATTTGTTGACAGCTGGTAATTTTTCGGATACGTTTTACGGTAGCAGGTAAAGATGAATCGGTTATAAAATTAGCCAAGGATTGAATAAACCCCTGATTCATTAACATTCTATTGACGGCATAGGGTAACTCCTGATCTGTATAAGGACGTATGGCATTAAAAGGATCTTTTTTAGTCATATCAGATAAAATAAATATTATACCTTTGTTTTACAATTATATCTTTCACTTCTTCTTGAAAAGTAAGTGTCAGCATACTTTCATTAATACATATTTTTGCATAATATTGTTGAATGCGTACATTAAAAACACCTTTTTGAGGAAATATTTTCGATAAATGACAAAGTGTACATTCAAACTTTTGATTGTAGGCTACTTCCTTCTGAATGCAAATTTCTGCGAAATACGCATAGCCGAGCAAGGCATTCACTTCGGCAATATTCCCTGTGTACATCATTTTTCGGATAAGAGTAGAACTGATGGGTTGAGAGTCTACAATTTGTTTTTCAACTTCTATCACATTGAAATGATACTTCTCTGACAATTTTATCAAATTTTGTGTATTTCCCTCTCTCTTATTTCCGAAATTATGATTATAACCTAAAACAATGCTGTGTAGATGAATGTGATTTACCAGCAACTGAATAAAATCAAGGTATGACAAGGCTGCAAAATCGTGAGTAAACGGGAGGTTTAGTAAGACATCCACGCCTGCTTGCTCTAAAAGCTGATTGCGTTCTTCCGCTGTGTTTATCATGTGAAATTTAAAATCCGGATTGATAATCGTGCGCGGATGAGGATAAAAAGAAATAATAACCGACACTCCTTGTATTTCTTTGGCTACACTTATTAATTTTTTCAGTATCCGTTGATGTGCCAAATGTACTCCATCAAAGGAACCTATGGTAACAACGGCATTTTTATAGTGTGACAGTGCCCCTATGTCGTTATGTATTTGCATTACAAAAATTATAAAGTATCTTCAGGTTGAGGACTTTCAAACATCTTTATAATTTCTTCAGGACTTTTCCCCAAGTATTCCAAGGAGAGTTTAGCATCTTTGACGAGCCTATGTTCCGGAAATTTATCCATAAACTCACGATAGGAAACGGAGGCTTTTGTAAAATCATACAGCACATTTTCATACACAACAGCAATAAAGAAATAGGCTTCCGGTACATACACACTTTCGGGATATTTCTTAATGAGTAAATGATAATCGGATAAAGCTTCCGTACCTTTTCCCAATACTCTGTTTATTTCTGCCGCACGAAAAACATAAACAGACGCTAATGAATCGGTCGGAAAATCATTTACATACTTATCATACGATTCAACCAACTTCGCCATTTTAAGCGTATCATAACTGTCTTGCAATGTGTTTTCCAACATTAATATCTTTTTATGTTGTTTGTTTCGCAACTCGGTGCAAGCAAAAAATAAAATCATCAATGATAGGATAACAATAGGTGTTTTTATTGTATACATCAGTATTAATTTTTATGTTGTTTAACTTTATAAAAAGGACATTTACGTCCGCTTGAAATATCGTTTAATTTTCCTTTCAACAAGGTTTTTTTTAATCCGGAAATCCTATCGATAAATGTCTTTCCCATCGTATGATCGTATTCGTGCTGAATAACACGAGCTGCTATTCCGTCGAAAACATCGGTATGTTCCTCGAAATTCTCATCCTGATAACGCACACGGATTATTGATTTTCGAATCACATTTTCATTGATATCTGGTACACTTAAACAGCCTTCGTTGAAGACAGTATCTTCGCCCATATATTCGAGAATTTCAGCATTGATAAACACTTGTTTCAATGGTTTTTCATCAGCATAGTCTTCACTATCGGTAAAAGGAGCAGTATCAACAATAAATAATTTTATCAACACATCCACTTGTGGAGCTGCTAAGCCTACTCCTCTTGCATAATACATGGTTTCATACATATTCGCTATTAATGCTTGCAAGCCCTGGTAATCTTTCTGAATTTCCGTTGCCGCTTTTTTTAATACCGGATTTCCATATACAGTTATTGGTAATATCATACTTATTTAGAATATTTTAATTGTATATCTTTACTTTCTAAATAGGATTGTAATAATATGGTGGCACTAATGGTATCAACCAAGGCTTTGTTTTGTCTGGCTTTTTTATGCAAGCCTGCCTCTATCATCGTTTGAAATGCCATTTGCGAGGTAAAACGTTCATCTATTCTTACTATCTGTTTATCTGGATATAGCTCTCTTAATTTTTTAACAAAAGGTTCAATAAATTTACTTGCCGAAGAGGCGGTATTGTTCATTTGTTTGGCTTCGCCGACAACAAAAACATCTACTTTTTCTTTTACCATATAAGTTGATAAAAAAGTAAAAATTTCTTTGGCAGAAACCGTACACAAACCATTGGCAATAATCTGTAATTCATCTGTTACAGCAATGCCAACACGCTTTTGCCCGTAATCAATAGCCAAAATTCTACCCATCAATTATTTCTATATAAAAACTTTTGCAAAAGTACTAAAATTATAAACACCATAATCATAAAAATTACAGTTAAATAATGCAAGCTTTTTTACTTATTTTTTTCTTTTTTCAATAAACAGCTGCTTCTTATTATAAAAATTTGTATTTTTGCGGAAATTTTTACTATTGGCAATGAAACATACATATATTTCTTCTATACTTTTATTCACTATTGTATTTTCAACATTTACAATCGACACAAACGCCCAAGCTAATTTCGGCAGAAAAGAATACGGACCTGCGTTTATTACAAGTCCTGTGTTTTTAAATGGCATTTATAAAGTGAATTATCCATATTATGAAACCACAAAAGATATACCGAATAAAATTCCTATTGTGGGCATTTCTCAATTTATGGGGTATCAGTTTTCACCGTATTTTATGTTGGGATTAGGAGTAGAGTTTGATTACTGGACCAAGCCGAGAAATATTTTCGTGCCTATCTATTTGGATTTACGTGTTAATATGATGTCGGGCGATTTTGCTCCTCATTTGTATTTGAATATCGGTTATGGCAGCCGTTGGAGTGTAGATTCAAAAACGGTATCCGCTTACGGTATTAATAGCAAAACCTATGTAGTTCATGGTGCTAAATCGGGCATTATGCTGGAGTCGGGTTTGGGAATTAAAGCGAACATCAGCCATTCCAATGCACTTATTCTAACCTTCTCTGCAAAGGCACAAGAATCTGCGTTAAAATATCATGACCCTGCCACGGATTCGGGAGGTACCCAAGATAAATACTTTGCCAATACTTATGCCCCGAATTGGTATATTTTCTTGGGCGTTAAGGCTGGTATTGTTTTCTAATATTCTTTATTATTTCATTAATTCATAGCACAGTATAGCTGTGGCAGCTCCTACATTGAGTGAGTCCATGGGATGATGGGCATGTCCTGCTATGAAAATTTTCTCGCTTACATAAGGCAATAATTCATCCGAAATCCCTTTGGATTCATTGCCGACAAGAATGATACTTTTTGCCGAGAATTTCACTTTTCCGAGCTCTTTCCCATCCAAAAAGGCTCCATAAATTGTATAGGCTTCAGGAAGATGAGAAATAAAATCTATCAAATCCGTATAAAAAACTTTCACATGAGCAAAAGAGCCCATGCTGGCTTGTATGGTTTTGGGATTGTACAATTCAACACTCTGTTCGGAACAAACAAGGCTTTCAATACCAAACCAATCAGCCGTACGTATCAAGGTTCCGAGGTTGCCGGCATCCTTGATATCGTCAAGCATTAAGAACTTTTCGGGGATTGCGGGAAGTAAATTGGATTTCATTTCTACCAAAGCAAAAATTTCGGGAGGTGTTTGTAAGGAACTTATTTGTTCGCATTCGGTAGGTGTAAGCTGTGTGATTTCTACCTGCAGTTCGTTTGGATGGGCTTCTATCCATTTTTGCCCGGCAAAAACCTTTTTAACGACAAAATCGCTTTCGATAACTTCTTTAACGGATTTGGTACCCTCCACCAGAAACTGTTGATATTCTTTGCGATATTTCTTCTGTTGTAAGGAACGTAAAAATTTTAATTCGTTTTTTGATAGCATAATGACCTATTTATAACTAAACACACTTCCTCCGAAGAACTCACGTAGGATGGATGAATGCGGAACGTCAGTTTCAGGAATCTCAATAAAATAACTCAATAATTTTTTCAAACGCATGGCTTCCGTATATTCGGATGATATTTCCATTACTTCATTTAACAAGGGCATGGCAAAAGGCTTCAATATACTCAATTCGCAAAGAATAGCAGAATTAAACATCATATCGGCTTCTTCTTGAAAAGGGAATATCCATTTTTCTTCCCCTTTTCGCACACTCGCCCATCGACACAGAGAATCTGTTGCCGAATATCCCCGATAGCGGTAATCACGAACAATCCGACGTATTAAACGATTGTCGTTGGAATGTATCGGATTCTGCTTATCCATCGCAATAGAAGTTAAAGCAGAAACAAAGACTTTAAAAACCACTTCCGGGTCAAGAGTTTGTGTTAGTAAGGGATTCAAACAATGAATTCCTTCGATAACTAAGATAGAGTTTTTATGCAATTGAAGCGTATTTCCTTTCCACACTTTCTTTCCTTCATGAAAATCGTAGGTAGGAATTTTAATTTCTTTCCCTGCAAATAAATCGGCAATTTGTTCATGAAACAAATCCAAATCGATAGCATCAATATGTTCGAAGTCGAAATTCCCATATTTGTCTCTGGGGGTAAATTCTCTTTCAACGAAATAATTATCCATAGAAATCTGTACAGGTTTAAAACCGAGCACCCCTAATTGAACGGAAATACGTTTACAAATGGTTGTTTTTCCTGATGCTGAGGGACCGCTTAACAAAACCATTTTTACATTTTCCCGTGCAGCAATATTATCGGCTATGCTGGAGATTTTTTTCTCTTGCAAAGCTTCTGCCAGCAATAAAATTTCTGTAGAACGACCTTTTTTAACGGCTTCATTCAACGCACCGGCATAGGGAATTTCTAAAATATCGTTCCATGCTTTATGCTCTTTGAAAACCGAAAACAATTTAGGGGATTCCCTAAGCTTCATTAACTTTGAAGGCTCATGACGGGAAGGCATGCGTAAAAGCAGTCCGCTTTCAAATTTTATTAAATCAAAAAGGGTAAGATAAGCCGTTGAGGGCACCAGACATCCGAAAAAATAATTGGGAGTATCATCCAAATAATAAACAGAGGTATAAAAAATCTTGCGATGCTTCAACAATTCTTTCTTATCCATCAAGCCTTTTTGTTCATACAATGCGATAGCTTCATCGCTTAACATCTGCTTACGCACAAATGGAATATCTGCTGCTACCAATTCCTTCATTCTTGTCAAAATTGCTGTAACAACGGCTTCCGATACTTCAAAATTAGGATTTTCAAATTTACAATACTTCCCTCCTACTATCGAATATTTAATGATAATATCTTCCTGAGGATATAAATCTTTGACCGCTTTGTAGAGTAAAAAATACATGGAACGTTCATATACGGCATATCCGGAAATATGAGATACGTCAAAAAAAGTAATGACTTTACTTTTATATATTTCATATTGGAGGCTTTTAACTTCGTTGTTGACTTTTGCCGCCAATATGGGATATTGCAGGTTAATGTTCAGATCATCGGCTATAAAAGATAAAGTCGTTCCCATCGCATATTTTTTTCTGATATTTTCTTTGTTGGTACAAACAATTTCTATCATATTCATAATGTATTAATCAATTATATTTACTTCTGCTTCGAGATGCAGCTGAAAGCGTTTAAAAACATCTTCTTGTATCTGTTGTGAAAAATGCAGTATTTCTTCTCCGGAAGCATTGCCGTAATTCACAATGACCAAAGCTTGATACGGATATACTCCTACATTGCCCTTACGCACTCCTTTCCATCCCGCTATTTCAATTAATTGTCCGGCAGCTAATTTCACATGTTTACCATCAACAGGATAATGAGTTAAGTTGGGGGAATCAAGTAATAAAGCTTGTAAGTGCGCTTGGGATACCAAAGGATTTTTAAAAAAACTACCGGCGCTGCCTATTTTCCGTACATCGGGAAGTTTGCTGTTACGTATATTGAGAACCGATTGTGCTACGTTTTCTAAGCATAGTGGCAGTGTGTTTCTCTTTAATTCTTCTTTTAGCGCAAAGTAAGATAGAGAATAGTTTTCTGTTTTAGATAATTTAAAAACCACAGCAGTAATCAAACATTGATTTTTTAATTCGGTTTTAAAAATAGAGTTTCTGTACGAAAATTTGCAATCGGCATTTTGAAACACAAAAGGAGAAGCATTGTTTACAAACACTCCCTCTACAGCAAGAATTACATCTTTGACTTCCACTCCGTAGGCACCAATATTTTGTACTGCACTGCTGCCAACTAAACCCGGAACCCCCACGAGATTCTCAACGCCATAATAATCATTACGGATACAAAATCGCACAAAATCTTCCCAACTCTCCCCTGCTGCTACTTTCACTACTACTTTCGTTTCCGTTTCTTGTAATTTCTCTATACCACGGGTAGCCATATGAATGATAGTACCATCAAAATCTTTGGTAAAAAGCAAATTACTTCCTCCTCCGATAACAAAAAAAGTTTCGTCGAACACATGTTGCTGAAAAAGATACTCTATTTCTTGATTGTCTTCGATACAAATCAGTTGATGGCAGTTAACATCTACACCAAAAGTATTATAAGGTTGTAATGAAATATCTTTTTGAAGTATCATATGAAGATGTTTAGTATCCGTAAGGGATTGCAATAAGTAAACGAAAGCCGTTTTGATTTATTGTTAATAAGCTTATCGAATTGCTTCGATGTAAAATGAGGAAATTAGTTCTTAGAACTTGAATTCTTTATGCATTAACCACCTCAAGAGTTAACGCAATTTCACGACGGTAATTCCGTAGCCTCCCCATTCGAGTTTTTCATCGTAAAAGTCTGCAATATTTTGATGTTTAGAAAGCATCTCTCGAGTAATTTTTCTCAAAACACCATTGCCTTTTCCGTGTAATATTTTCACTTCGCCTATATGCAATAAAACAGCATCATCAATATAACGTTCCAATTCACTCAGGGCTTCATCCACTCGCTTGCCACGTATATCGAGTTGGGATGTAAAATGTATGGATTTTTCGCTTATTTCTTCATAAATGCCCGTCCGAGCAGTATGCGATTGCATGTTTTTTATTTGTTTCGGACTATTGCTTGTTTTACTTACTTTATCAAGGGTAGTTTTAAAATTAATAGAGTTAAACGTAACAATAATTTCATCGTCTTTGATAGATGTTACTTCGCCTACGGTATTGGTATCGCTGATAATCACAAAATCGTGTAATTGTATCTTGGCAGTAGTCGGCAACTGCTTTTTAATCGTAACAGGAGATGGTGGTGGAACTATTTTTTCTAAGTTGCCGGTAAATGCTTTGATTTCGCTTTTAATTTCTTTGACTACTTCCTTATCTGCTTTGGTTTCTTTTATATCACGTACTGCCTTTTCAATGATTTTATTGGCATTGTAAACGATAGCTTTGGCTTCCTGCTTTGCATTCTTCAAAATTTCATACTTTTGACTTTTAAGCTCATCGTTTGCAGTTTGATGTTTTTCTATCAATAACTTAAGTTGGATATCGACAGCTTCCATCATACGCTTTTGACTGTCGACTTCTATTTTCTCTCTTTCTAGTTTGTGCAATAGAAACTCATAATCAATCTGAGCAGTACCTATTTTAGCAATGGCTTTCCTCAATATCGATTCGGAGAATCCTATTTTTCTCGCTATTTCAAACGTAAAGGAGCTACCCCATTTACCCATTTTAAGGATAAACAAAGGCTTCATAGCTTCTTCATCGAACAACATAGCGGCATTTTCTATACCTTCGGTACGAGCAGCCATGGCTTTCAAGTTGCCGAAATGCGTAGTTGCCAAGCCTATAGACTTATACTTCGACAATGTTTCTAAAAGAGATTCGGCAATAGCACCTCCGTATTGAGGGTCGGTACCTCCACCCAATTCATCAATCAAGAAGAGGGTTTCCGCATCTGCTCCTTGCACAATGGCATCCATATTTTTCAAATGCGAACTGTAGGTACTTAAATCATTCTCTATCGATTGCTCATCACCTATATCAATAAATACATGTTTAAAAATACCGAATTCCGATAATTCGGAGACAGGTACCGCCAAACCACACTGAAACATGTATTGTAACAAACCTAGGGTTTTCAAGCATACCGATTTGCCCCCCGCATTGGGACCTGAAAGTATTAATATCCGATGGCTTACTCCCATTTCAATATCAAGAGGAACAACCACTTTGTTTTGTTTCTTAAAATTAAGGTACAATAAAGGATGTTTAGCTTTATGCCATTGGATTATTGATTTATTAACAATCAACGGTTTGACGGCATTAATAGACAATGCAAACTTTGCTTTAGCACGAATAAAATCAATAGTACTTAAAAAATCGAATGCTTCCAATATCGAGGGTATGGAAGGACGCAAGGTATTGGTAAAAGCGAGGAGGATACGAAGAATTTCTCTTTTCTCAAGCAAATGCAAATCACGTAAGGTATTATTCGATTCAAAGATTTCCTGAGGCTCAATAAAGACGGTTTGTCCTGTAGCCGATTCATCGTGAATAAAACCTTTCAATCGGCGTTTGTTGGCAGCAGGAACCGGAATAACTAAACGACCTTCTCTCACTGTAAATTCAGCGGCAGACTCAATGAGATTATCCTGTTTTGCCTGATGCATAATCTTACGCAGATTTTTTTGTATCTCTCTTTCAATAGTATGTATTTTTTGCCGTATGGTTTGTAAGTCAGCAGAAGCATTATCGCGAATATTACTCTTTTCATCGACTAAGGTAGCAATGTATTGAATAAGGGCATTGTCTACACTAATCGCAGCTGCCAATGCATTTAAAAAAGGATATTTTCCCTCTTGAGCACGCACACGAAAAAACACCAAACAATCCTGTATGGTTTGTAATACGGCTTTCAATTCGCAGAGAGGTTGAATTTCGATACAAGTACCTTCTATTTGCAAATGATGTAATTCCTTACGCAAATCGAAATAATTCTGAGCCGGAAAGGATGTTTCCATTAATAAAATGTGTCGAAACTCCTCCACTTCTTCGTGCAAACGGGTGATTTGTTCAAAATCATCAAAAAAAACGATTTCATCAACTTTGCTTTTACCTAAAGTACTGATGCAAGATTGATTAATAAGACCTCTGATTTGGTCGAAATCAATTTTTTGTTCAAAGTTATGTGGATATATCATTTTTAATTGACTGAATGCTATACATTTTTGTATATAAGAAAGGAGAAAGCAATTGGCATCACTTTCTCCTTGTATATGATTAACAAAATAAAGACTAAAATTTCTTTCCGAATAATTTTTCGTCCGATACCGTTAATTTTTTTCTACCTTTTGCTCTGCGAGCTGCCAATACGCGACGACCGTTAGCCGAAGCCATTCTTACTCTAAAACCATGTTTGTTTTGTCGTTTCCTATTTGACGGTTGATATGTCCTTTTCATCTTTATGTTGTATTAAAATCTTATTTTTTAATTCCTTAGACTTAATTCCTTTTATTTCCAAGACCTATGTTGCTTTTATTTTCAAAAGGATTGCAAAAGTACAAATTTTTTATTTATAATTTTCTGTTTTTTATAAATATTTTAAATATTTTTTCTTTCCAACAGATTGTCTATTCTATAATGATTGTGTTCTTAGAGCTGAGCAAAATTAATTTTAACTCCTAATCCGGCGTTAATAGTTAAGCTTGAAATACTTCCGGAAAGGACAGGTTCATTAAAGACATGATCGTAATAGAGTTTCAAAGACACATTCTTAGTCAGCATGTATTCAGCGAGGAAGTTAATGGAATAAATAATTTGACCTGCAGAGGGTTGATTTACATTTTCTTCAATTTTACGTAAAATAGTTTTATTATCACGAATCGAGAAATCGAGTTTAAGCACTAAATCACTTATGGACTGTCGTTTTACACCGGCAAAATTATATGTAATTTTTATATCTTTGATACGGTAACCGGCACCGACAATAAATTCGTTATTGGATTGCTCCGATATTTGAAAACTGAAGGTACTCATGGTAACGGTACGCGATTTTTTCCATTCAGCTTTAAAATCGAAGCTGTTTTTCATAGTCATATTTAATGAAATAACCGGTGACATTGATTCCATAATAGCCACTTGTCCGTATTCAATTTGAGGAATGAAATTACTCAACGCATCGCGTATGGTTTGCAAATCTCCTTCTTCGGGATTGTATTGCAGGTTGGTTGAATATCCTCCTATTTGATAAGTGCATACATAGGCATGAGATAAAGTGATGGATTGGAATATTTTATTAACACCGGGTATTTTAGTAATACCGGAATAGGTTATGTTCCAATTGGGAAGCGGTATTTCAAAAAAAGGAGAACCAATATCAACCATTTCGGGAGATTTTCCCATATATGCCGCTATAAAAGAGTATAGCAATACATCCTGATTTAACATACCATACCCATCAGGATAAACATCGGTACCTTTGGTATAACCGGACTGACGCGCCATTCTGTCGTTTGCCAATCGATGGGCAACTGCTAAACGATAGAGTTTGAAATTTTCAAAATTTTCACTCGTATTGTCCTTTCCTTTTTTCTCAAAGAAGGATGATAAAGCAATAGTACTAATACTGAAATTTCCTATTTGCTGACGGGTATAGGTATCAAAAACGCCATTGCTATCGGCAAGAAAATAATATTGATCGCTGATAGATGTGGTGCGGGTGGCGGTTAAGCGTATTCTGAATTCATCCAAGGGCTCTATGGTTGCTTGCAATTGCAAATTCTTGTTCTGTCGCTGAGTGAAAGGAGTATTTAACATAGAACTTGTTGTAAGCCAGTTATTTTGTATTCCTTTTTCTACAATATTCTCATCTTGATGTCCGAAAACAAATAAAAAGCCGGGAGCTAAATTATTATCAAAAGACATTCCCCCTAAAACAGGCTTTAACATATAACCGGGCAAAGCCGTTCCATTGCCTTCGGTATAAGCAAAGGAAATAGTTTTAACAAGCATTGCCAAACGCAAGAAATTGTCTAAAACTTCCTTCCCTATATTTTTAGTTTCTTTTATTGGTTTTTCTTCCTCATTATCTGTAGAATCTTTAATGGCAAGGGCTTTATTCGAACGTAATTGTTTTTGTTCTTGTTCCCATTTTTCTTGCTTCGATTTTAAGATAGGTTTATCTTTTAAACTGCTGCCAAAAGTTCCTTGATTCACTTTACGCAAATACTTGGATTTATTATAGAGACTTATGAAATTTGCATTGATATTTAACTGTTTGGTATTTGAATTTTCTATTTCATTGCCCAAGTAATCAACGGCAGGAGCTGCCATTTGCCAGAAATAAGTCGAGGCATAACGTACATTGCTGGTGATAAAGCTGAAAATCGGTATTTTATTGATAGGTATTTGATAGCTGGCATTAAAATTTTGAGTGAAGGTATTCATTTTTCCAAATTTACCTACATTATACCATATAGAATCTTTTTTCTCTTTGGTATCTATTCTTCCTTGCGGCTCATCGATAAGGGCTTCGGCTTTTGCGTTATAATCAAATTTCAAGGATTGGGTAATATCCCAAGCGATGGCATAATCTCTCGACCATTCAAAGGCTTTTACATACATGGGCTCGGTAATGATGATGCCCTTACTTTTATTTCGTAATTTGCTTTCTTGATAATAGCGATATACATCGGTGCCAAAGGAGAAAGATTTTGGCAACAGATAGAAATTAAAATCATAAATGAGCTGTAACCATTTGATATTTTTTAACTTCTCGATATTCCCAAAGGGCTTATAGTTCTTTGGCGACCAACCGTACACATAACCAAAGCCGCCGGTATGTGTTTTTAAGTCATCGTATTCATAATTGATATCTTGAACGTTTTTCTCGGTATAAGCATAAGAGAAATCGAAATTTTCGATGCCCCATACATAATTCTTTCCCGAGCCTGTTTTGTTCTTACGAACATTCATCAAACTTACATTCTGACGTTGAACAATTTCCAGTGATTGTTTTTTGATAGAATCTATTTCGGCTTTAGAATTATAGGTTCTCAAGTCTTCTTTTAATTTAACATCAGGATTTAAAGGATTGTATTCGGGAGTACTCACGTTTCGGGAATAGTCATAGTGGAAAGGAATGCTAACGCTCCATTTTTCGGGAAGAAATTTACCCAATTGTAGATTGGTTGCCACATCCATGGTAGTTACTGTTTCTTGTAAACGCGAATAGGTAGTAGATTCGAGAGCGCCAAAGCCTGCCGTACTGATGCTACTGGCAAAAGACACATCTCCCAAATCAGCGAGATTCACTTTCACATTTCCCCTTGCTGCCCATCCGCCTTTTTCTTCAAAGTTAGCTAATCGCAATTCATTAACCCATACCTCCACGGATTTAGGCATCATATCGTCCTTATCGCCCAAGGTTTTTTTCTTAGGATTTCGAATGCCCATCATGATGACATTCACATCACCAAGATTTGGACTACCTAACACTGAAATGGTATAGTTGCCGTCAAAAACAACATAAGGTTCATTGGCGGGAAAGTTTGACCCGTTTCTGTTGGCAATATTACGTTCTTGTTTGGCATCGATAAGTTTTTGCAATTCTATTTCAATATTATTTTCTGTTAGCCATATCAAAGCCGAATCCTTCACATACCAATTCGTAAATTTTACCGGTACTTCATATTCATAATAATTTTCCGAAGCATCGGAACCGAGGCGGATAAAAAAGGTAATATCGCCTTGCTGTATATCATCGTTTTCAAACACTTTCTCGGCATGGAGATAGAAACGTAAGGTTTTAAACCGACGGAAATCGAAATTAGTATTTTTGTAAATGCCGCGTGCATCTCCATCAATTAAATTAGTAACTCGCATGGTAATACATTGTTCGTTGAGTTCTTTGATGGTATTGGTAGTCGAATATTGTTCTTCACGGACAAGTCCGCCGGGCATACGATACGGGATGGGATCACGTTGATAGTTTTCTTCAAGACTTAAGGTTGATACGGTAAAATTCGTATTATCACCGGTAATGCCGATAGGATAATCCCCGCTTTGCTTAAGGTCTTTGGAATATTGTCGCCAATCGCCTCTTACCAATTCCAGGCTCCCGAAACGGCAGATAACATCTTCATTGAATCCTTTTAAGAAAATACGCATAAAACGTATGGACGAGAAATCGCTAAGGTTTCCTATCACTTGGTCGGGATAGCGAATAGGCACCTTAAACTGATACCATTTTACCGATACCGTTTTACCGTTATCTAATTTTACATTTTGATTTTCCATGATATCCTCGATATAATTCTCCCCTATCTGCATTTTATCCGGACTTAATTCAATGACATATTGATAATAGCGTTCGTCTTCACTTAAGGTATTATCATTGTTGATATCTTCCATGTTTGGGTAAGAAGAAGATTGCGTAGCATATTTCTTTTTTTCAGGATTATCGTCATCGGTAGGTGAATTGCCGTCGCTATTATTAAACAATGTATAGCGTTCTAATATTTTCAAATTGTCGGCATCATAATCTCGCCCTCTGAAATAATGATAATTATCTGCTGAGGGGTCTTTATAAATTTCTTGATAGGCCGCATCGCTAAGCACCCCCTTGAGACTTTGTAAATAATCGTTAAAATGCACCCTTTCGAGGGAGTCGTATAAACCGTCATAGCCTACATCTTGGTATTTTCTGGATTCTAACGCATTATCGAAAGCAGAGACGATAGACTGTATGGCAGGAACTCTTCCCCAGATGGTATAATCTGTATTTTCATCGCTACCGTTAGCAGCTAAGCCATGTTCATAACTTTTACGACCATCGCGTAAAATATCTTCCGATATATCACCGAGGTTGATATAGAGTTTTCCACCGGTATGAGTAGGATTTTGATAAAAAGGATCCATCATCCAAAACTCGATATATTCAATATTGGAGGTTTCAAAATCGGTAGTTTCCATTTTGCGCATTATCCCCGCCCAACGTGTTTGTGGGTTTTTCAAGCTTCCGTCGGTATTCAAACCGGAAGAGATTCCCGGCACTCCCAACGCATCGTAATTATAAGGACCTCTTTTATTAGGATAAAAAGCCAGATTCAAGACCGACAAATAAGGGTCTTGACTGGTAGCATCGATACTTTTATACGGGAATACTTCTTTAATAAGCACCCTACGGGCATACATTTGCGATTTATCGTCGGAGGTAATGTTTGAAGGTGTAGCAGAGCTATTGTTATGAAACAAAGGGTCGATAATGTACCATGCTATTTTAGCTCTGTTAAAGCCGTATGTCAATCCGGAGCCGGGAGCTGCTTCGGGAAACATGCCTTTTTTTGTTTGATGTTGCGGTGTACTTGCCAGGAACCAAAATCCCGGGGTTGTTAAATTGATAGTTGTTTTGGCAGCCTCAAAATCATCAACATACAATTGAGCTTTGTCGCCTCTGCCAATGGCACGTGCATGTCCGGGAATAAAATGAGCAAATTCCCCGTCAAATTCTATGCTCGATTCTTGTTTGGTTTTATAAATAGGCAGATAATTCAAGGCTTTGGTAATAAAACGTGCATCTTTTTGGTATGTCATATTTAAACCCCAAATGGTATTGTTGATGGGTTCTTCTCCGAAATTTACTTTGAAGGTTTCTGTTCTTTCCCTTAGATTCAATAAAGTAGCACCAAGCACCATGTTCTTGTTCAGGGCATAGTCGACATGCATTCCAAACATGGTTTTGGTAGTACCCATTACGTTGGTACTTTCTACTGAGATATTAATGGGTGTGCCTGAGCTTAGATAATTCTGATTCAGGATGCGTACTGTTCCCGCGTTATAATCGACCGAATAATCGACTCCTTCCGTTAGCGTGATACCACCGGCGGTAACGGTAACGGAGCCTTGGGCTATATTCCATACTCCTAGTGATATATCATTTCCATACGTAGATTTATATCGTCCTTCGAGGTAGAATTTATTTTTTTCCGAATACTGTTGTGCCAGGGTTTTGGTCATGGTATAGAGTGAATCGAAGGCATATTTATTTCCTGCTCCCGGGCTATTTTTCAGTACCTCCCGCAAATCTTTACCAAAAGGTTCAACGGTAGGGAAATAGATTCTTCCGTACTCGGCTTGAACAGTACCTCCGGTAGTGGCAGCACCATCAACGAAATCAAAAACACCGTCAGGGATAGCAGCTTGCTGATAATTTAACTTATCCAATCCCAGAAGTCGTATCAGAGCTATTCCTTTTAAGTCTTCGCTTACTTCCGAAAAATAACCCAAGCCAACGCCGCCTTCTTCTCCTTTATACAATATATTTAAACGAAATTCCTCTGCCGAGACTTGATAAGCATTTAAGGAATAGACATTTTTCATCATTAATTTCCATAAAGGAATTTTAGTGTTTAAAGCTGTACTTTTCAATAATTTCACTACGATACAACCCGGTGTTTGCACTTCATTGGAGAATTGTCCGACCTGATAGACATTGGGATCTCCGATGATAGTGTATTGAAAAGCTACTGCCAGCACCTGGTCGGCATTCAAACGAGAAGTTAAAGAGATAAAACCCAACTTACTGTTAAAGTTATATTCACTGGGACTTAACAAACGAGCTGACTCTACTTTTTCGAAATCTATGCCGGCAACCATTCCTTTACTTTGTAAATATGTACTTACTTCGTTGATATTTCTCAACTTACCATAGTCCATTCCTTGCAAGAGGTTGTTGGCATTACTATCGGGGTGATTACGACCGGGAGCTGCCGTACGTTGAACGGCAGGGTTGTAAGGATTGGGTTCTGCCAAATCGGCAAAAGCAACAATGTTTCTGTTTTCCTGTACGGCAGAGCCTATATTGGTACGCCACACTTCAATACGGGTAATGGTTACTTTAGAATTTATCAAAGGGAGAGTACTCATGGCATCTCCGTAGGTATCGTAAAAATATTGTGCTAAGAAGTAGTGTCTGTTGTCTTCGTAGTCGTCGACTTTAAATTCAAAATCCGTCATTTCGGCACCGTTTTCAACTGTAATGGTGGTTTTATCGCCTTTTTGTTGAGAAACAACCGTTGTAACCGTTGTCTTACCGAATTGCATTTGGGCTTTAACACCGAACAAGGTTTGAGAACCTTGAATCAAGGTACTCGTTAAAGGGAGGGTTACATCTCCAAACTCAAGCAATTGCAGGATTTCATCTTCTTTACCTTCATAGCCGAGTTTGAATTTATTTTCAAAATTAAAGGAAGTTTCGGTACTATAACTCATGTTATAATGAATCTTTTCGCCTATGCTTGCCTTTAAGTTTATTTGTATGTTCTCGTCGAAATCAAAACGGGTTTGTCTGCGTTGATTAACGGCAAGAGAGGTGTTATCGTTCAGTGTATGTATCAATCCGAATTTCAATTCAACGGAACCGGAAGGGATAATACTTATTAAATCGCTGCCGAAGACATGTTCGAAGGTTTCTCCCGGGACACGTATCTGCGGGATTATGCCCTGTTGCAATTGAGAATTTATACCCACGCCGGCACGTTGCCGCCAATAATCACGCATGGCTTTTTCAATATCGTAATCCATATACTCTTTCAAGGTCATACTACCGGAAGGACCGTAATTGAGGTCTCCTATTTTTCGCTGAAAGCTATAGGTATTCGTAAGTGGGTCGTAGATAATTTGAGTGGAAAAATTTTTAGGATTCTTCAGATAAAAAGGGCTGGAGGGATCTCTATCGAAGGGATTATTCGATGGCTGCGGTAAGGTTTTTTTGCTTGTATCATCGGGAAAAAGCGGGATACCACTTTTAAAGTAAGAAGCAAAAATACTTGCTCGGCAGTCTAATACGGAAAAAAATATTGTTAATGCTAACAATACAATAACGCTTGCCTTGATTTCTTTACTTTCCCTTCTCACTATGATACTTTAAGTCAAAAAAAAAACTTATAATGTTTTCAACGCCTCTTTAATCAAATCTTCTATTGACAATTCCTTAGTGGATGTTTTCAATATTTTTTCAATGGCTTTTCCGGCTAGTTGTTTAGAAAAGCCTAATAATATCAATGCAGATAACGCTTCTTCTGCATTATTATTGTTGGAAACTACCATCGTTCCGTCTATTTCAACATCTGTTTTCAATACTTTATCTTTTAATTCAATAATGATACGTTGGGCTGTTTTAGCTCCTATCCCTTTAACGGATTGTAAAATACTTGCATTGCCGGTACTTATGTATGCCACCAGGTCTTTGGCAGTGATAGACGATAATATCATACGCGCCGTATTGGCACCCACCCCCGAAACGGTAATCAACAATCGAAACAACTGCTTTTCGCTTGGACTTGAAAACGCATACAATGTATGTGCATCTTCCTTGATAGACAGATGGGTAAACAATTTACAACTCTGATTTATTTCCGGTAATGCCGAATAAGTATGTAATGAGATGTTCAACATAAAGCCAACGCCTCCACAATCGACGACTGCATAGGTAGGTGTCTTTTCCACTAATTTTCCTTCAATGTACGCTAACATAAGGATAACACATTATTATTTTTAAATGTATATAACGTAATTTTTCAAAGGAAAATATATCATGATTTCATTTTTACAATAAAATATTCGTTATCAATTAAAAAAAAATAAAAAAGCAATTGCATCGCTTGAATGCTCCTATTTCTTTGCCCGTATCATTCTCCATTTATTTTGCATATCTCTCTTTAATTCAATATTTTTAAAATGGCAGCGTTCCAATAAACAACGCATTTCTTCGGGAAAAGCTTCGTTGATTTCGAAATACAATTCCCCTCCCTCGTTCAAGTGATTGTATGCCCAAGAGGTAATAGCCTGATAAAAGAGCAAAGCGTGTGTATCGGGGACAAACAATGCTGTTTCGGGTTCAAAAGCAAGTACTTTTTGTGCCATTACGGCTTTCTCCGATTCTCGTACATAGGGTGGATTACTAAGAATGATGTCGAACAAACAGGGATGATAATGCTGAAAATCGCTGCTGAGTACATCCTGAAGTTGAAAATCAATGCTTACCTTATGTTTTTCCGCATTGCTTTTTGCCAATGCTAACACCTTTTCAAAAGCATCGATGGCATAAAGCTGTGCCTGTGGATAGTTTACTGCCAAGCTTACTGCCAAACAAGCGCTGCCGGTACACACATCCATGATTTTCCCGCGTAAATCCGGATGTGTATGCAGTATCCAATACACTAATTCTTCCGTTTCGGGACGGGGAATTAAGACCGCTTCGTTTACGCTAAACTGTAAACCGGCAAAATAGGTTTCTCCCAACACATATTGAAGGGGTTTGTGATTTTTTAAATCCTCCAAAGCCGCTTGTATCTGACGTAAGACACCGTCATCTATTGCTGTCTGAGGCGCTAAAGCGATGAAAAGCATATCCATAGCGGTAAAATATTCCAATAAACGCCGGCTTATTGCCGCCGCTTCTCTTTCGTCTTCGAAAGCACATAGTGTGCGATACACATAATCCCTTATTTCTGTAATAGTCAATTTTAAAAATATTTATACAATGAAATATCTGCCGAGACAAAATTAGCACATTTTATGGTTCAAAGCGGAGAACCTTTAGGATTTTTTCACATAAGATGATTTTTCAAAGGAAGCATTCAAGCTTTCTTCTATCACAGCCGGATTTGTCAAAGGCATGTTATTGACGTATAAATCATATCCCAGCCATTCTGCTTTTTTTATTTGTTTTATTGATGGCAATTTTGTTCTGTTAGTAGTTTCTATGTGATTCCCATTATTATCAACAATGATTAGTTTAGGAAGAAAAACTTTCGGTCTGCCAATAAAGGCATCCATTATTGCAACACCACGATCAAATTCATCTCTTTTTGCCCTTCCAAGAGCTTCATATTTATAAATTGTCCGTCCATCCCAAGTAGATATATTGGCATAACTTTCAGAAATCTTTTCATTTAATTGTTTATCTATATTCATTGTTGCGTGTCCCGAAGGCATCAACACAATTTTACCTCCGCCACCTTCCACATTGGCAGCATAACGTGGAATAGTAATTCCGGATATCCATCCCTGTAACTGTTGCATGTATATTTTCCCTATCTGCACTGGCGTAATAAAATGAACAATGCCTTTTTCTTTATGACATTGCAATAAATAATATGGATGAATCCCTATCCAAAACATTCTTCGAAAAGTCTCTGCCAGTGTTTTGTAATAATCATTTACATGGTTTAGCAAAACCGTTTGATTGCGAATGGTGAAACCGTGTTGTCGTAAACGTTTAACGGCAACAGCAAACTCTTTGGTTATTTCCTGATAATGATTGACATGCGTCATAAAATAGATATATTTCTCAATCCCTTTATTGTATTTATTGGCAGACACATTGATAAGATTAAGGAGTTCATCGTTGATAGCCATGGGCAAAACAACAGGCACCCTTGTCGCGATACGAATAACACGCAAATGGGACACCTTACTCAACTCCTCTAAAATATATTGTAAACGATTTTTGCTTATTCGCAAGGCATCGCCACCGGTAACAAGCACCTCGTTGATATTTTTGTTTTGAGCAATATAAAACAAACCTTTATTTATTTCCGTTAGATTTACATCGACGGTTTCATCGAGTGATTTTGCCCGCTGACAATGCACACAATACGAAGCACAGCTTGTGTTTTGAGCGACAAAAAGTGCCACTCTATTGGGATAACGCTGGTAAGCAGCGCCAAAGCTACGTGATGACTCGCCCATGGCTCCTTCTACTCCCGTATCGGGAAACAAGAGATTAGCAGGAGTAGGTACGCTTTGCCAGAAGATAGGGTCCAAACGCTTATAGGACTTCTCGCCTGCCAACATTATAGGATGAAAAGGATCTTCCTGCATCAAGGAAGCATAATAAGGGGTAATACGTAAAGCTTCTTTGCCTTCACTTTTTAATGCATCTAAAGTGCGTTGTATTTCGTCGGCTTGATAGTCACTTAATTTAATTACTTCTTTTAACTGTTCTACCGTTCGTATGGAATGTTGTAATTGCCAGTTTGTATCGTTCCAATCCTGAGCACTTACGTCTTTCCATAAATTAATAGTATTGTATTTTCTTGGTTTATAAAATATTCTATCAGAACTATTCATTTTTTTTCTTTATATGGTTTTATTATGATTTCTCCTCTGAATAATTAATGTAATTAAACATTTTTAGATATAGAGAAAATGAAACGTTTGTGCAAAGATACAAAAAAAATGGAATTAAACAAAAAGTGAGGGAGAGTTATAGATATGCAAGTCATACGGAGTTGTTCGTATATTATTCATTCATGCTTGGTGTATTCACCGTTTAGATTTATGTTTTTATCTATAGGATTTACTACCACTTCATTACCGAATTTTTGGACGATATTCTATTTCTAATTTTCTTTTATAATGAATATTATTCATTATAATCCTATCTTCACCTATTTCAATATCATAACTAATATAAACTTCCTTAATTCTATTAAAAGCTTTACAACTTTCTGTAACTATTGTAAAATATCTAAGAGAATCACTATCTCCATTTAATAATCTAAATGGCATGGAATCTATGATTTTTGGTGAAGTATAAAGTGATTCATAATATAGAACAAAAGGAATTGTGTCTTTATTTTCTAATAATGTAAAAGTAAATGAATTAAGATTAATATTTGGTAATATAGGGGTTGCTATAGTAAAACTATATTTTAATCGTGGACATAAAGAGTCTTTACTATATTTAAAAATATCTTTTTTTATATCTTCTATGCCAAAAACAATGTAATATTTACCTTTATCAGTCTCATTTTCAAAATCTCTAATATCATCGTTTTCATTTAATAACGAATAACTTATCGAAATGCATCCAGTGAATAGAACACACGAAACAATTATTAAAAATATTTTATTATTTATGATTTTCTTGAATTAAATTATTTACTGTTTTTTTTGTAAGTGTTAATACTGCTACGTATTTTGTAGCATTACCATATGGTTTACTCCCTTAAGTTGGTTTAGGTAATTAGGAAAAACCAAAATTATTTTGCAAATATATCATTTTATTTGTTTCATTAGAAAACAAAATATAAATGGTAACAATAGTAATACCATCTTTAGAAGTTGTATTTACTACGTTCCAAGGCCGTACGCCGAACGTCCCATGGCCGTTAAAACGGCCTGCCTTACTTCTTCAACTGAGATTGCAATCTCGTTTCAACGAGCATGGGAGCTCCTTGCAACGAATCCACATGCTCCAATGAAAAAGACAGGTATGGCATTTTATGAACGTGGAAAGCAGTGAGCTGTCAGTTTTTTAGAGCTCTTATAATATCGCGATTTTTATATAAAATAAGCGATTTTCACTCTCTAAGAATTAGCATGCGTGCAAACTACAAAAACCAAGCTTGGTTCGTACAAAAATCAAGCTTGCAAATGATAAAAACCATGCATGCTTCTTACAAGAACCATGCATGGTAAATATACGAATTAAGTTTAATTTTTAATTTTTAATTCTTAATTTTTAATTGATTTTAGCATTAGTAACATCAATCATCATTCATTCTACAATAATGTTATCCTTTAAAGGTTTGAGCAAATTTAAGCGGGTGAATTGAATTCACCCGCTTAAATATCGGCGTTAATCCGCCACATCCGCGTTATCTGCGTGCCATTTTACTGACAGCTGAGGCTGATAGCTATATCCTAAAGACTTCTTATTTAACATCCAACAACTCCACTTCAAAGAGCAAAGGGCTGAAAGGAGGAATCATATCTCCGGCACCTTTATCGCCATAGCCAATAGAAGAAGGGATAATAAAAAGAGCTTTCCCTCCTTTTTTCATAAGGCTTATGCCTTCTTCCCAGCCTTTAATCACATAGTTTTGTCCCATGGGGAAAGAAAAAGGTTCTCTTCCTTCCGAAGTATCGAAGACGGTACCATCGAGCAACATACCTTTGTAGTGAACCATACAGGTTTTCCCGTTGACAGGGGAAGCACCTTTTCCTTTTTTCTTCTCAATATAATACAAACCGGAAGCGGTAGGCTGAACTGTAATATTGTTTTCGTTCACATAGGTTGCTATCAACTGTTTCTCTTCATCAATAATCCTTTGCATATTTTTCGATTCGTATTCTGCTTTGGATTCAATATGAAGGATAGAGATAGTAAACCACAACATGGTTTCGTCATCAATAAAGTCGGGTTGATTGCCGTAATTATAGGCATTGAAATATTTCTTTGCATTGATGATAAAAGAAGCTGAATCGCCTTCATGCATCATGGCAATAGCTTCAAATACATCGGCTTGAAATTTTGATGGTTGCATTAATATAGACATGGCTTTCATAGGAAATATCACCGAATCGTCTTCGGTACGTATTTCCATGGTAATGGATACCACATCGTCGTTTTTAGGTATTACTCCGGACGGATTTTGTGTATAAAAAGTATAATACAAACCACTTTCCGTTTTTTCATATCCTTTGTAGGTATCACACGCAAACATCATAAAACCTATACTTACTATCAAGCACGTTGTTTTACAAATATTTTTCATTTTTCTTATTGTTAGGATGATTTATTTCACCGAAAGAATTTCAATTTCAAAAATTAATGGAGAATACGGAGGAATCGGACTTTGAGGATTACCGGGACCATAGGCTAAACTTGAAGGGATTAATAAGGTAGCTTTTCCTTTTTCTTTCATTAATAACAAGCCTTCGGTAAAACCTTTAATCATCATACCATCTTGTAAAACAAATTCCATGGGTTCTCTACCTTCACCGAGAGAAGAATCGAAGACAGTACCGTCTAATAATTTACCGGTATAATTGATTGTAATTGTTTTACCTGTATCTACTTTAGCACCCGTACCTGCTTTAGTTTCTATGTAATACAATCCGCTTTCTGTAGGTTTTTGTTTGATGTTATTGCGTGTAACATAGGCATTGATGGAATCTTGTTCCGAATTTTTCGCTAACTCAATTTTAGCTTCCTTTTCTGCTAATTCTTTATCAATTTCTGCTTTGCTGACAATAGAATGTAGTTTAACTTCGAAATAAAAATATTCGTTGGCACCGGCTTTAAAGTAAGGCGGCATGGGAATACCTAAGTTAGACATGGAATCGGCATTAATGGCAAAAACAGCTTCATCGCCTACATGCATCATTTTCAAACCTTCGTTGATATCACCCTTAAAATCGGATGGCATAACCTGAAAAACACGTTGGGGATTACCCATATTTTCAAATAAAACAGAATCTTCGTATCGATACTTTAATTCGGCAACCAATACATCACCTTCTTTTGGCTGCTGAGCATCGGGATTTTCTACAATAAATTTATAATATAGACCCGAATCTGTTTTTTTATAATCTTTAAACTTTTTATCACCACATGCTGTCGTCAAGATTATTAGACATACGATGGCTGTGACTGCTGATACTAAACGTTTCATTTTTTTTGTTTTTTATTTATTGTTGATATGAAAATTAATTATTTCTATTCTATAAATCAAAGTAGCATACGGAGGTATTAGGTTATTATCGCCTAAAATACCGTAAGCCAAATGCGAAGGAATAATGGCTTTAGCTTTATCCCCTACTTTCATCATTTTTAAGAGTTCGTGCAAACCGGCCGGTTCATCACTTTGTTCAATTCTAATTGTTTTAAGTCCTTCTTTTTTAGAGTTATAAACTTCTTTCCCGCTTATCAGCGAAATATTGTAGGCTATATCGACTGCATCGCCTTTTTGCAGCAAGGCTCCCTCTCCTTTGGATTCAATAGCGTAATACATACCCGTTCCCGTTGATTCCATTTTCCATCCGTAACGTTGAAGTAATAAGGCTATATCTTTGGATTCGTCCCTCACTATCAGCTTATTTGCATTGATAATTTTTTCGTCTAAATTTTCTATTTCCACTTTTTTCTTTTTCTCTGCTTGCGGTTGGCAAGCCCACACAATGCCGCTTAAGAACGTAAGAATTCCCATTAATAGTATAAAATACGCTTTCATTTTTTTACTTTACATTCTTTTAAGGTTTTTTCAAAATAGGTCAGCGTGTCTTCCATTGACAAGAAAGAATCGGCACCGGCGGCATTTTTATGTCCGCCACCTTTGAAATATTTTTTTGCATATTCATTCACATTAAAATCATTCATCGATCGGAACGAAATACGAATTCTATCTTCTCTTTCTACAAAAATTGCCGTAAAATCAATATTCTCTATTGACAATCCATAGTTAACAAATCCTTCTGTATCCCCATGTTGATACGAAAACGTTTTTAAATCTTCTTTCGTTAAGAAAATATATGAAGTGGTATATTCATCAATAATATGTAAACGTGTTGACAAACAATAGCCCAACAGACGCATTCTATCTTCGGAATAGGTATCATACACTTTTCGATGGATATCTTCACCGTCGACACCCATTGCAATTAAATGTCCGATTATTTTATAGGTAGAAGGATTATTACAGGAATAACTCAATGAGCCGGTATCGGTAATAATGCCTACATAGAGACATTCTGCCATGGCTTTTGTAATGGATTTTTTATTCCCTAATTTATGAATTAAAAAATTGTACATCAACTCTGAGGTAGAAGAAATTCCTTCGGAAACAGAGTAATAAATATCGAAATCTTTTGTCGGGTCGATGTGATGATCGATGATAATTTTAGAAGCTTTTGCTGCTTTCAAGGCATCTTGCAAAATACCGATACGATTAGGAGCATTGAAATCGAGGCAAAATATGAGTTCGGCTGTTGATATTTTCGATATACAGACATCGATATTTTCCGATGCCGGCATTATTTTGTTTGATTGAGGCATCCACTGCAAAAATTGCGGAAAGGGATTAGGGGATATTACATCAACAACATGACCTTGTTGTTGCAAAAACATATACAATGCCAAGGCGGATCCTATGGCATCCCCATCCGGATTATAATGTATTAAAATTACAATGCGCTTAACTTTTGCTAAACTTTTTTTAATAAAAGCAACATCTTTTCTTTTCAATGCAAAGGTGTTTTATTCTTTTTCAATTCTGATTCTGGCATCGACCGCCACTATGCGTTTTGGAGTTGCCAACAGCGGATTTAAGTCCATTTCGGCTATTTCCGGTGCTGCCGTTACCAGTGCCGATACTTTGGCTACTGTTTCCGCAAACATTCTGATGTTAACAGCTTCTTGTCCCCGCACTCCCTCTAAAATTTTATATCCTTTCAATTGCTCTATCAACGACATGGCTTCATCAACGTTAACGGGTGCCAAGGCAGCTTTTACATCTTTCATCACTTCAACGAAGATACCGCCCAATCCAAACAACACCTGATGACCGAAATTCTCTTCTTTGGAAGCACCGATAAATATTTCCGTGCCAAAGAGCATGGGATACAACTCAACAGCATAAGTATCTTTAATCTTTATCAAGCGATTAAATTCGCGTATGACCGTTGCTTCGTCTTTCACATTCAAAACCACACCGCCCACATCGGATTTATGGAGAGGACCTACTACTTTCATTACTAAAGGATAGCCTGCTTGACGAGCATAAGCAACTGCTTCTGCTTCCGTGGTAACTTCCACTTCTTTTTTACAGTCGATAGCGACAGCATCCAAGAGGTTGCGCATAGCTTGTAAAGACAAATAACCACTTTCCGCACCCTCAATCACTCGACGTATGGCAGCCGTATCTACCTTCGGTAAAACAGCAGCCTCCGGTTGGGGTTTGGGAGTATTCACTACTTTAGCCAAGGCATTGCCGAAAACACATTCCTCCGGAAAATTAATACGGTGTTTGTTATGTATAAAATCAGCTATTTCATCTTTTACATTAATAATAGAAGGCAATATAGGGAAAATAGGTTTTTTGCAGGTTTTCATTTTCTCATCAAGAAGAGCATACACATCCCAATTCTCAAACAATCCCGGCGACCCAAAAATAACAGCCATAGCATCAATAGTATCGAAATCGTTCTCACAAGCATCAATGATAAAGCCCAATTGTTCTGCTGTGCCGGTGGCTAAAAAGTCGATGGGATTTCCTACTGATGAGCCGGGGAAGAGTTTACTCAACAAGGCTTCGGCTGCTTTTCCTTCGATATGAGGAACTTCTAATCCATTATTAGAAAGTACATCTGTCAACATAACGGCAGGACCTCCCGCATGGGTGATAACGGCAATGTTTTTCCCTTTGACTTCGGGATGCATAAAAATAGCGCAAACCGTTGTTAATTCTTCGCGGTTGTGACAGCGAACAATTCCTGCTTTTCGAAACAATGCATCAACAGCAACATCAGAAGTTGCCAACGCACCGGTATGAGAGGAAGCTGCGCGGCTTCCTGCCGCTGAGCCACCCGATTTAATGGCGGCTATCTTACATCCTTTATTAATAAGAGAGGTAGCATGTTTCAAAAGCTTTTTCGGTTGGGCTACTTTCTCCATATACATCATGATTACCCGAGAACTCTTTTCCTTATCGAAAGTTATATCCAAATGTTCCAACACATCTTCTATACCGGTTTGTGCCGAATTTCCTACTGCCCACACACTGTTAAACGACAAACCGTTTGTCATACCTTGTTCTTTGATAAACACCGCTGTTGCTCCCGAACCGGTAATAAAATCCACTCCCTTTGCGCTCAAGGAAGGAATGGGTGCATCGAAAGCGCCACAATAATGTGTATTTAAAAATCCGGTGCAATTGGGACCTATCAAGGTCCCGCCTACATTTTGGATAATGTTTACTATTTGTTTTTCCAATAGTGCTCCCGCTTCGTTTTCTTCGCTAAAACCGGCAGAGAGAATAATAAAACCGCGGGTGTTTTTTTGATGTGCCAGCACATCAACTGTAGAAGGACAATATTTGGCAGCAATAGCTAAGATAGCACAATCTACTTGTGGAACATCTTCCACCTTTTCGTAACAGCTAACCCCTTGCACTTCGTTTTCTTTTGGATTCACAGCGAAGACTTTCCCCTTATAATTACTATCCAATAAATTTTTTAATACTTTTCCCCCGGGTTTTTTAACATCGTTGGAAGCCCCTACGATAAGTATGGATTGAGGCTTTAATAATTTCTCATGTATCATAATTATAAATTTTCGATTTTTTAAAAATTACGTAAAAAACAAAAAGTCAATGGAAACAAAACGCATGAAAGCTTCTTTTTCCGAAATAGAAATAAGACTCTACCTGTTTGGGTTCTTATTCTTGTCCGCCGTCACGATTTGCTCTCATCGCTTCGATATACTGATCATACGTTAGCACTTGATAACCTGCAGGCATTAGAAATTCTGCCGGGCTTATCTTTTTCTTTTTAACTTCGGTAGCTTCATAAATAATTTTAATATCGCCTATCAAATCTTCCTGATACAAGGTATAACCTTTCAGTCCCGGCGTATCAAAGTTGATACGTTCGTCCAAGCCTATTTCTTCGGTAGTATAGCAAATCTTTTTTTGTTCGCCACCTTCTTCTATGTTTTCGACCGTTACATCATACCGTTTGCACGTATAACCGCAAATTACTTTGGTTTCCTCGGAAGGGACTACCGTATATTTTAAAACGGACAATTCTTCATCGAAATCTTCCTTTGATTTTTTAATAACCAGTTTTTGCATAGGATGGTCGATAATGGTATTTTCCTGAGAAGAATCCCCTACAGATACTACATATTGAAAAAAACCACCGGCATCAATAATAAGTTTAGTGTTGTTATCATAAACCATGTAATTAAATTCCGTCGGAAGATTTGCCAAGGTTTGAGGGTCAATTTCTCCTTCATATTTAATGGAAAACTTAACAGTTCCTGAAAATCCTTTTTTCTTCTTTTGAGCCATTATATCCTGAGAACCTATACCGCACATTATGGCTATGAATACTATTAATATTCTTTTCATCATTATTATTTTTTTATTATTTATTTAATTTATTAAGTTGCAAAAGTAAACAATTTTCTTTTTAAAGCTGCGTTTCGGAGAAATTATTTTTGAAATGCTTTTTTACAATGAATCGCTTGTAGGAGTAGTGGGGACAGAAAGGCTGTCGATGGATTTTTTAGGCATAGCGACGGCTTCTTTAGGCAATGAATAGCTTATATTGAGATTAGCATTTATATCCATATCTTGTTGCTTTTTATAGGGAAACACATCAGCCATTTCTCCGGAATAAAAAAATTCATAGCCCAGCGATCCAAACGAATACCGCATACCGTTAATGCTTACATGCGAGCCTCCCACTTTGGGATTAGGGTTGGGTTTGGATTGAGCAAAACCCACATTGTAAAGTGTAATTAATATTTCCGGTCTATCGGAAATGGGGTAGCCTGCTCTTTTCCATTGTATTTCAATTTGCTTAATAATCAAAGCAGCATACATGTAACTCCAAAAATGATTTCTGTAATTTACCAAACGGTTATAGCGTTCGCTACTTGGATCTTCAGTTTGAAAATCAAGTAAATGTTCGTATTTTTTTCCGAGATAAAAAGGAGAAGACGTATCTTTCAAGTTTTTTTCCACCTGTATAGCCGTAAATTCTTTGATACCGGTAACACCTAGCGAAAACTGTGATTCTACAGAGAGTATTTTCAGCGGACGGATTACATTTTTATAGGTTTCCCGGGCACTATTAAACAAACGCATTTGTTCTCCCACCAAGGCTGCTACTATCAGGCGATGATCTACATCGGTCAGTTCAGCAACACTGTCGATAACAGCTACATCTTTTTCGACTGCTGCTTTAAAATATTCCCATTCTTCAATATTCATCCATTCAAAAAGAGAGCTTCCGTTTTGAACTTCTTTTTTATACCGGAGTCTTGCAGGATTTTTCAACAATCGCTGGAATTCTTGATGCTCTTGAAGGCGAATATGAACGGCTTCAACGGCATGCTTGAGAATGTTTACATCGTGATGATGTAAAAACGCATTGTAAATCAATCGGGAATTTTTGGGATAAAAATAATGTAAGACATGCAAGCTATGCATGCATTCTGCTACGTCGGCGATAGGAAAATACGTACTGTCATTTTTTATATTCTTTTCTGCCGACAATTGAAAATACCTATCGTTGATATCGACACCACCGGGATCGTTAAAAATATGGAACTTCACGCCTAAAAAAGCGGCTGTTAACATAAAACCGTAAACAGCAAAAACATAGACTAAAACTTTGTAAATGGTAAAGAGTCTTTTATTTTGCTTGAACTTCTCAACTCCATTGCTGATTTTCATACAACTACTTATTAAATACCTCCACGAAAGACCTTATTTTTAAAAGTGAATATCCGTAATCTTTTAGTATTACTTAATTTTTCTAAACATTTTACGCCAACGGATTTTCCCGTCGAACCAATTTTTGAATTTGTCAAGAGATAGCCAAACAAATGCAGTTTTTCCAACTATGTGGTCTTCGGGAACAAAACCCCAAAACCGGGAATCGGCAGAGTTATGACGGTTATCGCCCATCATCCAATAATAATTCATTTTAAAAGTATACGAAGTAGCTATCTTGCCGTTGATAAGGATAGTGCCGTTTTTAATTTCCAAACTGTTGTTTTCATAAATCCGAATGATTCTTTCGTATAACTTAATGGTTGAGTCGTTAATTTCGACGCTTACTCCTGCTTTGGGGATGGTAATCGGTCCGAAATTATCTTTGTTCCATGGATAGCGTTTGTCATAGGGTAAAATATCCGTATCCCATTCTCCCGGAGGCTGAATAAGCGCCACTACAGAATCAATATTTCTATAGTTTTTAATTTGATTCAACTGATTTTGATTCAAGCAGGCATAGTCAATACCGTAACTAGAGTGGAAGTCTTCTTCGTTGATATTTAATTTTTCTCTTACTGTCGGATTCAAGCCTACACTATTATTGTATATATAATAGGATAACTGTAAGTTCTCGGGAATATAAGCCGGTTTGTTGTTTACATACAAAACCGCATTTTTTATCTCAATAACATCTCCTGGAATACCTACGCAACGCTTGATATAATTTTCGCGTTTATCGACAGGACGGGCAACAACATCGTATTCTTTCCACACCACTTCTCTTCCTTTACCCGGATAATACTGAGCGCCATATTTTTGGATTAAATCCCCATATTGATAGATAACATTATCAGCCATATATTGCTGATTGGCATATTGATTCGGATGTTGGAATACCAACTCCATGGTGCGTACTATGCCGTAATAACTTTCGTTTTGCCGTTGTAATACCACCGTATCGCCATCGGGATAATTAAAAACGACAGCATCATTGCGTTCTACCTTCTTTCTTCCCGGAAAACGATAATAGGGTAAATTCAGCCATTCGAGATAGGACTTTGTATATTTTGTCAATGGTAAGGTATGGTGTACAAATGGAAAAGCAATAACCGTTTGAGGTATTTTCGGTCCATAAGCCATTTTCGAAACGGCTAAGAAATCCCCTACCATCAAGGTACTTTCCATGGACGAAGTAGGAATTTTATAAAATTCAAACATAAAAGCTCGGATGATATAAGCAGCTACTACCGCATAAATAATGGCATCAATCCATTCTCTTGCTTTGGTCTTTTCTATTATTTGTTCTTTTTTAGACTTAAGCACTTCCGTTTTCAGCACTCCCATACGAACAGAAGGCAACTCACTATGTTTTCTATAGATTTCTTTTCCAAAAAATCCCAGATAAAGCATGTACAGAAAGGAGAAAAAAGTTCCCGGAATCAGAACGGCATAAGTAGTTTTGTTAAACATGCGTATGGTTTTCCATGTCATCAGCATAAACATAAATATATTCAGATAAGGCATGGCAATAAAAATAAACCACCACATGGGACGCTCCAACACTTTTAACCATATATATAAATTATAAACAGGAAGTAAGGCATACCAAGCTTTATAGCCTGCTTTCTTAAACACTCCCATTAATCCTATAAAAGTACCTACAAAACAAACAATGGTGTATATTACTAAAAATTCAAATGAAATATTCATGTGTATATATTTTATAATGTTAACATGTCTTTAATTTTAAATATTCCTTTCTTCCCGATTATCCATTCTGCTGCTGCCAAAGCGCCGATGGCAAACGCTTTTCTGTTAAAAGAAGTATGTTTGATTTCGATTTCGTCCATATGAGAAGTATAAGTAACAATATGAGTGCCGATACTATCTTCTTGTCTTTGTGATTTAATGGATAATTCCGATTTAACATCATTCATTTCATTAATCCAGGTTTCTTTATGAGAGAGATAGGTAATGATATCGTTTGCCAATACGATAGCGGTTCCGCTGGGAGTATCTTTTTTTGTACTATGATGTGTTTCTTCAATGCTTACATCGTATGCTTCGTGCCCATTCATCAATTGGGCTAATTTACGATTCAATTCAAAAAAAATATTAACGCCTAAACTAAAATTAGAAGCATAAAACAAAGTCTGATTCATAGTGATACATTTTTCTTTTACTTCTTCTAAGTGTTCGTACCAACCGGTTGTTCCGACAACAACAGGAATATGATGTTCAAAACATTTATAGATGTTAGAAATTACTACTTTAGGATTAGAAAAGTCAATGGCAACATCTGCTGTCAGAAATTGTACGTGATATTTTTTCCAGTCTTCTTCGTCGTCAATAAAAGCAACGATTTCATGTTTCTTTTCGTAAGCAAGTATTTCGACTTGCTCGCCCATTTTGCCGTAACCGAGTAAAGCTATTTTCATTATTTAAAGTTTAATTGTAACGTTAATCCCAGATTGGGTGTTGTGGCTGAAAACGAATAATAGGGAGTATTATTACTCCTTCCGTAAGGTATAATTTGCATGGTTAAATCATTGGAGATATCAAAATCCATCAGATGAGCATCGACTGCCGCATCGACAATATTAAGGATATAAAAAACGCTTAAGGCGATAATAGATATTTCCATATTACGCCTATTCGAATTTTCGTAGGCATACACATTTTCTGTTGGAAGGCTTGCTAATTTAGGGTTAGGTTTATTCACAACATTTGCATTGACAAGATCGAGGGATGGACTTACACGCAAACGATATTCTGTACGATAATACACATATTCCTTGTGATAATAATAAACCAGAAAAGCACTCACTCCTAAGCCTGCGTAAACAATAGGGACTTTCCAGTATTTGCGATTATACACTTGTCCCAAACCCGGTATAGCTGTTGATAGCCAGGCTGCTACTTTAGGGGAATGTGTTCTTATTTTCTTTTCTTTGGCACTTGTATCTTTTGAGTTAGTTTGTATAGCAGAGGTGGATACGGAAAGAGTATCGTTACCGGCATTCGCCATGGGTAAAGCAATGTTACTAACACTATCATTCTGAGCGTATATCAGTGTTATAACAAAACACAATACCAACAAGCATACTATTTTTCTCACAGAACAATGTTATTTTTGAATCAAGGATAAGATCCTATTTAAATCATCATCAGACTTAAATCGGATTATCAAGCTACCCTTTCCTTTCAAATTATATTTGATATCTATTTTCGCTTTCAGATTTTCCGTCAGGGATTGTTTCATAAGTTGCATATGTTTGGGTAAGCCAATTTTAATTTGTTTTTCCGATTTTTGCTGTTGTAACTTACGTAACATGTCTTCTACCTGACGTACATTTAATTTATTGTCGATAATTTTTTGCAAGAGTTTTTCCTGTTGTTCTTCATCTTCTATGATTACCAGGGCTCTGGCATGCCCCATGGAGATGAGGTTATTACACACTGCTTGTTGCACTTTAACTCCTAATTTTAGCAATCTCAGATAATTTGTTACTAAAGAGCGACTTTTTGCCACCCTAAGGGCTAAATTTTCCTGTGTCATATTGCATTCATCCAAGAGGCGTTGCAGCGATAAAGCTATTTCAATCGGATTTAAATCTTCACGTTGGATATTTTCAATCAAAGCCATTTCAATCAATTGCAAATCACTTGCCGTTCGGATATAAGCAGGGATATGTGTCATACCTGCCATACGTGCAGCCCTCACCCTACGTTCACCCGATATTAATTGATAATTTCCCGATGCTATCTTTCTTAATGTAATAGGCTGAATAATACCATGCTGTTTGATTGATTCCATTAATTCCGTCAATGCTGTTTCTTCAAAAGCATTTCTCGGTTGCCAAGGATTTGTTTCTATACAATCCAGGGCAATGATACTAAAATCCGACGTCTTAAATCTGCTGGGGGAATCAAAACTTACCACCGATTCATCGGGAGGTATATTTCCCAACAAAGCACTCAAGCCTCTACCTAATCCTTTTTGAGATGATTTTCCTTCTGACATGTATTTAAATTATTTCATGTTATTTTTCACCAAAATTTCGCGGGCTAAATTCAAATAATTGAATGCTCCTTTGGAAGAGGCATCATACATTAATACCGGTTTCTGATGACTGGGGGCTTCGCCTAACCGTACGTTTCTATAAATAACTGTATTGAAAACAAGAGTTTTAAAGTGCATACGTACATCTTCCAATACTTGATTACTTAATCGTAAGCGATTATCATACATTGTCAGCAAAATACCTTCTATGTTCAGGTTATTGTTTAAATTTGTTTGAACTATTTTAATAGTATTTAATAACTTACCAAGCCCTTCCAAGGCAAAATACTCACATTGAACAGGTATCAGCACGGTATCGGAAGCAGTAAGCGCATTGACTGTTATCAAGCCCAAAGAAGGAGCACAGTCAATTAAGATAAATTCATACTCATCTTTAATGGGTTCAATGATACGATGCATCATTTTTTCTCTGTCTTGCAAATGGATAATTTCTAATTCAGCCCCTACCAAATCAATATTTGCCGGCAACAAAGAAAGGTTAGGAATATCTGTTGTTTGTATGGCTTGTTTGATATCACATTCGCCTAACATAACTTCATAAACGCTGTTTATAACCACATGCGGATCTATACCCAATCCTGAACTTGTATTGGCTTGTGGGTCGGCATCAATAAGCAATGTTTTATGTTCCAATACCGCTAAACTTGCGGCTAAATTGATTGCTGTTGTAGTTTTTCCTACTCCACCTTTTTGATTTGCAATTGCAATTACTTTTCCCATCTATATATCTAATTAATGTGCAAAGATAATTTTTTTTATGTTATGTTCTTAGTATTAATTCCTTTAATTTTTCAACACTAGGCAAGACTGATTAAAACAAAGATTGTATCAACTCATCTTTCACAAAGTAAGGGATGCTTACGTGTAAAGAAGGATAGTGTTGCATTGCTCTTTTGATGGCAAAAACAGCTCCCGGGTTACGCGCCCAGGAACGACGTGAAATACCGTTGTTAACATCCCAGAACAGCATCATTTCCAATTTTTTGTCAGTTTCTTCTTTTCCGTCGAGCACCATTCCGAACCCGCCGTTGATAACTTCACCCCAACCGACACCACCTCCATTGTGAATACTAACCCAGCTGGCACCTCTAAAAGCATCTCCTATTACATTATGTATAGCCATATCCGCTGTAAAAGAAGAGCCATCATAGATATTGGAAGTTTCTCTAAAAGGAGAATCCGTTCCCGACACATCGTGATGATCCCTGCCAAGTACTACCGGTGCCGAAAGCAATCCTTCTCTGACAGCCTTATTAAAAGCGCGAGCTATGTTAATACGACCTTCTGCATCAGCATATAATATACGGGCTTGTGAACCAACAACCAGCTTGTTTTGTTTAGCACCTTTTATCCATTGAATGTTATCATACATTTGTTGTTTGATTTCGGGAGGTACCGACTTCGCTATTTCGTCCAATACATCCATGGCTATCCGGTCGGTAATATCGAGATCTGAAGATTTCGCCGAAGTACATACCCAACGAAAAGGACCGAAGCCGTAGTCAAAACACATAGGTCCCATAATATCTTGTACATACGAAGGATATTTAAAACCACCCTCTTCCTTAAAAATATCGGCACCTGCTCTGCCGGATTCCAATAAAAAGGCATTCCCATAATCGAAGAAATACATCCCTTTGGATGCAAGTGTATTGATAGCAGCCACCTGACGACATAAGCTTTGTTTAACTTTGGATGTAAACAATTCGGGCTCCTCTGCCATCATCCGATTCGATTCTTCATAACTCAATCCGACAGGATAATACCCTCCTGCCCATGGATTGTGTAAAGAGGTTTGGTCAGAACCTAAATCCACTTGTATATTTTTTGCTGCCAAGTATTCCCACAAATCGACAATATTCCCTTGATAGGCAAACGAACGGGCTTCTTTTTTTGAACGGGCAAGCATTACTTTTTCCATTAATACATCGAGATTATCATAGACCTCATCGACCCATTGTTGCTCCAATCTTTTTTGTGTTGCCGACGGATTGATTTCTGCGGTAATGGAAACAACACCTGCAATATTTCCCGCTTTGGGTTGTGCTCCCGACATTCCTCCTAAACCGGCAGTTACAAATAATTTACCTCCTGTTTCACCGCCTATTTTTCGACAAGCATTCAGTACTGTAATTGTCGTACCGTGTACTATTCCCTGAGGACCTATGTACATATACGACCCTGCTGTCATTTGTCCATATTGGGTTACCCCCAGGGCATTGTATCGTTCCCAATCGTCCGGTTTTGAATAGTTGGGAATCATCATACCATTAGTAACCACCACTCTGGGAGCATCTTTATGCGACGGGAACAAGCCCATGGGATGACCGCTATACATGACAAGGGTTTGTTCATCGGTCATGAGTGAAAGGTATTGCATACATAAACGATATTGAGCCCAATTTTGAAAAACAGCCCCGTTACCGCCATAGGTAATCAATTCATGAGGATGTTGAGCCACTCTTTTATCCAAGTTATTTTGAATCATATGCATGATGGCGGCAGCATGTTTGGAACGGGCAGGATATTCATCTATTGGGCGAGCATACATTTCATAAGAAGGAATAAAGCGATACATATAAATTCTTCCGTACGTGTTTAGTTCATTGGCAAACTCAGCTGCTAATGTAGCATGATGCCGGGGTTCGAAATAGCGTAAGGCATTACGAACAGCCAATTTCTTTTCTTCAAGACTAAGAATATTTTTCCGTTTGGGAGCATGATTGATGTTTTTATCATAGATATAAGGCGGAGGTAGCGTTGAAGAGATGCCGTTGCGTATTTCCTCTTGAAACGATGTCATAATAAAATTTTTATGTATTAATTAAGATTTAATATGTTACCATTTAATTATAATTAAAAAAGGCTCATTAGTGTAACGAGCCTTTGATACTTTTATTATAGTAAAATGATTAGTACATTCCACCCGGCATACCACCACCCATAGGAGGCATAGCAGGTTTATCTTCTTTAATTTCTGCCAAAACACATTCTGTTGTAAGCAACATGCCGGCAATAGAAGCTGCATTTTCAATAGCTACTCTGGCTACTTTGGTTGGATCGATAACACCGGAAGTCATAAGGTCTTCGTATTTCTCGGTGCTGGCATTGTAACCGTAATTATCTTTACCGCCTTTAACATTGTTAACAACGATAGACCCTTCCAGACCGGCATTTTCTGCTATTTGACGTAGAGGTTCTTCCAATGCACGACGTACGATTTCGATTCCGAATCTTTCGTCATCATTTTCGCCTTTCATTTTATCCAATGATTTGATGGCACGAATATAAGCAACACCACCACCGGCTATAATACCTTCTTCAATAGCAGCACGGGTAGCGTGTAAAGCGTCATCAAAACGATCTTTCTTTTCTTTCATTTCTACTTCGGAAGCAGCACCCACATGAATCACGGCTACACCACCGGCTAATTTAGCCAAACGTTCTTGTAGTTTTTCGCGATCATAATCGGAGGTTGTTTTTTCAATATGGGATTTAATTTGAGCTATACGAGCCTGAATAGCTTCTTTAGCACCTTTTCCACTGACGATAGTTGTATTTTCTTTATCAACGGTTATTTTCTCAGCCTGTCCAAGCATACTTAAATCAGCATCTTCCAATTTAAAACCTTTTTCTTCTGAAATAACTGCACCGCCTGTAAGGATGGCAATATCTTCCAACATTTCTTTTCTTCTATCACCAAAGCCGGGAGCTTTTACGGCAGCAATCTTCAAAGAACCGCGTAAACGATTTACAACCAAGGTTGCCAGAGCTTCACTTTCAACATCCTCGGCAATAACCAATAAAGCTTTCCCTGTTTGAATAACTTTTTCCAAGATAGGAAGGAAATCTTTCATATTGCTTATTTTCTTGTCATAAATCAAGATATAAGGATTTTCATACGCTACTTCCATTTTTTCTGTATCTGTTACAAAATAAGCGGAGATATAGCCTCTGTCGAATTGCATACCTTCTACTACTTTTACGTCGGTTTCAGTACCTTTTGCTTCTTCAATGGTGATAACACCTTCTTTTTTTACTTTTTTCATAGCTTCGGTAATCATTTCACCTACGGTATGATCGTTATTAGCTGAAATGGTAGCTACTTGTTTTATTTTTTCATGGCTTTCACCTACTTCTTTGGAACGACTTTTCAAATCAGCAACGACGGCTGTAACGGCTTTATCTATTCCTCTTTTCAAATCCATAGGATTTGCACCGGCAGTAACATATTTAATACCATGATTAAAAATTATTTGAGCCAATACGGTAGCGGTAGTTGTTCCGTCTCCGGCTTGGTCGTTGGTTTTGGATGCTACTTCTTTTACCATTTGAGCACCCATATTTTCAACCACTTCTTCCAACTCTATTTCTTTCGCAACGGTAACACCATCTTTTGTAATTTGAGGTGCACCGAATTTTTTATCAATAATAACATTTCTTCCTTTAGGACCTAAGGTTACTTTTACTGCATTTGCCAATGCATCCACACCTTTTTTTAAACTTTCACGTGCTTCCCAGTTGTATAAAATTTCTTTAGCCATAATTCTATTCCTTTCTTATATGATTTTAATTATTAAATAATAGCAAATATATCCGATTCTTTCATTATCAGATAATCATTACCGTCAATGTTTATTTCCGTACCTGAATATTTACCGTAAAGAACAACATCCCCTACTTTGACTGTCATAGGTTCATCTTTTTTTCCTTTACCTACAGCTACTACGGTACCTTTTTGAGGTTTTTCTTTCGCCGTATCCGGAATAATAATTCCGCCTGAAGTCTTTTGTTCTGCAGGAGCAGCTTCAACTAATACTCTGTCTGCTAATGGTTTTACGTTTACTTTCATCTTTCTTAAAATATTTTTTGTTAATACTATTAATACATTTCTTTTTATATCGTGTTTTGTCTTACACGAAATGTGTGCCAATCGTTTCGATTTCGGTGAGAAAATCGGCTTCTAATAACGTTAAAAATATGATTTTAAAACAATTATTTGTTTTTTATTTGCTGACAAGGCTACGCTATCAATCGGACAATATGACAGCCTACATTTTGTCATGTTTTTTGAATAGTTAAGGTATGTGCTAAAAAATAAACAATCAGAAAAAACTAAGATGTTAACACCATTTCATCATTCAAAATGCAGTTATCTTTTTTGTTTGTATTTTGCTAAAAAAAATAAAAATACTTCAGTATATGTAAAATTAATTATGTACTTTTGCAATACAATTGATAAACCTGAGAGGGTTTTGAATATTTACAGTCAACAACTATTTATTTGGCTGTTTTTAAGTATTTTAAAATAAAGTAAACAAAGTAAATAAAATAATAATAACATATAAATAAATTCAATAATGAAAAAAGTAGCATTTATTATTTTGAGTCTGACAGTTTGTTTTTTGATTACCACACAAGCTGCGAATACAAAAAATCCTACAAAAAAACAAAATGAGCACAAAAGTGTAAATTTAAAAGCATGGCAAGAGATGGGTCCCGATAATATAGGGGGGCGAACAAATGTCATTCTTATCGATAAAGACAACAGTTTAAAAATTTACGCAGGTTCTGCCGGCGGCGGCTTATGGCTAACAACCAGTGGTGGAGCTGTATGGAAACGTATAACTACTTTCCCCGAAATAGCCATTTCATCCATTGTTCAAAATGAGGATGGAACTGTTTTTGTCGGAACCGGAGAAGGCTTAAATCCAGGTTTTTCATCACCGGGGGTATTGTATTCATTTGGCTCCTATCGTACCAATTCTAATTTTGGCATGAAAGGTACCGGTATTTATAAATCGGTGAATGATTCCTTTGTTCAACTGCCGGCAACAGCAAATTGGGAAGAAATAAACGATTTAGTGTATAATACCACTAACAACACCTTATATGCAGCTACCGATTACGGCTTACAAGTTTCCACTGACAATGGGGTTACATGGACAAATGCAAAGACAAGTTCCAATCAGAATTTAGACCTGATAGGTACCGACCTTGCCCTCGGCTCCGATGGTTCGATTATTTATGTACAAAGAGACAGAAGCTCACGAAAAGGAACTGCTTATTTATCCGACGGCAGCAGCACTACCAATTTCAAAGCTCTTACTTTTCCTATAGATGCAGGAAGCATGGCATTTGCTTTTGCCCCTTCCGATCCCTCTTATATCTATGCCTCCGTTGCTGATATCTACGGTGACTTTTTAGGAATCTACCAATCTAAAAACGAAGGAGATTCTTTTCGTGTAATTGTTCCCGGAGGAAGCACGCTGATTGACGTTTTTAACGGGGCCGGCGACTATTGCAACAACATTGCCGTTTTACCAAACAATCCTAAACATATTTTAGTAGGAGGATATCCTTCTTTATGGGAGGGCGTTGAAATTAATGAATCGTCTTTCTTTGGATTTAACAGCATGGCATCGTTTAGCGGAGTACAATCTATACTTTTTGATGCCAAAGACTCCAATACTTTATTTATTGGTTCAAACATTGGTATAGCAAAAGGGAGAAAAATTGGCGAATATTTCCAATTTAACTTAATGAACAAAAACTATGGTACAGCACAATATACAACTTTATCCTGCTCAAACGATGACCAAGTTCTTGGTGGAACACGAGAAAGTGGAGCTTTATTCATCACCAAAGAGGGCAACACCAAAGAAGCTGCAACCCAACTATCTAGTGGATATGCCTCGCAAACTGTTTTATCCATGATTAATACGAATGCATTTTTCTATACTACCACCTTCGGTTCATGCTTCAGACAAGCAAGCCCTTTATCTGATCCGGAAGCAATTAAAGATTGGTTCAACGAAGAATTAATGTTAGGTGGACCAAAAAATGAATACACGAAATGGAGTTATAGTGCTCTCCAAACTGCCTGCCGCTCCAGCCAATACATATCCCCTATCTTAATGTGGGAATCTATTTATGATGCTAACTCAATAGATACCGTTGTTTTTGTAGCCGACAAGGACTATAAAAGCGGTGATGAAATCTGTGTTCGCAGCAGAATAAACAATTATCCGATGTGGTTAACCGCTCCTAAAAATCTTACCAAAAATGAAAAATTAACATTTACCGATTATGTACAAAACAGATTTTTTGTCGGTGGCGGCGGTTTTACTTCTTCCGGTTTAGTCGGAGCTCCTGTTTTTATGACCAAAGGCGCATTAAACTTTACGGCTCCTCCAACTTGGTATAGGGTATTCTTTACCGGTGATACAACCGAACAAGTAACCAATATGTGTATGTCCGAAGACGGTAACTTTTTATTTGTTTCCACTTTCAGTTCCAGTTCTACCTATCACAATATCTATCGTATCAGCGGATTTGATTTAGCAAGAGATTCTATGACTTTATCTTACGGAAAACCGACATCTTCGGGCACCGTAAATGTAAATCCAAATTGTTTATTAGATGTTGCCAAAGTGTATTCAACTAATAGCTTTATTACATCCATCAGTTTAGATCCTCAAAACAATGATGTCTTAGTTGTTACCATTGGAGGCAGTAATTTAGAACCGCATATTTATGCATCTACGAATGCTACTTCCGGTGCAACCTTAGACATAGATGCCAATCCAAAAGACGGCACAGGATTACCGAGTGGTACTACACCAATATATACCGCTCTTGTTGAAATGAATAATTCCGATTTAGTATTTGTAGGTACAGAAAAAGGTATTTATGTTACCGATAACTTCTCCAATACTACTCCGGTATGGGAAGCTGCCAATGACGGCATTGATGCTGCTATTCCCGTATTCATGTTAAAACAACAAACCAAAGATTATCCTGAAGCAGAAGCTAAAATCTATGGTGATGACACCAATGACATCACCATTATTAATTTTGAAGGTGTACGAAATACCGGTTGCATCTACGCCGCCACACACGGCAGAGGTATTTTTAGAAATACTACTTACGACCCGGGTTTTGGGATTCCCGAAAAACCAATCGTAAAAAATTCCACTATCAGCGTATATCCGAATCCTACGAACGATGTAGCGACTATCAAATTCGCTTTATCGAAAAATGTCAGCAATGTACATTTATCCTTATACGATATTAGCGGAAAAAGAATATTATCACAATACATAGGTCCTCGTCCACAAGGAGCCAATATTGAACGTTTGGATTGCAGTTCTCTGCAAAGCGGTATTTATTTTATCCGCTTACAAGGAGATACTCAAACCTACACATCCAAAATAGTTGTAACTAAATAATTTATTTTAAAGAAATTCCATATATGAGAAAAATTTGTTTAAGTGTAATTGCAATTGCATTTTCCATCAGTTCATTTACACAAAATGTTCCTTTTGATGTTGCTGAAAAAATAGCCGGTAATTTTCTACAATACCAAACATCACAAAGCATTCAAAAAAGTAATTCATTCGTTTTACAAAATAGCCATACCGAAATCAACCAAGGCAAAACGCTCTATCATATTTTTAATTATCAAAACGGAGGTTTTGTTATTGTTTCGGGCAATTACCAGTCTTCTCCTGTTTTAGCCTATTCTACGGAAAGCCAAATAGATTTTTCGGATATGAATCCTGCCTTGAAAATGTGGTTGGAAGCCCAAAGCTCACATTCGAATGCTGAAAATATGGAAACGGAAGCCGTAAAAAAACAATGGGATGACCTATACAACAATAGCCTTTCCATACGAAAATCAGGCTCAAAAGTTGGTCCTTTTACAACCAGCACCTGGAATCAAGACAGATATTATAACGCATACTGTCCTGAAGATATAAATGTTACCGGTGAAATTGGGGGCAATTACGATAATCATGTTCCCAATGGTTGTGTGGCTGTTGCCATGTCTCAAATCATGTATTATCACCGATACCCAACTACGGGCTTTGGTTCGTTCAGCTATGTTTCTCCTTACGGACGGCTTACCGCTAATTTTGCCAATGCTTTTTATGATTACAACGCGATGTCGGATGTCGCAACAGGCTATAGCGATGCCTTGGCACTTTTAATTTCTCATTGTGGGATTTCTGTTGAAATGGGTTATGCAGCTGATGGTTCCGGTACGCAAACAGAAAAAGCACGCATGTCGATGATTGGCTACTTCGGCTATTCCACTACCTCAAGATTCGAACGAAAAGAAATGTATAATGATTCCGTTTGGCAATCCAAAATAGTGCAAAGCCTTGACAGTAAACTACCCATTATTTATTCCGGAAGAAAAGAAGATGCTGATGCAGGTCATGCTTGGCTATGTGACGGCTATGAAATCATCACCGATACTACTTCTTGGCTTCATTTCAATTGGGGATGGGGTTTCAGCGGTGGCAACGGTTGGTTTCTTTCAACAACGAAAGATGGCTATATTATCGGTGAATCTGCTATCTTTGGCTTAACTCCCAAAGTAGACCTTGTCGACTGTTCTCAAGATACATTGACAGCAACCTACGGCTCTTTTTACAGCGGCTCGCCCATTAAAGATTACGCCAACAACGCTGATTGCTCTTGGTTAATTTCTACACCGAATGCTACCTCTATTAAATTAACTGCCGCAGCTTTTGCTACCGAAGCGGATAACGATGTGGTTACTGTTTATGCCGGTAATTCTACCTCCGATTCTATTGTGTGGGTATTATCCGGCGACACCCTTACACCCGGAAGTTTTATTACTATTAATGCCTCAGAAGCTTTAATTACATTTACTTCCAATGCCTCTATCACAAACAGAGGTTTTGTGTTTACCTATACTACTACTTTATCCAATCTCGGGTATTGCAATACCAATTTAGATCCGGGAACAGGAAACGTCTTAAGTGCTGTATCGGGTACATTGACCAACGGAAGCGGAAATGAAAATTATGTTAATTCCAATACCTGTTATTGGCGAATCGAACCTACCGGTGCTACCGGTGTATGGATTGATGTTACTGACTTTAATCTGGCAAAAGGCGATGAATTAAGTATCTATGCCCATTCCGGAAAATATATTCAAGCCATTAAATTTCCCGACCGCATTGCCAAATATACCATCGACAATCCTCCTACCGGTGTGTTAACATCAAGCGATAAGAACAGAATCTATATTACTTTCCGAAGCGATAATGATAAAAATGACAAAGGATGGACCTTGAAATGGGGTATCGATGTAGGCATATGCGATAAGGATGCAGGCATATCCTCACTTCGTATATATCCTAATCCCGCTTCTCAAATGGTGAATCTTGATATAACAACGGAAGAATCGTTAGGAACTATTAAGATGGACATTACCGATATGACCGGCAGAAACATACAATCAACAGTTATCAATGATAACACCCATCAAATTGATGTTAGTAATTTTGCGAAAGGCGTTTATATCCTAAGTTTACATACCTATAAAGGCAGTATAAAACGCAAGATAGTAGTTCAATAAGCCAAAATATAAAAAAACACAAAGAGAGTGTTCCAACATGAGCACTCTCTTTTTTTGTTTACTGCTAATGTAAAGAATTAAATATCAAACCCGAAATTATTGACGTAATAATTTTTTATCGCTTTGCTTTAGCCTTGTTTTGCTGTTTTTAACTCTTTATTCTCCCAAACACTTATAATAAAAATGACAGATGGGGAATTACCGAAATCTTTGCCATACACTACCATCATATATTATAGTATCAGCATAATGATATGAAATTGAATTTTTCTTATTTAACAATTCCAATGTATGTACTCCATAAGAAAGAGAATTAAATTGAAGAAGAGAATCATACGCTTTTATGATTAATTTATTGGGATAATAAATTTCATATATTTTAAATAAATCGGCACATGGATGCACTTCTAATTTTTGATTTTGAATAGTTGCAATAAAATATTTTTGCATATATACACTACTATTAAATATAATTATATATCTCGAATTATATTCTTTATAGTAAACAAGTGTATTAATATCATATAAAAAATCACTATCAATTGGATTTATTAGATATATTTCTTTTTCGGAATAACGTTTTATAAAATCACAATGTGTCGAAAGTGTATCTAAATATTTTTTATCTATTGATATTTCTAATCCTCTGCAAGTTTTATGACTGCAAGATTCTGTGATAAAAAATAAAATTATTATTATAAAAATAATCTTTTTTACTGTTTTATTTTCCATACTCCACTTATACCTTTTAAACCACCAAATTTATTTGTAATATTAATAAGTCTTGAATTTCCATTAAAATAGTTAGATGTTCTTGGAGGAGATACGAAAGAATACACGTTATCATAAGCAGATGGCAATAATCCATTTAACGCCTTATATGCTGCTGATATTGAACCTATTCTCATTTCATCATATTGTTGCTTTCTTGATTTATAAAAAGCTGGTGCATTTTTAGCATCCTGATTTTCTCTCCAGTATGGGCCATTTTTATATGTATCAGTTGTAACTGAATTATACTGACTTGGGATAAGGACATTATCAATATCTTTAGATTCATCCATACCTAATCTTGTAGCTATTGATGCTGCAACAACATTTCTATCCTCTTGGGAACTACCAAGATTTCCCATCTCTGAATAAACAGCTCTTATCGTTTTCCCTAATTTAGAATCCATATTTACTTGATATTTACCATCAAGAATTTTATTATATTGTTTTTGTTGGTCAGAAGACATATTATCAAAATTATTTTTACCCATGCCAGCAATGGTGCTATATTCATTATTATTCAAAATAACAATTTGATCATTTCCATCTTCAATATGCATACATTCCCCTGTTTCTGAATTTAAAAAATCAGTAAGTACTTCTCCCGTCGGATCCACAAACTTCATCGGATTATTCGCACAATAGGTATACGGTGAAATGGAAGGATGTTTCTCAAACATCATAGTTTTAAGGCTGCATACTTCTAAATCTCCCCAAATCACCCCTCCCTTCCCTTCCCAAATGGGGAGACTTGGCTGTAGTGCGTATTGTGAGAGTGTTGACTTATAGGAGTTCATTTTTTATATGATTTCGATATGCAAAAATACACTTTTATTTGTTTTAACAGAAAACAAAAATAAAAGCATAGATGTGAGTACACGCGCTATGACGATTCACCAGCGATAGGTTGGAGGGAGGACGGAATAGGGGTTTATCCCCTTGTAGTCCGAACCGGAAACCGGTGCGAAGCAATCGCCTTTGAATCGTCTTGACTTTTTGGTTCTTTTTGGTCAAGCAAAAAGAACAAGAAATATTTCTTTTCTTTCTTTACTTTTTTTCCTCCAGCAGAAAAAAAGTAACAAAAAAACGCCGCCGCTGTGGATATTTTACTAAACTGTCTTGCTTGTCGCTAAAAATCATAAACTCCTCCTTTTAGGGCTTCGCCTTAACGTTCGTCAAACAGTATGATTTTTTTAACGCTCCAAGCTGCGCCTGTTTTTAACGTAAAATCTCCAAGGCGGAGGGAAAGGCTTTTTACTTGCTACTCAATAATATATTCCGCAGTTCCTTTTAGTATCTTTGTAGTAAATTAAAAGAAAGTGGAGAGGCTACCGGAGTGCATCCAAAGATTTGAATATCAAACCCAAAACTATTGACGGAATAATTTTTCATCGCTTTGCTTTAGCTTTGTTTTTTTTCTTTTATCCTTAAAATTAACTACATTAAATTTAACACAAACACTTATAATAAAAGGAATAGATGGGAAATTACCATACACTTCCCTCTCCATTTTTTTTCTCCCAATCGGAATTACTATATTCTTCTTTACTTATTTTTCTAAACGATTTTAATGCATTTTCAAAATATTTTAAATCTTTTTTCTTAACATTTATATATCCATAAGACACACATTCATATTTTATATCTTTCCAATAATTACCATTTGAATCAATTCCCCCTAAAACCATATTTTCAAATTCATACTTTTCATTAAAGATTTTTGCAAACATTAAATCTAACTCAACACTCTTGAATCTTTTTTTATAAATACTATCTCCAAGATTTTCAATGTTTTTAAAATTTACCGAACGGCCTTCTTTAAGACAAACATAAATCATTGAAGAGTCTTTATAATCAAAATATATAATTTCAATTGGTTGTATTGGAATTAAATCTTTTCTATAATTCTCAGGAACATAAATAGAATATGTATATATACTTAATGAATCAATTGTTCCATCACCACACGGATCTTCTGCTATTATTACTTTTTTTTCTTTTTTAAAATAACTACTATGTTCTGTCAATTTGCATGAAAGCAAAATAATCAGTATAAAAATCAATAAATATTTAATCTTCATTTTGGTATATATGGTTTCCCTTTATTGTCTAATAAATATGTGCCTTTTTGAGGATTTGGTTTATTCCAATTATAATCCCATTCTCCTCCATAATAAGATTGAAATGGTAATTGAAGTTGTCCTCTTATTATATTTGTTTTGTAGCAAGCTTGCCATTCGTTCATTTCAAGTCCGTCTTTTATATAAGTATTCATTGATCCACTATTTGCATCTGAGGCATGTGATAATTCATGAACTAAATGCATCGTCGGATTATTTTCTAATCCATGAGTTGTTACAATGTTATACCCTTTTGAATTCCAAGAAATAGTACCTCCACTTCCTCCACTAATATCTACCCCTTTTTGTTGTAGAGCCTCATATCTTAGTTTTGAATCAGGATCTGTTTTAATAACATTTGCATAAGCTTTATCTTTATTACTTTCTTTAAAGTCACTTAATCCATTCGACCTTACTATAGTAAATTCGTTTGAAGAGCCAACCAATTCATCAACCATAGCTTTACCTTCAGAACTTTTATTCGTCGTTGCTAATGCATTATATACTTCGGCAGTGAATGGATCTTTTCCTGAATATGTAGTATTTGGATCATATGGAGTTCTTTGTCCATCATCACCAACAATAAAAACTGTTTCCTCCGTCGGATCAACAAACATTACCGGATTATTCGCACAATAAGTATACGGTGAAATGGAAGGATATTTCTCAAACATCATAGTTTTAAGGCTGCATACTTCTAAATCTCCCCAAATCACCCCTCCCTTCCCTTCCCAAATGGGGAGACTTGGCTGTAGTGCGTATTGTGAGAGTGTTGACTTATAGGAGTTC
>JAGOKS010000133.1 GCA_017994425.1 Bacteroidales bacterium | reverse complement strand
ACACATTACACGTACTGTATAGATTTGATAATGTTTGAATATGTTTTTCAATACTATATGTATTACGTACTTCCTGCGAATGTTTACACGCTTGTTGTTTATACTGTTCTTTATGGTCTACAAAAGTAATAAATTTCTTGAATAAATTAACAGCACCCTTCGTTTTATAGATGGTTCGCGAGCAACCTAGTTACGCCATCTACAATATTACCCTGCCATAGACTGCAAATAGGTTAGAAATTTGATTACTATAAAAACACTCTTTAAAGCGACACTATGAATTTATTGCTAATTGTCATTATGAAGCTTTATATATTTTTAGAATTCGGTTTGTAATCACAGACCAATTATAATTAGAAGCATCTGCCTTGTTGTAAAGACTCATTTGAGCTTTTAAGGTTTCATTTTGTAATAATAACACGATATCATTAGCAAAGGCATCAACATCAGAATAGTTCGATAAAAGTCCATTACGACCTTGTTTAACAACATCAGGAACACCACCTACATTGGTGGCAACAATAGGCAAACCTACAGCCATTGCTTCAGCAAAAACAATACCTTGGGATTCCTCTTCACTATGTAAAACAAATATATCAGCCATAGAATACCAAGCAAATATATCTTTTAAAAGTGCATCATCATAAATATCAACTCTATCAGATAAATGATTATTAGTGATATAGCGTTTTAAATCTGCTAAATATGAGCTATCAGCTAAGGTACCTGCTATTATTAAATGAACGTCTGGTAATTGCTGCAAAATTTTATGATATGCCTGTAATAAAAACAGGTGACCTTTTCGTTTCCCAATGGCTCCAACAGACAATAAGAGATTTAATTTAGGGCAACGATTAATAGAATAAAAAGCAGAATTAATTCCCTGAGGAATAATTAAAAAAGTGGGTAAATGCCAAATTTTATGTTGCTTATAATATGTTTCAATAGCAGTTGCCACATAAGGTGTATCGACAATAACTTCATCACACTTTGATAAAAAAATAAATTCTGTTACACTTTGATAGACATATTGAATAAACCCTTTAATTGAAAATTTTTTGTTCAATATATTCCCTTTTTCAATATGTAATAGCCCATGAACCGTAACAACTGTCTTTATACCAAGTTTCTTTAATTCCTTCCAAAGTAAATATGAGAACAATCCTGTTCCGTGAATATGACATACATCTGGATGTTCTTTCTTAATGTCATCTAAAACCGTACGACATCGCTTAATAGCGCTAATATTATGACCATTTGCGGCATATCTATAAATACGCATCCCATTTTCAAGTTCTTCTTGCGTATCCTCACTGATTTGTGTACGAGGTAAATCGAAAACCACAACACTATTTGATTTTATTAGTTCATGGGACAAACCATATACAGAAGCCTCAATACCTCCTTTAATACAATTTTTGTCCAACGGATATACGCCAATCTGTAAAATTTTCATTTAATGATAATAAATTTAAAAACGTAGTGAATGCTAATTGAAATAGATTTTTGATTAGTAACGAATCTAAAAAATATGCTACTTTCATGTGTGTTTATGTTTAGTTATTCAAATTTAATCAGGTCAGCCAACTGCAAAAAATAGTTATTAGTCCAAATTTCCAATGCTTTAGGTTTTTTTATAAAAGGTTCCACATCCTGTTTCACCTGTTTGATATCAGTGAAAGCTAACCGCTCCTTAAGGAGTTGTAAAAATTGGTTTTCATCCATCTCCAAGCCATTAAAAACCCTAATACGTTCTTGTAGATGAGTAAAATTTAAGGGAACTTCATGGCGAACGTACCATTCAAAGTCATACCAATCACGTCCTTTTACACGATTTTTCCAGGTTCTAAAAACTAATGCGTGCATTTTCCCCGCATATAAATTAGGCAGTGTAAAACAGCGTGTCATAAACGAATAGGGACGCAATAATAATTTATGTTCGGTTTGAAATTGCAACGGAGGTTGTGTATCCACCTCTATTTTTATTTTCAAGCTTTTCTCGGTCTTAAATACCACATCATACACATCTGTATCATCCTTTAAGAAGGCTGAATCAACCTTGCTGAACCGTGTTTTATCTTTTTTAGTAATCTCCACCTCTCGACCTACCAAATAAAACTCTTCGATAATAGCGGGAAAATAGTGTTCAATTTTAAACGAGTCATCGGCCACCAAAAGAGAAAAATCCATATCTTCCGAAAATCGCTCCATATTATGAAAAATCCGTAAACAAGTTCCACCATAGAACGCAGCTTTATCAAAAAAACCGCCTCGATACAGTCCTGCTAACGTTATTTTTTGCATAACTTCATACATAGCATTTCGTCTATCCTTATCTGTTATAATTTGATAAGATGAAACCATTTGTTCAAACATCGGATTCATGATTTTCTGATCAGTTGAATTAAATGGGTCATGATAGCTTTTTTTTTACCATACAACAGACATTGTTTTAGAATTTCCACATCCATCTTAAAAAATGCCTGCATGTCAAAACGTATATCCTCTTCTAAATATGTTTTTATTTCCTTTTGATAACGGAGATTTAGGTTGGGTGTGTTTATAATTAAGTCGCACAAAGCTTTCTCTGGAGTTGCCATTAAAAAAAACAAACCTTCTTTCGATTCTTGCCTAATACCTATGGTAAAATAATCGTTCGAGCAGTGTGAATAATCAAATGTACCTAATGCATTTGTAAAACTTCTGGCATGTTTTGTGGTCATTGAATACATCGTATAAACATGTTCTGGAATTAAGCCATAATAACGTAAAGCAGACTCTTTGGAAACATAAGATGGACCATATAAATGATTGGCTATCAACTCTGACGATAACACCATACCACTCTCTTGGGGAGCAACCACATACAAACCTTTTTTCAAGCGAATAAGTTTTCCTTCATTTTCTAACTCACTGATTTTATTATGTATAGATTTGTGATTAGGATACATCGCCTTCAGTAGCGAAAAATCAACTGGAACCGCTCCTATTTCTGCGAGTGCATTCATAAAATATTCAAATTAGTTTACAAAAATAGTAAAAATAGGAATAGATACTACTAATTAATTCAATTATCTGTTCAAAATTTTGCTAAAAAAATATTTTTTTAGTGTGAACCTAATAAATATGCTACTTTTATGTACGTTTTATCGTTGCTCGTTAATCGTTGCTCGTAGTTACTGCACGCTAAACGTTTAATGTCGTTCTTTAAATTCTTAACCCT
>JAGOKS010000132.1 GCA_017994425.1 Bacteroidales bacterium | reverse complement strand
CGTAGGCTTTAAGTAAAGTAGATTGTACATCGGAAGGAACTTGTTGGTATTCGGCGAATTTCATTCCGTAGGAAGCTCTACCGCTGGTGCAAGAACTTAAAGAAGTAGAATATTTATTCATTTCTGCTAAGGGCACTTTAGCGCGGATGATTTGGTAGCTGCCATCGCTATCCATTCCCATAACCACGGCACGACGTCCTTGTAAGTCGGTCATTACGTTACCCATACTTTCGGAAGGTACATATACTTCCACATCGTAGATAGGTTCCAGGATACGGGCACCGGCATTTTTAAAAGCTTCTTTAAAAGCGTTTCTTCCTGCTAATTTAAACGCCATTTCGTTGGAGTCAACGGGGTGCATTTTACCGTCGTAGATATTCACGCATATATCGCGGGCATAAGAACCGGTAAGAGGACCATCTTCCATTTTTTCCATAATACCTTTTAAGATAGCCGGCATAAAACGTGCATCAATGGCACCACCGACAATACAACTGTTGAAAATAAGTTTACCGCCCCAGGGTAAGTCGTAGCTTTCCGTTCCACGGATAGGGTATTTGTTTTGAGGGGTCATGCCTTCGGTATAAGGTTCGATAAGCATATGAACTTCCCCAAACTGACCGGCACCACCGGATTGTTTTTTATGACGGTACATGGCTTCTGCCGATTTGGTTATTGTTTCACGATACGGTATTTTAGGGGCAATAAAATCGATTTCGATTTTGTTGATTTTTTCAATTATCCATCGGTTGATGTTGAGGTGCTGTTCTCCCTGTCCGGAAACGATAGTTTGTTTCAATTCTTTAGATTGTTCAACCAATAAGGTTAAATCGGTTTTACGGAGTTCGTTCAATATGGCACCTAATTTCTCGTCGTCGCTTGAGTTTTTCGCTTTTACGGCAGTACGGAATTTAGGTTCCGGAAAAACGGTAGGAGGAATCACATCGTCGGCATTTTTACCGGTGTTGAGGGTGTGTTGTGAACTGACGTTTTTCAATTTTATAGTAGCTATTATATCGCCTGCACAGGCTTTTTCAACTTTTTCGCGGTTTTTACCGGCGATGCAGAGCAATTGAGAAATTCTTTCTTTCGAGCCGTTGGCAGCATTCACTACATCCATACTTTCGGTAAAATCTCCGTTATAAATTTTCATAAACGAAACTTCCCCGAGGTGTTGTTCGATGGCTGTTTTAAACACAAAGGCAGCGGGAGTTTCTTTAGAGTCGCATTTCAGTTCTTTTCCTTTGGCTGTTTTAACAAAAGGCATTTGGTTAGGAGCCGGGCAATTATCTTTGATGAAATCCATCAAGGTGTTTACACCCTGATCGGTTTTGGCAGCAATGCACATCACCGGAAAAACAGAACCGTCTTTGATACCTAAATGCAAGCCTTTTTTAATTTCTTCTTCCGAAAGGCTACCTTCCTCAAAGAATTTTTCCATCAAGGATTCATCGTTTTCGGCAGCATTCTCAATAAGGATATTATGCAATTCTTCGGCTTTGGTTTTTTCCTCAGCGGGAATATCGGAAATAACAGGAGTGCCACCGTTGGCAGGCACTTTTATCATTTTCATTTGTAAAACATCAATAATACTGTCAAAACCAAGACCGGCATTGATAGGGTATTGTATAACAGTTACGTTATTTCCGAAATGATGTTTTAATTGACGCATCATTTCATCGAAGTTGGCTTTGTCGTGGTCCAATTGATTGACAACAAAGAGGACGGGCTTTTTAGCTTTTTTCACCCAACGCCATTGGATTTCGGCTCCAACATCTACGCCGTTTTGAGCATTTAATACCATTACGGCGGTATCGGTAACGCGTAAAGCGGCTATCATTTCTCCCACAAAATCATCGAAACCGGGGCAATCTATCATATTAATTTTTACTCCTGCATGTTCTGCATAGAGAACAGAGGAATAAATAGAATTCTGACGTTCCAATTCAATGTCTCTGTAATCGGAAACGGTATTTTTGTCGTCTACGCTTCCTCTGCGACTAATTACACCGCCATGAAACAACATGGCTTCCGATAAGGTAGTTTTTCCGCAACGCGCTCCTCCAATAAGGGCAATATTTCTTATCTCACTTGTTTGATATACTTTCATCTTGATGCTTTTATGTTAATGTCGTAATGTGTTAGCTGTGCACAAACCTTCTAGTAAGCTGTATGTGTGCGCTATTTATTTTAGAAGGTTGTATTTTTTAAGGCTGCAAAGTTACAAAAATCAATAATATAAACAATCAATTCTTGAAAAATATTTTTATTAATTTGAAATAATAAAAAAAGAAGAGAATAGTCAAATTCTCTTCTTGTAGTTGTTGTTTTAAAAAATTATATATTAAAAGGTATAGCGGGCACTTGCATTCAGAAAATTATAATCGAAATAGGGTTTGAAATTGCCATTCCAGATATAAAAGGAAGCTCCCGGACGGATATCAGCTTGCAGCGTAAGAGGAATTTTCGCGAACTTATATTCAGCCCCGCCAATAGCATTTAGTCCGAGTTTAAAAGCTATAGGATTATTTCCAAAAACAACACCACCAAAAGCAGGTCCTACACTGAGTCCACCGCCGGCAAACCAAAAGAATCCTTTTTTAATTGCTTATTCATACATAAAATTGCCGTTTACTTCAGCTCCTGATGCATAATGTGCCCATCGGAATCCGAAATCAACCTGGATAGCAAAATTATCGGCAACAAAAGTTTTGTAAGAGCCTCCTTCAATAAATCCTAAAATACCACCGATACTGTGTTTGTAAGGGGCTTGTGCTTGTGTGCTTAATGCACCTAAAACGACAAATAAACAGATAAATAACTTTGTTTTCATTTTTTTGTAATTTTTTTAATATGTTAATTATTTAATGGTTTTAATGTTAAAATTAAATTCTAATAACGTTAGACGTGTATAAATGTTGTATTTCTCAGCATTCATTGCGGATGTATTTATAGTATAAGAATAAATCCACACTTACCAGCAGCATGTTAAATGCCCATAAAAAAGTAACAACGTCAAAATCGTTTATAATTTTATTAATGATACCAAAGGCATAGCCTAAAATAATAATCATCATAAAGAAAGGGCTTTTTCCTTTCACGATTTTGGTGCGTAAAGCTTTGATGATGGATACGGGCCAACTGATGGCAAAACAAAGTAACATTAATATTTCCCAAAAACTGAAATCACTTGCAGTCATAGTATGTATTATTTAATTCTGAATTTCATACGTCTCTCATTTGCTATTTCCACTTCAAG
>JAGOKS010000131.1 GCA_017994425.1 Bacteroidales bacterium | reverse complement strand
TCAAAATAGTTCTCGCCGGAACTCTAAACACTTCCCGCCGAAAGTTTATTACGAGCTCCCATGCTCGTTGAAACGAGATGGGGACGTCGTTTTCACGAGATGGGGACGTCATCAATACAAGCTTGGGAACTCATAAATACACATTCGATAATGGGGATTAATTTGCCCGATACATTCTGAGCGAAGCGAAGAATCTGCCCCCTTACGAATGCAGTATACAAACCCTTTTTTAATTCTTAATTCTTAATTGATTTCAGCACACTGGACTGGGGACAAGACACTTTACACCCTTCGCTTTCTTTAATAAAGCTCTTTGATTTCTTTGCGGAGAAAATTAAGGGCGAGGTCGGAAGGTTGGGGATCGATATCAACGGCTAATTCAATAATTTTACTTGCCAATTCCTTGCCGCTTGCATCGGCAGTTAATTGTCCGGCAGCAAGATTGATTATTTTAATGGTTTCTTCTTTCGCTTTTTTGGTGGCTTCCCATAAAGCTGAGGAAATATATACTTGTTGGGAAAGATTGTGTTCAAACTCGCTGCGAATAGAAGTTACCAACACTGTTTGATATTGAGACGCATTCATGTTGTGAGTAATATTTCGTAATAAAATACTCTCGGGTTTGATGCGTTCCAAGAACAAGGCTATACGTTCATACGATTGCAAACGTATGGGAGTAATTACTTTTTGAGAATTATGTTTCAACTCCAATACTTGTTTTTTTAATTCTTTTTCAAACGTTAATTTAATAGCATAATAAGCCGTTAACGCGACAATGAGAGCCGGAATGCTGATTTGTAATATATTCCAAAGTATTTCCATCGTATTATTTTTTTAAGAAATTCGTAATTTTCGTTGAAAACGTAAAATAATTAGGCGTTGAAGCCAAATTATTATGCACGCGTGCATACTGCACATTGATATGATATATATGCAAGGACAAGCCATAGGAAAATCCAACAAAACCTTTTCTTTCAAAAGATTTCATCTCTTGACGAGTATTATGATTGTAGGCAAATTGCAGGGAGAAATATTTAGAAGGAAGAATTTCCACTCCCACTATGAAATGCCGGAACAGGTTATTGGCAAATTGTTGGAAATTAGTCTTTTGTTTAATGCCTCCTGAGACAACATCCACTTCATCGAAAGGATTTGTCGGGTCCGTATAATCCATATTCCAGGTGTATAAATGGTGTAAAGTGATGTTATAGCGTATAGGAGCATGTTTTAATCGTTGTGAAAATCCCAATTGAAGATCAAAAGGTAGTTTTTCTCTTAAATCCGTATATGTTACTATTTGAGAGCCGATATTACTTGCCAACAAGGTCAGGCAGAGATTGTTTTTCGCATTGTAATACGAAGCAGACACATCGGCAGCTATACCGGTAGAAAAATAAGATTCGTAGGATGAGAATATCCATTTCAGATTCATTCCCATAGATAGTGTACTATCGACCAATTCCTTTCCATAACCTGCGATAATGGCAAAATCGCCGGCAGAGAATTTCCCGGTTTCATTGCCGTAATTATCAAATCCGTCGAATGTACCATAGGATAAAAATTCAAAAGCAAAATTAAAGGTTCCGACTTTTTTAAAATCATGGATATAATTCAAGTGTCCATAGGCTGCATCCATAAAGTAATCCACACAATTAAAAGCAATCCCTTGATGCATATCAGGGTGTAACAAAGCGGGATTCATAATCATCAGGGAAGGGTCTTTGGTATCATACACGGAATATAATTTATTCCCCATGGCAGCCACACGAGCAGAGACAGGCAAATTCAGAAAATTATAGACTGTGGTACCTCCAGTCTGCGCAAGCAGCAGATGACTACAACCGACTATAAAAAAAATAAATAGATGCCTTTTCATACGAAAAAAAACGAATCTCTATTTGGTTTTATTGTTTACCTACATAGAGATTCGTCATAATATATTTTAAAAGGATTTACTCGACGGGCAAAGGTCTATCCACCTGCTCTTTCCATGGGAGCCCATACACGTTGAGCATTTCCATGAAAGGATCGGGATTAAACTCTTCGACATTAAAGACACCCTTTCCACTCCATTTTCCGGTTAATACCATCATGGCACCAATCATGGCAGGCACTCCTGTTGTATAAGAAACGGCTTGTGCGCCACATTCTTTATAGACTTCCGCATGATTGCAATTATTCCACACATAATAGGTGGTTTCTTTACCGTCTTTGATACCTTTGATTTGACATCCGATAGAGGTTTCGCCTTTATAATTTTCCCCTAGTGAAGAAGGTTCGGGAAGCACTGCTTTTAAAAACTGCAAGGGAACTATTTCTTTCCCTTCGTAAAGAATGGGTTTGATGCTGGTCATGCCGATTTCTTGTAATACATTCAGCACATTGATATACTTTTGTCCGAAAGTCATCCAAAAGCGAGCCCGTTTGAATGTCGGAAAATTCTTTACCAAGGATTCCAATTCTTCATGATACAAAAGATAGGATTCTCGTGCTCCTATATTGGGATATACTATAGGTTTATGAATTTCCATCGGTTCTGTTTCTATCCATTCCCCGTTTTTCCAGTAACGACCTTTCTGCGTGATTTCGCGAATATTTATTTCGGGATTAAAATTGGTAGCAAAAGCTTTCCCATGATCACCGGCATTGCAATCGACAATATCAAGAAAATGCATTTCGTCGAAATAATGTTTAGCAGCATAGGCAGTAAACACACCGGTAACACCCGGGTCGAAGCCACAACCTAAGACAGCCATGATACCGGCTTCTTTAAATCTTTCTTGATAGGCCCATTGCCATTTGTATTCAAATTTAGCCACGTCTTTAGGCTCATAATTCGCCGTATCCAAATAATTGGTTTTGGTGGCAAGGCAAGCATCCATAATGGTTAAATCCTGATAAGGAAGCGCTACATTAATAACGATATCCGGTTTAAAATCATTTATCAAGGCTATCAATTCCGGCACATTATCAGCGTCAACTCTCGCTGTTTGTATGCGACTATTTCCAATGGAAGCAGCTATTTTATCACATTTAGATTTTGTTCTGCTTGCCAACATAATATCACCAAAGACTTCCGGAACACTCGCACATTTAAACGTTACAACAGCTCCTACCCCTCCGGCTCCAATAATTAATACTTTACTTCTTCCCATATTATATTTTTTTATATCTTTGCTGCAAAATTATACATTTATCTTTAATAAGTGATATATTCATCTGTAATAATTTCTAAAGTGGTTTAAAAAAATAGGACAGTAACCTTAA
>JAGOKS010000047.1 GCA_017994425.1 Bacteroidales bacterium | reverse complement strand
TTAAAGAAGAATCGCCGGACATATATTCTGTCCCTTGATTTTCACTGACTTTAGAAATATTCCATTCCCAATAAGAAATGTCTGAACCGGAGGCATACGCAAATTGAGCTAGATGAACTTTTGTAGGATAGCATATATTCGTCAATGAATCTATAGTAAAATCAGGAGCAATCATGGTTTTTTCTATCACACAAGACAAAGTAGAGGTACAACCGATGGCTGATGTCATGGTTACGGTATAGGTAGCTCCGTCCGGTGGATTTTGAATCGATAATTTCTGATTCGTTCCTACCACCCCTCCATTTTGATTACGCCACACATACGAAACGAAGCCTTCGGGTGCTTCCAAACGAGCCACAGTAGCCCCTTCACAATATTGAACATCGATTTTCATGGGACGGCATTCCCCTACAGCATATCCATAGCCATAATGACCAGTCTGTTGGCAATCCGCAGTAGCGATTACAATATAAACGGTTTGTCCTATTAAAGGGTATAAGCTAACACCAACGGTTGTCCAATCTCTCCAATGGACAGAAGAACCACAATCTTGAAAGCCGGGAATTCCTGCTCCGGAAACAACATTATACCTGTTACAAGGTACATTTAATAAATTACCACTCGCATCTTGAATACGTAATTCGAAGTAAGGTTGTTGAGCTGGTGGATGATTAGGGTCTTCAAGTACTACCGCAAAGTGCAATAAAAGTAAAGCACTGTTGGTATCTACGGTTAATTGATAAATAATACAATCAGCATCAGCTCCAATTTGCTCATTCCCAACTTTTGCACTTTGATTAAAACCATCCGGCACTAATGATATTTGTGCGTTGGGAGTACCATTGCAAGTTCTAGTATCATACCCGTAAATATCTGTCATTATAGTATGACGACCTGAAACCGCAGTACTTCCTGTCCATGTTAAATGATTATAGGCCGTACTTGCAGCACCCACCGAATTAGAAATTTTACATACCCAATTGGTGAAATTAAGTTGACTGAAATTTAAATTCGGGCAAGCAGAACCTAGTTGTGCTTTAAGTGAATAACTATAAAAAACAGTAAAACATACAAAAAGAATCGTTTTTAATAATATTTTCTTTTTCATCATTAATTATGTATTATTTATAGAGGAGATGTTAATTGTTGTGTAAATGTTGCATTTTATTTAAAAATATCTTTAATGTGTTTTAATCAAAACTGTCATAATGAATTTAAAAAAGTCTCAACAAAATGTTGAGACTTTTAAATGAATTTTATTTTTTTAAGAACGGATATTTGTAGTCCGTAGGAGGCACTAAAGTTTCTTTAATTGTTCTCGGAGACACCCAACGTATTAAATTAAGATAACTTCCTGCTTTATCGTTTGTTCCTGAAGCTCGTGCTCCACCAAAAGGTTGTTGACCTACGACAGCGCCTGTTGGTTTATCGTTGATATAAAAATTACCGGCAGCATATCTTAAATGATTGTCGGCTATCATGACAGCATATCTATCGTGTGCAAAAATAGATCCTGTTAATGCATACGGAGATGTTTCATTACACAATTGCAACGTTTCTTCATATTTATCATCCTCATACACGTAAATAGTAATTACCGGTCCGAAAATTTCTTCAACCATACTTTCATAATTCGGCTTTTTAGCCAAAATAACTGTAGGTTCAATAAAATATCCAACAGACTTATCACATTTTCCACCAAAGACAATTTCTGCATCTTTAGATTTCTTCGCTCTTTCAATATAAGCGGCGATGTTATCAAAAGAAGATTCATCAATCACTGCATTTACGAAATTAGAAAAGTCACGAACATCGCCCATTTTAATTTCTTTAAGCATATTACCTACGAGTTTTTTAACCTCATTCCACAAGGAAGCCGGAATATAAACACGTGATGCGGCGGAACATTTTTGTCCTTGGAATTCGAAACCTCCACGTACAATGGCAGTAGCAACTTCTTTAGGACAGCCGCTTTTATGCATAAAAATAAAATCTTTTCCTCCGGTTTCACCTACTAATTTCGGATACGTTTTGTATTTAGGAGTATTTTCGCCTACTGTTTTCCAGAAACTTTGGAAAACACTCGTTGAGCCGGTAAAATGAATTCCAGCAAAATCAGGGTCGTTTAACACAATATCACTAATTACTGCACCTGAACCCGGAACAAAATTAATTACTCCGGCAGGAACACCTGCTTCCATCAATATCTTCATGGCATAATAACTTGACAATAAAGAGGTCGTTGCCGGTTTCCATACGGTAACATTTCCCATTAAAACAGGGCTTATATTTAAGTTTACTGCTATTGCCGTAAAGTTAAACGGGGTTATGGTATAAATGAAGCCTTCGAGTGGACGATATTCTATACGATTGATGCAATCCTGTGGGGACAAGGGTTGTTGTGCATATATCTGTGAAGCAAAAAAAGGATTGAAACGCATAAAATCAATGGCCTCGCATGCAGAATCTATTTCTGCTTGCATAGGATTTTTAGCTTGACCGAGCATGCAAGCTGCGTTTATAACGTAACGATATTTTTTTGAAAATAGTTCTGCTGCACGTAGCATGATGCTGCAACGTTCTTCCCAAGGAAGATTTGCCCAAGCTTCTTTCGCGTTCATGGCGGCTTTAATAGCCATACGAACTTCTTTTTCTGTACATTTGTGGTATTTTGCCAATACATGTTTATGATCACAAGGCATAATCACATTCGCTAATTTACCTGTTTTGATTTCCTTACCCCCAATAATTAAGGGGATTTCAACTTGCATGTTGGCTTGTCTTTCTAGCTCTTCTTGCAAAAGTCTTCTTTCTTCCGAACCGGGAGCATAGCTGTAAATCGGTTCATTTTTAGGCTCTCTAAAACTAAAAGCTGCATTATTCATACGATAAATTTTTTATTTATAATTATTTTAATTGATTTAAAAACTAAAAGCAAATCCTACATGTATATCAAACACACCGAATTGTGCTACTTCTTTGGTTAATATAGGTATTTCTTGAGGTATTTCGACTGCTTCTTGAACAATTTGTTTCATTCCAATTTTCGAATAGTTAAAACGAAGATAACTCCAATCTACACCGGCTTTAAATTCTGTATTTTCTGACAATGCATACAATACATCCATTCCAACTGTCAATGCACCTCCTATGGACATGGTTTTTGATATCATCGCTTCATACTTATAATCATAAATAGTAGTTCTATACGTTCCATCTGTTTGTCTTTCTTTAAATTGATATTTTATTTCATAAGGAGGTACTACTGCAATAAGAGGACCGGCATTTACTTTTAATTGAAGGTTGAAACGTGGCATGGGATTAAAATTTCCCAAAACACTGAATTGTACTGCCCCAAGTATCCAATTACCTACTTTTACTTCCGGGTTCACTTCAGAGCCAGGAATTTTAAATTCAGCAGCGAACTTATCTTGATTTCCCAACAAATAAAATCCTTTTATTTCAGTACCTAAAGCTACTGTATTGGTATTTTCAAGAATGCCGTGCATAAAAAAAGAAAAGTTACCGCCAATGGGACATTTTTCTACATTCAAGGCACTCATCAATGCAATATCACCGCCTAGAGTAAATCCGAAATTAATATCTTTATCAGCGATACCACGAGGATAAGTCATCAGACCACCTCGTCTTACTTTGGATGATGACTTTTTCTTTTCAACACCTAAATTTTTTCTACGGTATTCCAAGCTTGATTTTTGATTTTCGGTAACATTCTGAGAGTATGAAACCGGGATGAACAAAGTAAATAAGGTCAAGCCTATTATGGCATAAAAAATATTTCTCATTTTATATTATTTTATTGAGCTATAATTACATAATAATTTTTCTTTCCTTTTTGAATCAACAAATATTTATTATTAATCAAAAAATCTATTGTTATTACGAGTTCTTCTGCTATTTTGTTCTTATTAATAAACAATCCTCCCTCTTTTATTAATCTACGTACTTCCGTTTTAGAAGAAAAGACAGTTGTTTTTTCTACCAATAAGTCAACAATACTAATTCCTTCTTTGAAAAAATTTCTTGCCATTGGATAGGTAGGAACTCCTTCAAAAACTGATAAAAACATACTTTCAGAGATAGATGCTAAAGAGGCGGTTGCTCCTTTTCCGAATAAGATGTCGGAAGCTTCTGTAGCTGCTTCATAATCGGATTTGGAATGTACACGGATTGTAATGTCCTTAGCAAGGGCTTTTTGAAGGATGCGAAGATGCGGAGCTTTGGCATGCTCTTCTTCAAGTTTATTGATTTCGTTTTCATCCAACATAGTAAATATTCGAATAAATTTACGTGAGTCTTCATCCGAACAATTCAACCAGAATTGAAGAAATGCATAAGGAGAAGTTTTTTTAGGATCTAACCAAATATTACCATTTTCGGTTTTACCGAATTTTCCGCCATCGCTTTTTGTTATCAATGGGCAGGTCAATGCATAGGCTTCACCTCCGTACACTCTTCTTATTAATTCCGTTCCTGTTGTAATATTTCCCCATTGATCAGAGCCTCCCATTTGCAAGCGGCAGTTTTTATGTTTATATAAATAAAGAAAATCATACCCTTGCAATAATTGATAAGAAAATTCCGTAAAAGAGATTCCTGTTTCTATGCGTTTTTTTACAGAATCCTTAGCCATCATATAATTAACGCTTATATGTTTCCCAATATCTCTAATAAAATCTAAGAAAGAATAATCTTTAGTCCAATCGTAATTATTGAGAATTTCGGCTTTATTTTCTATTGAATCGAAATCCAGGAAAGCTGATAGCTGTTTTCTAATTCCTTTCAGATTGTATTCTATATCGTCTAATGTCAATAATTTACGTTCTTCCGATTTAAACGATGGATCTCCTATCATTCCGGTTGCGCCACCAACCACCACTAAGGGAGTATGTCCAAATCGTTGTAAATGTTTTAACAGCATTACACTTACTAAGTGTCCTATGTGTAATGAATCGGCAGTGGGATCAATACCTACATAAGCCGAAATTTTTTCTTTCCGCAGCAATTCTTCCGTTCCTGGCATGATATCATGTATCATCCCTCTCCATTTCAATTCTTCTACAAAGTTCATCTGTCAAAAAAAATAGATTGCAAACATACACAAAAATTTAAAACGACAGGGCTTTTTACAAAAAAAATATTTAGCCTCTTACTCTGATGCTTTCATTTTCATCGAAATGATATTTAAAAAGGCTGTTATTTAAATATTTTTTTTGGGTTGGAGTAAACGTTTTTTTAAAATATAAAAAACATATTCAAAAGCAAAAAATTTCCCCACAAGTTTTGTACAAAGGTAAAATCTCTCTTTTAATCTTACCATTTTAAATAATAGTATTTTAAGACATTTTCCATCTTTAGGTTTATGTACATAACGTGGATGCAATATACTTCTTTCGAGCAGCAATTCATTTAATTTTTCATCGGGTTTTCCAAATGGATACTGGTATTTTTCGGAAATTTCCAGCACTTTAAATGATAGGGAAGTAATCACTTGCAAAGGGATTGCTAAATTTGCTTTTTTAAAACCATCGTATACTTTTTTAAAATTAATACTTTCATAATTCGTATTCAAAAAAAGTGTCCAATCGATTAGATGGCGAATCGCAAGACCTGACCCTATGAGATGGGTACACAAATGACTTGATACATATATCGCATTAAAGGCAGGAGAAGGCAAAAATACTTCTTGATTTCCAATAACAAAACTCTCGCAATGTTCAATTTTTGCTTCTTCTTTTAAAGCTATTTCTAAAAATTTATTTTTTCTGAAAACATCGTTAAAACTTAAAAAGAATTGATGATTTTCGATTGGAATTCCGTGATAATAAAAAATAGAATGTTTCGGGCTGATTGACTTTCCCTGATACACTTTTATTCCCCTTTCTTCCATCAAACGATTTCCCTTTTCAAAATCACCGAAAAGGTAAATATCGATATCGCCCCCTTCACGATGAGAAGGAATAGGATAAAGTCTTGATAATCCTATACCTTTTAACAACAATATTTTAATTCCGTATGGAGTATAAAAAGAAGCTAAATTTTCTAGGGTTTCGAGTTGCTTTTGATAACGTTTTTCCATGGCATCCACATTTACCGCCCAATGTAGTCGAAAAGGAATAGGAATTTGGACTGTATTGGATAGTCGGCACAATCCATCATAAGCAATACCCATCACTCCATGAGTAACTGCTTGTTTAAAAATAATTTCCCAGTCATATTCATGCATATTCATAAATAAATCAAGAGGAATTGCCATATTCCACAAAGCATTTTTAACCAAACTTAACAAGCGTTGATCGTTAATATTCATGATTTAATTATTTTTACATACCCGATAGAGTTTTAACAAATAGGATCTGAAAGGACGTAATAAATACCATATATAAAAAGAAAAATACCATACCCAAGTATCAGTATTTATTTTTTTCTCATTCCTTCGAATAATTTGTTTCAACTTTCCTATAACATCAAGTAAATCTATTAATTCCTTCGCATTTATATTTCCATCTCCTTGTAAAATAAGACTACTCCCATTTTTATGAATGATACGATGCAAACGTACTTCTTTCTTATGGTTAAACAACACAACATCACCAATTTTGAGGCATGAGGGATTATACGGAATTAGAATAATACTATCACCCTCACGTATAAAAGGAAGCATACTATTCCCTTTGACACGTAATTGCACGTTTTCCCCATGAGAAATTTCTTCCGCTACATACTTAAAAATTTCACTATTCGGGTATTCTTTTATCATGTGTTATTTTTTAAAAATAGTTGAATATGTCAATTGTACGCTTTTATTATCCGGCAAACAATCAAGCATAAACACAGGAATTTGTTCAATCATAGTTGATATAATCCGATGAATATAATCTGAAAGTTTTGAATCATAGGCAAACATGGGTGGACAGGATGGGTAAAGTGCAGCAAGTGAATCTAAAGTATTTAATTTTTTAATAGTATTTGTTTTTGCTTGTCTTATTCGTACTAAAGCTGCTATCCTATATTGTTCGTTTACATAACATGCTTTCTTTCCACTCCATACAGAACCGAATACGAATGGTATATTATTAATAATACGAACAATTGGACTATCATCGTTTAATAACCTTGTATCTTCAATATTCTCAATCCATAAACGCGATTGTGTACTTTTGCCCGTTCCGGATTCTCCTAAAAACAATATGGCTTGTTGACGAAAAACGATAGTAGAAGCATGAATAGCAACTGTCTGAAGAGGAGCAGAGGCAATGCCGTATGCAATCCACAAGGCAAATTTGAAATCTATAAAATGTATATGTTTTTGCATAGAATAATTCGTTCGAAAACAAGAAATAGTATTGTCTTTCAATAACAATAATGGTTCTTTGCCATTTAAAAAGTCCATTCGAAATAAGTATCCTTTTTTATACCTTGAAAAAACACAGGTGGTTTGTTCATAATCAAATCGGCATAAATCTTTTATTTCCCACTCAGGGAAAGAAAGCATTCCCCAATCCGGCAAAATTTCGTCCAGAGATATAGTAAAAAGTATATCACCAGTAATTGGTGATACATTTAAAAATGGCATTTCGGATTTAAATTGTTTCAGAAAACAATCCATTTTTTCACCTTCAACAGCAAAGATATGATGAGCTATATGATAATAAATAGGTTTTCGCAATTTTTACTTATGTATTTTTTCAATATCAATAATTCTATCACAACAACTCAAAGAAGATTCTCTGTGAGCAATCATTAATATGGTTAATTCTTTATATGTTGATGTTAGTTGCCTAATCGAATCCGTAATTTCGCTTTCTGTTTTCGTATCTAAAGAAGAAGTAGCTTCATCAAAAAATAAAACTTCCGCATCTTTGTACAGGGCACGTGCAATCCCAATTCTTTGTTTTTCACCTCCCGACAAACGATTAGCGGCTTCTCTGATAGGAGTATTCATACCATCGGGCAAATGTTCCACTAATTCTTTTAATTTAACTATTTCTAATATTTTGTTTATTTTTTCTCTATCAATAGTTTCATCATCCAGCGACATCGCTATATTCTGTGCCAAGGTTGTATCCATAATAAATACATCTTGGGATACATAGGTAATTACATTTTGCCATAACGTATAATTATCAGTATTTAATATAACATCATCAATTAAAATGCTTCCTTTATCGGGAAAATAAAATCCCATCAACAAATAAAAAAGGGTAGTTTTTCCTACTCCGGAAGATCCTTTTATTCCGACACATTCTCCTTTATGAATGACAAATGATAAATCATTAAGTATTGGTGTTAATACATCATCTTGAAAAGCATAGGAGAGTTTTTCGACCTTAATGGAATCTTTAAATGATAGGCGATTTGTGTTTTTTGATAGATTTTTGTGTTTATTTTCATTACAACTCTCGTGGATAGTGTCAATGGTATACTGATTGTATTTTATAAGCATCCATTTGTTCATAATCATGCGAATAGCCGGTAACATACGTAATGCAGCAATCGCAAAAACACCAAACAATAATTTTAAAGTATTTCCTTCAACACTTAAATTCATAAGTACTAAAATTACCAAACCACAAACCACTCCCATTTCCATAAATAACATTAGAAGTGTTGAAATACGTTCATTTTTTAATTTATATTCTTTTAATAATTGAATATTTTTCCCAAAACGTTTTAATAACGAAGAGAAAGCATTGTTGATTTCTACTTCCACATAACCTCTAAACGTTTCCTGAACAATGCGATTTTGTTGCCTCTTAATTTGATATTCTTCTTTTCCATAGAGCTGCAATTTCTTCTTAACTAAACTTATAAACATATATGCAATTGGAAGAAATACCAATATCAATAATAAAGAGACGATGGGGTTATAAATTAAAATGGCTACAAACAACATGATTAATAGCATGGCTTCACTTAAAATTGAAGCAATGGAAGCCAACACTTGAAACACAAAAGAAGAACTGACATTATTAACCTGATGAGCAAGCATAACAGAATTCTTCTGTTTAATAAAATATAAACCTCTTTGATAGTAGTCCAATAACATCACATGCGAAAAATACTGATATAAAGAAAGCAAGTATACATTTTGGAAACGTATCAATAGTATATTCAAAACATTTTTAATCAAAAACACACTAATAATCGCAACACAGACGAAAATGATAAATCCTGAATCTGAAGTAAAATTTCCGTATTGATACAAGGTAGAAAAAAATGGATTGGAAATAAACTCTTGAGGATTTAATATTAAATACAAAATCGGTAAAATTGCTGCTAATCCGATAACATTTAAAAGTGCACGTATAAATGTAGTTATTACCAGTAACACCCCCTTTGTATGAAATGCATCCGGAATTAAACGTAATATTTTTTTCATCAATCTTCTATTAAATTATATTCCAACATTTTATCCACCCATGCCTTTGCATCTGACATCGCTTGGTCGTCTCCTACATTGAAACGCGACAAAAGAGCTTCTTTGATATCTTCAAGCTTGAATTCTTTATCAATAAAAAGTTGCCACAACCAATTTGACGTTTGATTTAAAGAAATAATTCTTGTAAAATCGACACCATATTCTCCTTGAATAATTACTATTTTTTCTCCGGCTATTTCTCTTACTTTATATTTTTTATTTATTCGCATATGTTAAATAGCATTTTAACAAATTTAGAAATTATTTTTAAAAATGCAAAATTACACCTTTTTATAGAATAATAAAAAAAAAATAAAATATTTTGATACACTTATTCAATACTTTATATAATAATATTATTTCTTCACTATATATATTTTTTTTATACTTTTACAAAAAAACATTATGAACAAACCAATCATTATTTTTTTGTATGTATTATATGTCTTACAAACTTCAGCACAAGTACATGAAGACTTTTCAGATAACGATTTAAGTAGTAATCCGACTTGGGTGGGGCAACCTGATAGTTTTATCGTAAATGCAAACTTCCAATTACAATTAAATGCAACTTCTGCGGGAATTTCCTACTTGTCAACATCGTCTCAACTAATGAACGGAAAAACTGAATGGAGAGCTGAAATAAAACATACATTTTCAGGTTCTAACAATAATTATACTAAATTTTATGTCGTTTCGAACAAAGCAAATCTCACAGACTCCTCGTTACAAGGATATTACCTTCGATTTGGAGAAAATGGGAATGCGGATGCAGTACGTTTTTACAAACAAAACGGGAATCAGCATGAACTTTTGTTTAGTGGAAAAGATAGTGCTATAGCAAATAGTATTTCCTTACAATTCAAACTGATTTACTCTGATAGCGGATATTGGCATTTATACACTTCTTATACAAATGATAATTCGTACATACTTGAATGTCTATATAAAGATAGCATTGCTTTTTCAATTTTCTATCTCGGTATTGTTTGTGTATATACAAAGTCTAATAGCACGAAATTTTATTTTGATAATATTCATTGCGATAAAATATACATTGATAATATACCTCCGTACTTAGAAGAATCATACATTAATGATAGTTGTATTCTTTTAAATTTCAATGAGAGAATGGATTCTATTAGCACAACAGATGTTAATCATTATTATCTAAATCCGGGACAAATAAAACCCGATACCGTTATTATTTTAAGTGAAAACAACAAACAGTTTGCATTAAAATTTGCGAATTCATTTTCTAGAAATCAAAAACTCACATTACATATTAGCCATATTTCGGATGTTAACCTCAATCTTATGCCTGATACCAGTATTAATTTCTTTATGTATACATCTACAATGTTCGATATTGTTATCAACGAAATCATGGCTAAGCCCTCCCCTTTAATTGGACTTCCCGATGTAGAATTCATTGAATTGAAAAACAGAACTTCTTATAAAATAAATCTAAAAAACTGGAATTTGACTTTTGGAAAGACAAGTAGAAGTTTAGAAGAAATTGATATTCTTCCCAATGGTTATCTGATTGTTACTGCAAAAAGCGATACAGCAATCATGTCGGATTACGGAACTACTACTGGTCTTTCAAGTTTATCTATAACAGATGGAGGTCAATCGATTACACTTACTGATGACCAAAATAAGTATATTCATTCCATAGATTTTTCACCACAATGGCATCAAGAGAATAAAAGCGGAGGCGGTTGGTCTTTAGAAATGATAGATTACGATAATCCTTGCACAGAGACAGATAATTGGACTTCCTCCATCGATAAAAGCGGGGGAACGCCTGGAAAAATTAATTCCGTATATGCCGAAAATCGTGATTACAAAGCTCCAACTATCCTCCGTTTAACCAACATTGACTCAATGAGAATACGTTTGTTTTTCTCTGAAAAAATGTTAATTGAAAAACTCAACAATCCAAATGCTTATGATATTGACAGAAATAATAAGGTTGACAGCGTAGTAGAAATATCAATGGATATGAAATCCGTTACATTATTATTAAACAAGAAAATGGAAGAGGGCATCATCTATACCCTCAGTATTAACGATAGTCTTTTAGACTGCATGGAAAATATAATAGCTTTACAATCTTTTATTCGTTTCGGATATGCTCAGTTGCCGGATTCATTTGACATAATTATTAATGAAGTACTTTTTAATCCGAAAGGCAATGATGGAGTTGATTTTGTTGAGATTTATAACCGTTCTGAAAAAATAATTGATTTGAAAGATGTACGCATATCTAACTTGAAAAACAATAAAATTGATAGTGGAATTATCATTAGTTACGAAGGCTTTCAACTTTTTCCTGAAAATTATGCATTGTTAAGCACAAATTCATCAATTATACAAACACACTATGCCTACAAAAACAAAAAGAATTTTATACAAATGAAAGAATTTCCACCATATTCCAACGATGAGGGAGTTGTAATTTTATTATCAGACAATAAAATCATCGATAGATTTGATTACACGGCTGAAATGCATTATCCCTTATTAAAAACTTTTGACGGAGTAAGTTTAGAACGTATCAATTATCATCGTAAAACACAGGATGCCTCCAATTGGCATTCTGCAGCCTCAACAGTTGGATATGCAACACCTTGTTATCAAAATTCAAGTTACAGTGATAATATAGAAGATATTACACATTTTGAAGTATATCCTGAAATCTTTTCTCCCGATCAAGACGGGTACAATGACATCCTCAATATTTGTTATGAATTTGATGAGCCAGGTTATCGTTGCAGTATTGCAATTTATAATCTATCAGGGAAAATAATTAAATTACTAACAAATAACATATTATTGGACACAAAAGGCTGTTTTACTTGGGATGGTATTAGTGATGAAAAAATTAAAGCAGCAACAGGTGTTTATATTCTTGTAATTAAATATTATAATCTTAAAGGAGAAGTTAAAAGTGTAAAGAAAACAATTATTTTAGCAAATAAACATTAATTTTTTTAAAAAAAAACAATAATAGTTTATTTCATTAATAAATTTTTATATATTTGCATTCTCAAATATAATTTCTAAAGGAATGAGAAAATTAGGTTATCTAACAAGTATATGTATGTGTATGGTTGCTTGCGATACACAACCCAGTACGATTCCTATTAGAAATGTAAATTTTAATGTTTCGATAAATGCCACTAACTTAGTTCATATTGGAGGATATGAATACTTTACTGGCGGTATTAGCGGCATTGTTATTTACCGTTTTGATATGACTACTTTCTATGCTTATGACAGAGCTTGCTCTTACGATTGGGAGGAAGGCGGAAGAGTAAGCGTTGTAGATTTAAAATTATATGATAGTTTATGCAAATCTTCCTTTAATTTATTAAACGGATACCCCTATACGGGAAGTAAAGCAAAACAGCCATTGCGACAATACCAAGCAAAACTTATTGACGATATTACACTACAGGTTTATAACTAATTCTAAATTAAAAATATAATTAACATAATTTTTTAACTTAACACTTCATTAACATGAAAAAATTTTTTGTACCCATTATTTGCTTAGGACTTTTCCTAGCTTTACCATCTTGCGATCCTAAAGACCCTGATGATCCAGATCCAAATCCGGTTGAAGAAACCTTTGTAAGCAAAACACCTCAAACCAGAAACATTATTTTAGAGGAATATACAGGTATTAATTGTGGTTACTGCCCCGATGGACATAGAATGGGCGATGAACTACATGCTGCTTATCCTGATAAAGTATGGCAAATTAATATTCATGCCGGAAGTTTTTCTGCAGGCACATACAATACTCCCGAAGGCACAGCTTTAAACACTGCTTTTGGCGTCAGTAGTTATCCTGCAGGTGTTGTCAGCAGAGAATTAGTCAAATTAGGTGAAAACTATGTATATGCAATAGGTAGAGGATATTGGCAAAATGTTGCAGAACAATTAATGGTTCAAAACGCATATGTAAATGTAGCTGCAAAAACCACTATTAACAAAAGTACACGTAAACTTACTTGTAAAGTACAAGCTTATTTTACAGATAGTTCTACTGTAGCTGCAGGCAAAAACTTTATTAATATTGCCATCGTTCAAGACAAAATATGGGGAAATCAAAGTGGAGCAACTAATTTTTATCCTGCTATGTATGATGCTACTACCGGTAAATATAAACACAATCACATGTTGCGTACATTTATTACCGGTGTTGGTGGTGAAGCCATTCCAACAAATACAAAAGGAACATTGTATTCAAAAACATTCACCTACACTATTCCTGAAAGTATCAGTGCTGAATCTGTAGTATTAGATGATTTGACTGTTCTTGTTTTTGTTTCTCAAAATGATCCTACTAGAGCAATGCAGATAACACAAGCAGTTGATATTCCAAGAATTGTTAATGCTTGCAAAAGTTCTTTGACTTTTGAATAAACTCAATGATAGTTTATATAAAACCCGAATGCTTATTCGGGTTTTTTTATTATTCTATCCAATCATCGTTATCCTTTATAAGTTGAATCAAGCAACTGATTGCATCTTCTTCGTTTATATTACATAGAATAGCTTCTCTCCCTTTATAAAGTGTGATTTTTCCTTTACCGCTACCTACAAAACCGTAATCGGCATCCGCCATTTCACCCGGACCGTTTACTATACAGCCCATCACTCCAATTTTCAAATTTTTCAGATGCGATGTTTTAGCTTTAATTGTTTTTAAAACATCCTGAATGTTATATTGTGTTCTACCACATGAAGGACATGCAATATATTCCGCTTTACTATAGCGTAATCCACATGCTTGTAAGACATCTAAGGATAATTGATAAAGTGCATCACTTGAAAAATTATCGTTGATTATCCAGATTCCATCTACAAAACCATCGATTGCAAAATAAGCCACATCTCCACTAACTTTTGCATAAAATGTTATCCAATCTTTTTCATCATAAATGAATTTAAAAATTAACGCTTGGGATTGCTTATTAATTATCAGCTTATTAATATATTTTCTCCATATAGATAAAGAAGTCCCTTCTTTAATTTCAATTATCAATACATCCTGTACTTTTGGAATAATCTCATCTTTATCTTTAACAATGAAAAATCCTTGAACCTCTCTCACAGAAACATCTACTTCATTAATTTTATGAGAGTCAGATACAATTATTGGTAATTTTCCATTAACTTTCCCTATCGATATCCCTTTTCTTTTGGAATATTCAAAAGGATTGTATTGAATAGAAGAATTTTTAGTATGATTAATCCCCTTAGATTGATATTTTCTTTTTGAGAGCAGATAAGCGAAAGGCATTTCATTTTCCGGTGGTTCTGTCAAAGAGACGCGAATCGTATCGCCTATGCCATCCGCCAATAAGGGAGCAATCCCTGCTGCTGATTTGATTCTACCATATTCCCCATCTCCGGCTTCAGTAACGCCTAAATGTAAGGGATAATTCCATCCTTTTTCATCCAACATGGCTACCAATAAACGCACTGATTGTATCATGATTCGTGTGTTACTGGCTTTCATTGAAAAGACTAATTCATGAAAACCGAAATCTTCACATATTTCAGCATATTCCATTGCTGAAATTACCATTCCCAAAGGTGAATTTCCGTAACGGCTAAGAATTCTCTCCGATAAAGAACCGTGATTTGTACCTATTCTTAATGCAGTACCATTTTTTTGACAAATATGTAATAGTGGGACCAAACGGTCTGCAATTTGTTCAACAGCTAAATCATAATCTGTATCTGAACAGGAAGAGGCTTTATTATTTTTGTCTGAAAAATTCCCCGGATTAATCCGTACTTTTTCCACGTATTGAGCGGATATTTCAGCAATTCTTGATTGAAAATGCACATCTGCAATAAGTGGAACTCTACACTGCTTTTCATTCAATTGTTTTTTTATATTTTTCAGATTCTGCGCATCTGCTATATTGGTTGTCGTTAATCTCACATATTCTGCTCCCGCATGTGATAAACGGATAATCTGTTTAACGCAATCTTCCGTATTAATAGTCGGAACCGTTACCATGGATTGAATTCGGATAGGATTAATCCCTCCTAAAGGTATATCTCCAATCATTACTTCTCTTGAAATTCGACGTTTATAATCAAAAGGAGAATCCGTATAAAAATTCGGTAATTTATAGTTTTTATTATACTGTTCCATTACAGATAGACTTTAAAAAAATATTTTCCGTAAGCATAGAGACTTACGGAAAATATGTATCATGATATTTTATGGTTAATTTGATTACTCAAAAATCAACTTTCGAGCCTGTTCATCAACACGATAGTTGCCAAATTCTTCTTTAAATTTATTCGCGCCGATAATCACTGCTTCTTTTTGTCCTTTGATTACAATAGCTTCAACATTTTCGATTAACTCATCAC
>JAGOKS010000130.1 GCA_017994425.1 Bacteroidales bacterium | reverse complement strand
GGACTCGGGACTCGGGACAAAAAATAAATGATATATATATTAATGTATAAAAAAGCAAAACCTATTTTTTTCGGCACGAAAAAAAAACTCTCGGCACACGGGACTCGGCACTCGGCACAAAAAACAAATTAAAAATTAAGAAAGAAGACAAAAGAGAAAAGTCATAAGTCAATTATAACGCTTATATGTTTCGAACCCTATTTTTTTCGGAACGAAAAAAACGACTCGGGACTCGGGACTCGGCACAAAAAACCTGACAACTAACAAATTTACATAATGGCTAAAATAAATGTTGAGAATACAGAAATAACAATTATATCAATAGAAGAAAAAGATTTTATTTCTCTTACCGATATGGCAAATGCCAAAGAAGCTCAAAGTAGAGCAGCTGACATAATAAAAAATTGGATAAGAAATAGATATACACTCGAATTTTTAGGAACGTGGGAGCAAATAAATAATCCTTTTTTTAAAGTGGTCGAATTTGACCACTTTAAATCTAAGGCAGGATTGCCAAATTTTGTATTGAGTGTTTCCGAATGGATTGAAAAAACAAATGCTGTAGGAATTATAGTGAAAAAAGGTAAGTATGGAGGTACCTATGCACATAAAGATATTGCTTTTGAATTTGGATCTGCCATTAGTGTTGCTTTTAAATTGTATTTGATAAATGAGTTTCAGCGTTTAAAAGAAGATGAGCAAAAACAACTGGGATGGACAGCCAAACGTGAACTTGCAAAAATCAATTATCATATTCATACCGATGCCATTAAATATAATTTATTACCAAAAGAACTTTCTCCCGAACAAACATCTATGGTATATGCTAACGAAGCAGATGTGTTAAATATGGCATTGTTTGGAATAACAGCAAAACAATGGAGAGATCTTAATCCTGATTTAAAAGGAAATATACGTGATTATGCATCCATTAACGAATTAATATGTTTGTCGAATTTAGAAAATCTAAATGCATTGTTTATTGGTGAGAAAATTCATCAAAATGAAAGATTAATGAAATTAAACCAAATCGCAATACATCAAATGTATGTTTTACAAGAAGCTGAAACACGTAAATTATTAAAATAAAATCAACCCATCCCTATTTTTTTCGGAACGAAAAAAACGACTCGGGACTCGGGACTCGGGACTCGGCACTAAAAAACAAATTAAAAAATAAGATTTATGCATACTGAAAAAATAAATAAACTTATTGCTCAAGGAGAAGGACTTACTCTTGAGTTTAAAAGAGCGAAAAATGGATTGCCTCATAGTTTATATGAAACCATTTGTTCTTTTTTAAATAAATCGGGAGGGTTTATCTTATTGGGTGTTGAAGATAACGGAACGATTGTAGGTCTTGAACCGAAACAAGCAGAACAATATTGTAAAGATATTGCCAATGAATCGAATAATCCTCAGCGTTTTTCTCCTTCTTTTTTGTTGGATGCTCAAATTCTAAAGTATCAAAATAAAACATTAGTTTCTGTTTTTGTGCCTATTTCATCTCAAGTACATCGACTAAACGGTAAAATTTATGATCGTAGTGCAGATGGAGACTATGAAGTAAAAACAGATTACCATATTAAAGAAATTTACATACGTAAATCAAACACTTATTCCGAAAACACCATTTATCCCTATTTATATACAAGCGATTTTGTTACGGGTATTGTTGACAGAACAAGAAATACCATTCGTAGGGTTCGTCCCGATCACCCTTGGAATGACTTATCAGAGCATGACTTTTATAAAGTGGCAGGTATTTATCGAAAAGATATGGCATTGCAAACAGAGGGATTTACATTGGCTGCTTTGTTGCTTTTTGGAAAAGAAGAAAGTATACATAGTGTTTTGCCTCATTATAAAACAGAAGCACTTTTGCGAAAAAAAGATGTGGATAGATATGACGATAGAGAAACAATTCGATGCAATTTAATAGAGGCCTATGATCAATTAATGGCTTTTGTTAATAAACATTTACCCGATAAATTTTATTTGGAAGGAGACGTACGTATCTCATTAAGAGAACGAATCTTTCGAGAAATCATTTCCAATATGCTTATTCATCGTGAATTTACTAATGGAGTTCAATCTTCTTTTGTTATTTATAACGACAGAGTAGAAGCGAAAAATGCAAATAAACCACATTATTATGGTCATTTGTTACCGGGGCAATTTGAGCCTTTCCCTAAAAATCCTAATATTGCCAATTTCTTTGTTCAAATGGCTCATGCTGAAAATTTAGGTACCGGCATTAGAAATGTATATCGTTATGCTAAAGCCTATGCCGGAACCGATTTGCTTTATTTTTATGAAGATGACATTTTTAAAGCTATAATTCCTATAAATAAAACAATTAATGATTTTGAATCATTGCCGTTGATGGGTGATGCTCCAATGGATAGTATTGGTGGTGCAACAGGTGGTGCAATAGGTGGTGCAACAGGTGGTGCAATGCTAACTGAAAGACAAAAACAGATACTAAGTCTATTAATAGCAAAGCCTACCTTAAGTTATCGAAAAATTGCCGAACAATTACAAATCAATCCGTCTGCTATTCAAAAACATATTAACGAATTAAAACGCCTCGGATTCCTTGAACGGGTAGGTGGAACAAAAGGATATTGGAGAATTAAAAAAGAAGTCGCGAGTGACGAGAAGAGTGAAAAGTGAAAAGTGAATAGTGAATAGTTTATGAAAGAGTCTGTTTTGAGAGAAAAGAGTTATCAATTTGCGATTAGGATTGTTAAATTGTCGCAAAGTTTACAAAATGAAAAGAAAGAATATGTGCTTAGTAAACAATTATTGCGAAGCGGAACAGCCATTGGATCTTTAATCCGGGAAGCAGCCTTTGGTCAAAGTAAAGCAGATTTTATAAATAAATTATATATCGGACTAAAAGAAGCCAACGAAACCGATTACTGGCTGAATTTATTAAAAGATACCTACTATATAAACGAAACAGAATTTAATCATATGCATCAAGCATGCCAAGAGCTGATTGCGATGCTTGTAGCCTCAATAAAAACAACTAAACAAAAAAGTTAAAAGTTAAAAGTTAAAAGTGAAAAGTTAACACACTCTATCCTAACTTTTCACTATTCACTTTTCACTCTTCACTTCTAAAATTCTTACTAACAATGAAGATACTCATCACCGGAGGAGCGGGCTTTATCGGCTCCAACCTTTGCGAATACTTTCTGCAACAAGGACACCAAGTCCGTTGCCTCGATAATTTAGCCACCGGCTATATGGAAAACATGAGTGATTTTATAGAACATCCTTCCTTTGAATTCTTGGAAGGCGACATCCGCGACTTCGACACCTGCCGTGAGGCTGTCCATGATTGTGATTATGTCCTCCATGAAGCCGCCCTTGGT
>JAGOKS010000129.1 GCA_017994425.1 Bacteroidales bacterium | reverse complement strand
AGCGGTACATCATATAAATCGTATACAACCTTGGTTATTTCCTGACCGTCCGGTATATAGAAAGATAAGGGCGGATTACTGCCTAATATTTTTGGATTGCCCGGCAAAATTTGTGTCGTAAGGTTGTCTGTTGAAAATCCGATTGCATCCTTTGCAAGCCCCAATAATTCCGTTAAAGTGAAATTTGTTTCGACATGAGGATAAACAGCGCTTATTACATTTGGAAGCCTTAGGCTCAGTGATTTTTTAATTGCTGATTTAATAAATTGCTGCTGCATTTCCACTCTTCCCACATCTCCGTTCGGGAAAGAAGGATAGCCCGGGTCTCCTGTTCTGAACCTCAGAAGTTCCATTGCTTTATCGCCGTATATAATTTGCGGTCCCGGCTTTATATCTATATATAGAGGCGGTTTGTCATATATATCCGTATATTTCATATGTATGGGTACATTTACTTCAACACCGCCGATAGCATCTACAGCTGCTCTCACACCGTTATAATTAACGGCAACATATTTGTCTACGGAAATGCCTGTTATTTCTTCCACAGCTTTCAATAAAGCTTTATATCCATCATCTTCACTGCCGTAGACAGCATTTATTTTTTGCATTTCAGAATATTTTGCATATGCATCTCTTTTATAATAAGTATCTCTCGGTATCGATATTATGTTTGCTTCTTTGGTTTTCCTGTCAAAGCTTCCAAGCATTATCGTGTCTGACCTTGCTCCTTCAAATCCTATCAGCAAAGCATTTATGCGATTACTGTCACGCATTGCTTTTTCCAAGGGTGTTAAATTTTCATCTTCTTCATCGATTGCAATGGGTTCTTCATCCTCCGGCAGTTTTTGAGTTATTCCTTCAGGAGACATGAATTTTGCATACGTAAAAATACCTGTGGTTATCACAGTCGAAAATATTATTAAGGATATGAGAAATACTTTAATAAAATGTTGTTTCATAAAAAAACCGCCTTTCGGTATTATGCAAGTATGTTTTAATTTAATCCGTATAGTGAATAAACTAAATTCTTTATACCTTCTTCATCCGGTATGTAAAAGGATAATCCTTCCAAGGGTGTTTCCATGCCGGGCAATATATGTGTATTAATTTTATCGGTAGAAAATCCGACCAAATCGCCTGCCAAGTACAGCAAATCCGAAACATTAATGTTTGTTTCAATGTGAGAATAAGCTTCTTTTATCACAGCGGGCAGTTGAAAACCCAAAGTTTTTTTAACGGCAGATTTAATAAATTGCTGTTGTGCTTCTATTCTCCCCAAATCCTGGTTGTCATATCCCTTTCTGTATCTTAAAAATTTTAAAGACTGCTCCCCGTTAAGAAGCTGCACACCTTCAGGAATATCTATATATAAGGGAGGATCATCGTAGGGGTCGGTATATTCCATATGAAAGGGGACATTCACCTCAACTCCTCCAATCATATCAACGCATGCAATTACTCCCTCATAATCAATAACCACATACTTTTCAATCGGAATTCCCAACAGTTCCTGAACTCTTAACGCAAGTCCTTCAATCCCTTCATGAGAATATATTGCATTGATTTTTTTTAATTCGGCATTATCATCTGCATTTCTTGGAAGATATGTATCTCTTGGCAATGAAATCAAGTCAGCTGTTTTACTCTCCATATCGTAACTTAGAGCTATTATTGTATCTGTTCTTTGATTTTCCAGTCCTGCCAAAAGAATATTGAATCTTTTCATATTAGACGCAGCTTTTCCTATCGAAGTTCCATAATCAAAGGAACTCGATTCATAGAAAGAAACCTCGCTCTTCTCATCATTTACAAATTTGATTTTCCCTATCACAATATCCTTATCAACAAGAAAAATATACCCTAAGGCTGTAACACTCAATATTATGGCAATAAGTAAAAAAGACGCAAAAAATACCTTTAAAAAATGTTTAATCATGTCCCACCTTTATAAAATCATCGCTAAATTATTATAACAAAGTACCGTTTCTTTTTCAATCGGATTGTAAAAATTATTTTGCCACGCACAATTATCACCAACTTTATAACAAACATTAAGGATGATTTTTTTATTTAAGAAATAAATATGTTGCAATTTACAAAAAAAACTGTTACAATAATGATATCTTTTTTAATATCGGAGGATTTTTTTAAATGAAAACAGGTACAGTAAAATGGTTCGATTCCAAAAAGGGTTTTGGGTTTATATCCTGTGATGATGGAAAGGATGTTTTTGTACATTTTTCCGCTATAAACTCGGATGGATTCAAGACTTTGGAAGAAGGACAAAAAGTTAACTTTGACATAGTTGATGGTCAAAAAGGACCCCAGGCTAGCAATGTTACTGTAGCATAGTAGTAATTGTTTTTCGAAATAATACATTAATATAGATAAATGCATTACTTATATTAATATAGTATTTGAAGGAGACGTGATAAGAACTACATGTGTAGTTCTTTTTCATTATATTATTTATTTTTAAAAAACATGGAGGAGTTTTAATGAAAACAGGTACAGTAAAATGGTTTGATTCTGCGAAAGGTTTTGGCTTTATCACAAGCGATGAAGGGAATGATGTGTTTGTTCATTTTTCCGCTATAAACGCAGATGGATTCAAGACTTTGGAAGAAGGACAAAAAGTAACCTTTGAAGTGGTTGAAGGAACGAGAGGCCCTCAAGCTGCTAACGTAGAAATCATCTAATGTATACTCTAAAGCACCTATAAAAGAATAGGTGCTTTTTTTTCCGGCTCGCAGGCTCGCTGCACATTATATGTTATAATATCTCCAATGCTATTTTTATCATGTCCGTAAAGCTCTTTTCTCTTTGCTCCGGGGTAGTTTCAGTCTTATGCTCGAGGGAATCAGATACTGTCAATATTGTAAGGGCATTTACTCCTGCCCTGTTGGCATTGCAATACAAGGCGTAGGTTTCCATTTCGACGGCTAAACAGCCCATCTTTGCCCATTTTCTCCAATTCTCAGAATTATCATGATAAAAAATATCAGTAGTAACAATATTCCCCACTACTGCTTTTATATTGTTATCATCCGCAACCTTCTTAGCCTTTGATAAAAGCTCCCATGAAGCTGTTGCCGAATAAATTCCCGGCAGCTCATATTGATAAGCGTAATTTGAATCTGTGCTTGCTCCTATTGCAAGTACTATGTCGTACAAATTCAAATCAGGTGCATAAGCCCCGCAGGAGCCTACACGAATTAAATTTTTGACTCCGTACATATGTATTAATTCATAAGAATAAATTCCTATTGAAGCACAGCCCATTCCGCTTCCCATAACAGAAACTTTTTTGCCTTTGTAGCTTCCGGTAAAACCATACATATTTCTTACAGTGTTAAATTGCTCAACATCTTCAAGAAAGTTTTCTGCAATAAATTTTGCCCTCAAGGGGTCGCCGGGCAACAAGACTGTTTCGGCAAT
>JAGOKS010000128.1 GCA_017994425.1 Bacteroidales bacterium | reverse complement strand
ACTGGGAAAAGAGTTTTCTTTTTGGGACTCCTATACTGCGTCCTTTTTTAGGGAAAGAATGGACTCCGGTAAGTGTAGATGATACCGAAGCAAGTGTAAGCTTCCAAATCAATCTGTATCCTAATCCTGTTAATGATATTTTGTATATAATTTTATCAGACAAAATAGAACCTAACGATATTCAAATGGAAATATTTACTGTTAACGGACAAAGAATTTACAGTGGTAATTACCGTGAAAACATTAATATCTCCAACTATCAATCGGGATTTTATGTATTGAAAGCGTATCATAAAACTACCCGAGAAATGCTGCAATCTAAATTTATTGTTTATCACTAAACACAGGATATTATGCTAAATATAATTCTTTTCGGTCCTCCCGGTTCGGGAAAAGGAACGCAATCAAAAATGTTATTGAAAAAGTATAAATTGGAGTATATCTCTACCGGTGATATTTTGCGTGATCAGATTTCTAAACAAACACCCTTAGGGCTAGAAGCTAAAACGATTATAGATAAAGGACAATTGGTTCCTGATGAGTTAGTGGTGCAATTATTGGAAGCAAAATTAACAGAAAATAGTGATGCAAACGGTTTTATTTTTGATGGTTTTCCACGAACCTTAGTTCAAGCATATATATTGGAAGGATTACTGTTGAAGATTAACACTTCGCTCAACATGGTTATTGCGTTGGATGTAGATAGAAATGAACTTACCAAACGTTTGCTGAATAGAGCACATATAGAAGGGAGAAGTGATGACAATGAGATTGTTATTCAAGAGCGTTTTCGTGAATACGATAATAAGACCATGCCGGTAATACAGTTTTACAAAAACAGAAATATGTTTTCATCAATAGATGGAATCGGAACACAGGAAAAAGTTTTTGAACGTGTAGAGAGTGTGATTGATAGCGTAGTTAAAAAATCTTCCTATAATGTGGTTTTAATAGGGCGCCCCGGTTCCGGTAAAGGAACACAAGGAGAAATTTTTGCTAAAAAACACAATTTTCATTATTTGTCAACCGGAGAATTATTATTAGCAGAGATTAACAAAGAAAGTGATATTGGGAAGAATGTAAAGTTCTTGTATTCGAATGGAATAAGTGTGCCTGATGAATTAATCATTAAATTAGTGGAGGAAGAAATGGCGAAATACAATGAAAATAGAGGGTATATTTTTAAAGGCTTTCCCCGCACATTGGTGCAAACCTATATTTTAGAAGGCATGTTAAGAAGAATGAACAGCTCCATTTCGTTGGTAGTATATTTAGATGTTCCCATGTTGGATTGTTTTAAACGTTTATCAAAACGCGCACAAACTAATGATGTGCGTCCTTATGATAAAACAACGGATTTGATTATAGGAAGAATGGAAGAATTTGAAACCAAAATTAATCCGGTAATAAAATATTTCAAAAGCAAAAATAAATTAGTTCGTGTAAGCGGAATAGGCAGTCCGGAGGAGGTAGCTGAAAAGTTGGATGAAATCCTTGTAAAATCTTTAAAGAAAATTATTTAATTATTTTACTACATAATTTTTAGCACTTACATGATTATAATAGGATTGTATCAAAGCTTTTAGATGTTTCTTAGCCTTTTGTTGCGTTTCTTTGTTTTCAGTAACAATATTTTTTTTCTGAAAAAGATCATCGGAAGTAAAAGCAGAAACAATACTATTTTCATTCATATAAATAGTAATTGAATCTGTAATGCATTGATATACCTCGTTGATGTAATTTGTTGCCATCGGGAAACGTTCTTTTTCATTAAAAACATCGCGTCCGAAAGCAAAATAAGGTTTGTTATATCCGATTAATCCTAAAAGCGTAGGCATCACATCTAATTGCTGTGTTACATGCGTATCGGTACCTTGTATTACATTATCAGGTGTATATATAAAATAAAAAATTGCGCTTCTGCCTTTAGGTAAGCGTGTTTGAGGGGCATACATTTCAGGGGATCCATGGTCGGCAATAAAAATAAAAATGCTATTGTTATACCATGGTTCCTTTTGAATGCGCTCGAAAAGTTTTCGTAACGATACATCCGTATAAGCAACACAGGGTTGTACCAGACTATGTCCTTTGGGCATTTTATCTGCATAGTCAGGAGGTAAAGTGTAAGGATGATGGGAGGTTAGATTGAAAATGCTGACACAAAAGGGTTGTTTCATCGTTTCAATTTTATCTGCCATAAACTGATAAAAAGGCATGTCGAATACACCCCAAAAGGGCTCTATAGTATTGACATTTACAGGATAATCTTTTTCATAATCTTCTTTGGAAAAAAAAGTTTCAACTCCTGCCATCGAAGCATACGCTTCAAAAAACATGGAATTTCTTTCTGTTCCACAGAAAAAAGAAGTACTATATCCTTCTTGTGATAAAATATAAGGTAATCCTTCTAATTTTCCAAGTGATTGAGGCATCATCACAAAAGGTTTTTGATAAGAAGGTATAGATGTTAGAATAGAAGGTAATGCTTCAATGGATTTCATTCCGTTAGAAAAAGCATTTGTAAATGTATAGCTTTTTCGCATCAATGAATCAAGAAAGGGGGTATAGCCATCGCTGTCAGGGTACAATTCAGGGCAATAAAATTTTGAATGTTCTTTACTGAAACTTTCTAAAATGAAAATTATAATATTTCGTTTTCCTAATTCATAAGCAAATGTTGATTTTGGATAATGATAAGGAGAATAAATAGTTGAAAGTTCCTTTTCATCGAAATAATTCGGGTTTTGCAATGATTCCAATTCAATGGTTCGCAACAGACAAAAGGGATTGCTTAAAATCAAATGCGCTTGCTGTGGTGTTTGGGTATACCAGGCCGCATTGCATAAATTATAAGGACGAAGTTTTGGATTGAAGCCTCCTCTTGCTCCGCCTAAACTGACCAAAATAAATACACAAAAAAGAAAAACATGAACAGGATAATAAAAATACGATTTTTTTATTGTTGAAGGATAATAGGGAATTTTTTTATAAACAAATACAAGGAATGCGATACAAAAAAAACCTATAAAAATAAGCCAAGAGTTAGCCCAAAGATAATCCAGAAATATAGGAAGTGTATTGTCATTGTGCGTAAAATGAAATTCTTCAGCAGTAATACGTTTTTGAGCATAATGAAAATAAACAACATCCATCAGATTTAATACAATAAGTAAAAAAGTATTGGTAACTAAGTATATCCACAATAATATTTTTTGGTAAACGGCTTTTGAACGTGCTCGTATAGGCAATAGGGATAAAACAATGAAAAGTCCATTAGCATAGATTATTGAAATGGTGTTAAAGATAAAAGATCCATGGAAAAGTGTGAAGACTTCCGAAATACTTATAACGCCAATAAAATCTTGATTATAAAAATAGAATATGATTTGAGAGATACCTAAAACAATGTATAATGCAACTAGCCTAAAAAGCATTACACTGATTTCGTTGAAAAGTATGAGTTTGATTACCTTGTTTTTCAATGAT
>JAGOKS010000046.1 GCA_017994425.1 Bacteroidales bacterium | reverse complement strand
GTCGTCTTACCGGCATCAATATGAGCCATAATTCCGATATTTCGTATGTAAGATAAATTACCCATTTCTATTATACCCCGTATTTAGTGTTATATTAAAATCTAAAATGTGAAAATGCTTTATTTGCTTCAGCCATCCTATGAATATCTTCTTTACGCTTAAAGGCAGCACCTTCTTCTTTGTACGCTGCCATTATTTCTGCTGCTAATTTATTGCTCATGGATTTCTCATGACGTTTACGCGCAAAGTTTATAAGATTTTTCATTCCTACAGATTGTTTTCTTTCAGGACGAATTTCAGATGGTATTTGAAAAGTTGCTCCACCAATTCTTCTACTTTTTACTTCCACCGAAGGAGTAACATTTGTTAATGCTTGTTTCCATACGGTAACACCATCATCTTTTGTTTTTTCGGAAACTATATTTATTGCATCATAAAATATTTCGAATGCAACATTTTTTTTCCCACTTAACATTATGTTATTTACAAACTTTGTAATTTGCGGGTCTTGAAATTTCGGATCCGGTAAAATGATTCTTTTTTTAGGCTTAGTTTTCCTCATGCGATTGCTATTATTATTTAAGAATATTTCTATACATTAATTAATATATATTATTATTTATTTTTTTGGTCTTTTAGTACCATATTTAGATCGTCGTTGATGACGACCTTCAACTCCGGATGTATCTAATGCACCACGAATAATATGATATCTAACGCCGGGAAGATCTTTTACTCTACCACCTCTAATCATTACAATTGAGTGCTCCTGCAAGTTATGACCTTCTCCCGGTATATAAGCGTTTACTTCTTTTTGATTAGTAAGTCTTACTCTGGCAACTTTTCTCATCGCCGAATTTGGTTTTTTTGGCGTTGTTGTATAAACTCTTACACAAACTCCGCGTCGTTGTGGACATGAATCCAAAGCAGGAGATTTGCTCTTATACTTCATTTGAGTTCTTCCTTTTCTTACTAACTGCTGTATTGTAGGCATATGTGTTTAATTTTTCCTTATATTTTATTTTTTTTAATATCTTTTAAACCCTTTTTTTTAGGGACTGCAAATTTACAACTTTTTTTAATGCTAAGTTAATTGTTAATCACCTTTTACATAAAAAAAAAACAAGCATTTTATTTCGCTTTAAAGTTATGCTTTTAACAAAAAAATAACTTTTACATTCTTCTGTATTTCTGCCTATTGAAAGCTTATAGCTTCTTCTAATCCAATTTATTTTTTTATTACTATTTTATTTTTTGACCTTTTTTTTAAGTAAAAAATTATACTTTTTTAGAATACTCCTATAAAAAATTCATTTTTTTTGGCATCATTTTATAAATTTTCTTGTAATTTTTATCATTTTTTTTATGATTTTTTAACGCCTCTTCATCGAATAAATCTTACAATAAAAAAGGAATTTCAAATAGCAGAATTTAAAAATAATGTACTTTTGCAAAATTATGAGGCAAAATTTATCATCAACATTAACACATGAAATTTTCCAAATCATTCAGGCATGCAGCAAAGAATTAAACATTGATTCTTATGTTGTTGGTGGATTTGTAAGAGATTATTTCTTAAAGAGAGAGAGTAATGACATTGATATTGTATCAATTGGCTGTGGAATTGATTTAGCAAAAGCTGTTGCAAAGAAAATAGGCATTCACGATAAAAATATAGCCATTTTTAAAACCTATGGGACGGCTATGTTTCATTACAAGGGTATGTCTATTGAATTTGTGGGTGCTCGCAAAGAATCTTATGTTAAAGATTCACGTAATCCAATTGTTGAAACAGGAAGTTTACAAGACGACCAAAACCGAAGAGATTTTACTATTAATGCAATGGCTATTTCATTATCGGAAAAAAATTATGGGATGCTTATTGATCCTTTTAACGGGCTGAACGACCTATATAATAAAATTATTCGCACTCCTTTAGACCCTGACATAACATTCTCCGATGACCCTTTACGAATTATGCGTGCTATACGCTTTGCAACACAATTGAATTTTTCTATTGATCAAAGCACTTTATCTTCTATAAAAAAACAAGCATCCCGTATTTCAATTGTATCCAAAGAACGTATTGTAGAAGAACTGAATAAAATACTTCTGTGTAAAAAACCATCCCTAGGGATACAACTTTTGGAAGTGATGGATATTTTACCAATAATTCTTCCTTGGCTATCTGCAATGCAAGGCGTTGAAATAATTAATGGGAATGGACACAAAGATAATTTTTATCATACAATGGAGGTTGTTGACAAAATAGCCTCTCTCTCAACAAATGTATGGCTATGTTGGGCTGCCCTATTACATGATATCGGAAAAACTAAAACCAAACGCTATATCGAAGGTTACGGATGGACATTTCATCAACATGAGTTGGTGGGTTCTAAAATGGTCTCTAAAATATTCCGTGAATTACGCTTACCATTAAATGAAAAAATGGAATATGTTAAAAAATTAGTTTATTTGCATTTACGTCCTATTGCCTTGATAGAAGACACAGTAACAGACTCTGCCATCAGGCGATTACTTTTTGATGCTGGCGACGATATCGATGATCTGATGCTGCTTTGTGAAGCAGATGTCACATCAAAAAATGAAAAAAAAGTAAAACGTCTACTCAGAAACTTTGAAATAGTTCGTTTAAAATTAAAAGAAATTGAAGAAAAAGATCGCATTCGTAATTTTCAACCTCCAATTTCAGGTGAATTAATTATGAATCTATTTCATTTGCATCCCAGTAAAGAAGTTGGACTTATAAAAAATGCCATACGCGAAGCTATTCTGGATGGTATAATTCCTAATGAATACGAAGCTGCGTACCAATTTATGCTCCAAGAAGCAAAAAAAATAGGATTAACCCATATTAACTAAAACATGCTAAAAGTTGGTATAACCGGAAAAATTGGAAGTGGGAAAAGTACCATTTGTCGTATTTTTGAAAGCATAGGTATTCCTGTCTATTATAGTGATACAGAAGCTAAAAAATTCTATAATTATCCACAAATCATTGAAATTCTCTGTAATAAATTTGGCAAAGGCATTCTCGATATTGACAAAAAAATTGATAAAAGAGCATTAGCATCCATTGTTTTTAACGATGAAAATAAGTTAGAACAATTAAACAGTATTATTCACCCCTTGGTCATAAAAGATTTCGATGCATGGTATAAAGAAAAGAAAGACTTTCCTTATGTACTTTTCGAATCGGCTATAATTTATCAATGTGGAATAGCATCTTTATTTTCAAAAATAATATTTGTTGATTGTCCGGAAGAAATTGCCATCAAGCGGGTTATGAAAAGAGACAATACTACGCACCAAGCAGTTTTAGAACGTTTATCCAAACAAAAAAATGAAACGCATCCGTATGATTATATCATTTTAAGTAATGAAGAAAATTTAGAAATTCCCCAGATATTAAAAATACACAATCAACTACTAGATATATCTAATCAAACATAAGCATGTAAACTCTCTCGTAAGGAAGGGAAAAAATTTACTCCATACCAACACATTTGTAGGGCTAAAAAACAAAAAATCAATAAAATATAAGATAGAGTATGTCTGTTGTATCTATGCAATCTCAGGTGTATATATAACAAATACATCAGCCATGTAATGCCTGCCCAAATTTCTTTTGCATCCCATGTCCAATAATGTCCCCAAGCGTCTTTTGCCCATAAAGCTCCTATCAACATAGCTATAGTAAATAGGGATACTCCGGTATTGACTATATTATCACAAGCATTCAAATATTTGAAATTTCGTTTAAATAAACCTACTAAAGCAATAATAAAAGAACAACCTAACAAGGAATAAGAAAATATATAAATAATTACATGAGGAATAAACCATACACTTTGTAATGCAGGCATTAAATTTTGATTATGGAGTTCCGGTTTCAATATATTTAAAGACATAAAAACAATGGACATTATTGTCGAAAAAATCAATATCCATCGATAATGCCATCGTATATAAGTAATAATCCCAACTAATGATAAAAACAATACGTACCACAAACGTATTTCACCCATTGTCTGCAAAGGAGGTCTTAGCAAACGATAAGTTAAACCAATAATAAAAGTTGATAAAACAATGATTCCTAACAGCTGAAGATATATTACCAAGCGAAAAAATAATGTTGACTGATTTTTCACTAATGCAAAAATTGAAGCAAGTCCCCAACAAAAAGAACATACTATAACAAACACATAAAAATTATTCCACGCTATCATTTATGTTTGATTTTTAAAACCTCTGAAAAAATTACCTATGGTTCCAAGTAGCATAATTACTATTCCCAGCAAAACAATGTAACGCCATGGATCATAAACAATTTGTATTTTAGAAGTATTTCCTCCTGCCTCCATCAAATAAACATCATAGCCTTTATAACGATATGGAGAATTGACGGAAACATGCACCTTCGTTTCCTTTTGCTTATCTTTTACAATTAAATCTGCTACAATCGTTTTTATTTCTCCCGAAGCATAATATTCCTTCTGTATCCCATGTAAACCTAAAGAAAAAGGAAGATTCATTTCTTGATTGTCCGAAGTATAGGCTTGATTAATCATATAATCATTATTAACTATCGTTTGCATCGTATATTCATCTGCTTTTCCAAAAAAACCGGCAGACAAGACTACCCACAATCCGATATGAATAAACAAAAACAAGGAATTATTTTTCTTAACGGTTGTTATTCTATGCACAATAACAGCTCCTAACACTAATAAAAAAAACATCCACGAAAACACAAACAAGCCCGATGTGGAAAAATTATATAAAGAACTAGGAAATACGGTATCCGAAAAAATTGTCTGATGGTAAAACAACCAATGTACTATCATCAAAACAAGTATATATATACTTACTAAGCCGGCCGTTTTACTACTATAAAAAAAACTAAAACGTTCTACTAATTGTCCCGTAACAACAGAAAAAAAAACAAGAAGCATTAATAAAAACACATTCACCGGAAAAGCAAATGCATTAGGATTGATACTGATAAAACTCAAAGTGATTACAAGAAATAATCCAATTCCGAATGTGATTATTGATTTTTTATTTATTATAAACTTTATCACTTTTTCCCCTTTACAAATCGGCAAAAAATATTTATTCACTTTTTATCATTACCAACACCATTTTAAATTTTTCAATAGCTGTTAGGGCATGGGGGAAATTTGCAGGCATAATAATAGATTCACCGGTTTCAAGAATATGTGATTGCCCATTTAATTGAATATCTGCTTTGCCTTCAGAAATATAAACCAAAGCATCAAAGGGAGCTGTGTGTTCACTTAAGCCTTCATCTTTATCAAAAGAAAAAAGGGTAATATTTCCTATCTCCTTTTTTAGAATATGTTTACTGATAACCGCTTTATCTGCATAGGCGATACTTGAATTAAAAGTAAATTTCTTTCCTTTTTCAAACTCATTTGATTTCATCAATGTATTATTATTTATAATTAGTATGTGCAAAGATATACGTTTTTTTTACATGAAATACATGTGTATTTTTATTCACTTATAATAATACTATTCAATATTGAATATTTTCTTGTATCTTTGCATAAACGATTGCATCACATTTAAAATAAAATAAAATAAAAGATTAACAAATAACTATGTATAATTTTTCTTTTAAAAATCCCACAAAACTTATCTTTGGAAAAGGTAGTATTACACAATTACAAAAAGAAATTCCGATTGACAAAAAAATATTAATAACCTTTGGAGGAGGAAGTGTCAAAACAAATGGAGTATATCAACAAGTAATTGATGCTCTTAAAAATCATACCTGTTTTGAATTTTGGGGTATTGAGCCCAATCCAACCTACGAAACACTGATGGAGGCAGTAAATCAAGCACGAGCCAATAATATTGATTTTCTTTTAGCTGTTGGTGGCGGGTCGGTTTTAGACGGAACAAAATTTATTGCCTCAGCCATTCCTTATGAGAATGACCCATGGGAAATAGTAATTGACGATCGTAAAATTAAAAAGACTATTCCATTAGCTTCAGTGTTAACATTACCTGCAACAGGTTCGGAAATGAATGGAGGGGCTGTTATATCCAGAAAAACAACTTTGGAAAAATATGCTTTCCATCATCCCCTAATCTATCCTGTTTTTTCAATATTAGATCCTGAAACTTGTTATTCATTACCGAAACATCAAATAGCAGCCGGCATAGCAGATACATTCATACATATTATGGAACAATATCTTACAAAAACAAAACAATCCATGGTAATGGATAGATTCGCGGAAGGCTTATTGATTACCCTTATTGAATTAGCGCCGAGATTAATGAAAAATCATCAAGACTATGAAAGCATGTCCAACTTTATGCTGACAGCCACCATGGGATTAAATGGCTTTCTAGGAATGGGAGTAAAACAAGATTGGGCAACACATATGATAGGTCATGAAATTACTGCATTGAGCGGCTTGACACACGGTTGTAGTTTAGCTGTTGTTTTCCCTGCTCTTATGCAGATTATGCGCGATGAAAAGAAAGATAAATTACTACAATATGCCAAAAGAGTTTGGCTTATCTCTGATGAAAATGAAAATCTTATAATATCTGAAGTCATTGCTAAAACAGAAGCTTTTTTCCACACATTGGGAATCAAAACCAAACTACATGAATATGGTATAGAAGAAAATATTATTAATGAAATCGTTAAGCGTTTTCGGGAAAGAAACACCATACTCGGAGAAAATAAAAGCGTTACTCCTGAAAAAGTATTGGAAATATTAACATTATGCAAATAACATTCTTAGGAACCGGAACATCACAGGGAGTCCCTGTTATCGCTTGCCAATGTAAAGTATGCCAATCGGAAAATCCAAAAGATAAACGGTTACGTTCTTCTATCTTAGTGAAACACGAAAATAAAACATTTGTTATTGATACAGGTCCTGATTTTCGACAACAAATGCTACGGGAAAAAGTATATCACCTTGATTTCGTATTACTAACACACGAACATAAAGATCATACAGCCGGCTTAGACGATATACGTGCTTTTAATTTTTCACAACAGGAAACAATGAATGTATATGCAAATAAACGTACATGCAATGCCATTCGCACTGAATTTTCGTATGCCTTCGATGAATGTAAATATCCGGGAGTTCCTGAAATTAAATTACACGAAATAAACAATCGAAGCTTTAATGCACAAGGAATTTCTATACAGCCAATACATATTATCCATTTTAAATTACCGGTTATCGGTTTTCGCATTGATAAAATGGCGTATATTACAGATGCCAGCTTTATTTGCGAAACCGAGATGGCAAAACTTTATAATTTGGACTTGCTTGTCATCAATGCATTAGGAATAAAGCACCATTATTCTCATTTTAATTTAGAAGAAGCGATGGTAATTGTTAAACAATTACAACCGAAACAAGCATATTTCACTCACATCAGCCATGTTATGGGTCTTGACGATGAAGTAAACAAAACACTACCACCTTCGATTCAATTAGCCCACGATGGCTTGAAAATAGAAATATAATACGCTGTTATTCTTTTACAAATTGTTTACTTGCAATTTGTTTTCCTTTTACATATAAATTAATAAAATAGGAACCTTTTGCTAAAGCAGAAATATCTATAGTAACATAATCGCTGTTAACAAGCTTGTTTTCTACTTCTTTTCCCGAATTATCATAAATTACCAATTTTCCATCCTGTAATTCATTAAATTGTATGTTTAATTTATCTGCTACAGGATTGGGAAAAATGAAAATTTCTTTTTCGGAAAATAACAATTGTTTTATCCCTTGTTCATATCCAAAAGCCACATCATCAATCATCAAAGTGCTTCCATCTTGACCTTTACATTGCATTAAAGTTTCTATGTTTGTAAAATCATATCCCGCACTTGCAGCAAAAATTACGACAACAGAATCAGGCGTTTGTTGAGAGGTATAGGTTATTGGAATATTAAATGAAGTCCAAGTGTTAACGTTATTATAAATCAACATTTTACCTCCGCCTATTTTTGCGCCTCCTTTTTTCAAAAACACTTCAATAGCAGCCGAATCTCCATTTACCAATGTTGATTGAAACCATCCCGTAAATTGCAATGGACGGTAAGTAAATGGTTTGCCTAAAATACAATCTAGATTAATGAAATCAATGTAAAGTGTTCCGGCAGCACCGGGCAAAAATAAATCTTCACCGAATGTCATGGTATTAGAGATTAATTTTAAAGCATAATTTCCATCTATGGCATTGCTTTCTCTAAATGCCGTTAATGGAGCATCTCCCTGATCTCCACTCAATTCATGTAATTGATTTAAGGTTGATAAAAAATACGCATCCTTAAAATCCCAATAATCACTTTTACCAGGGGTTGGATTAGTGAAATATTCCCAATTATTTTCAAAACTTCCATCCGGAAAGTTTTGTGCTTTCATGTTATAATTTTCAAAACATAAAGCCAGCATGATTAAAATTGTTACTTTTTTCATCTTGTACAAATTTTATATTTTTATTATATAGTTATGCATCATTTTTTCTTTTAGGGAAGAACGGTTCACCTTCGGTAAACTTATATACCAGCTGTAAAGTAGTTATACGCGGTGGTTCCGGACACATCGGTCGTAAAGAATACTCTTTATTAAACAAATTACTTACGATAACGGAGAACTTTACATTTGAAATTTCGACACCTGCTCGTAAGCCGAACACCCACGTACCTTTATCATGTGTTTGTCTATAGGTTTCTAAACCATCAAATGGAAAAGGATAAGCAGAATTTCTAACATTACGAGGAGCTATGGAAGAATACCTGTCTAATTCGTAAAAAAACTTATCCACATTTTTCATTAAACTGTAGAACTGGGAGGAAAAACCAACAGTAAACATATCATAAATTATAAAATCCAGGTCGGCTTTTAAAATATGTTCTATTCGGTATTTCATGATTCGACCGCTTGTATCACTGGAAGTGTTATTATAGGTATATGCTTTTGTTGCTGTTTCGGTAAATACAAAACCGGTATCCAAGACTTTCGGATTGGTATAGGCATAATTAAACAATAATGTATACTTCACTTGTTTTCCCATTTTACCTTCGCCCCCTATACTTAAATCAACACCTGCTATACGTGCCGGTCCTGTATTGAAAAATTTAAACCCATATCGTTTTAATGGATTCAATTCCTGTTCTCTAGTCAACCAAGGACCCAGGAAAAATTCAACATAATTATTATAGCGTTGATAATAGCCGGCAACATCTATAAATCCCTTAAAATTAAGCAATTTAAACATTTGTTGAACTCCAATCTCCACATTCCAACTTGTTTCTGATTTTAGATTGGGATTAGGATAAAAACCATAATTGCCAACTTTTGTTGTGAGATAGCGTTCTCCAATACTGGGAAAACGATATCCCATCCCAAAAGAAGCACGTATAAAGGTAAACGTTTCTACTATATTGTAATTGATACCGGCTCTAAAGACAGGTTTGGCTTCTACATAATTCCCGGTAGAAGTATCGTTCATAAAATAACCAAAATCTTCAAAAATCTGATAATATTCATAACGACCTCCACCCAATAAAATTAAATTTTGTTTTTTCAAAAAGCGTTTTTCTAATTGCACATAACATGCAGCATTAGCAGCATATTTAGGTTTTAATATCGAATTAGTATCTCTTACTCCTGAAAACACATTTCCGGTAGAACGTGCAAACTGCCCTACTAAACCCGTAAATAATTGCAGATTTCCTATTTTTTTTAAATTTTTAGCAAACTGATAATCGAGGTAATACATTTCCGACTTACTATCCTGATTGTTCGTAGCCCAATTATCACTATACATTAATCTTGCTTTAAGAGAATGCGAGCCTTCTTTTTTAGTAAAATATTTGAAATAAGGATCCACAAAAAACATAAAATCTCGGATATCCGTTAAAGAACCCGGATATGTTCTATACATTCCGCTATCAGCATCTAACCAAAAATGCGTCATAGTATGCGTAGAATACAACACATTCCCATTAATCCCGGCAAAAACACCCTCTTTTTTAAAACGATAACGGGTGCCAAAATTGAAACGCATTCTTTCTTCTTTCACTATTTTCTCATAGCTGCTCGGATTTCGCAAGGTAGAATCTACAGAAAGTTCCTGCCCTACAAAACCGTCATCTTTTGCATATTCTGCACTTAAGACCAAATCCAATTTTTTAATTTTTCGTGCATGAGAAATATTAGCACCATAAGTTAATGGTATGGTTCCTACGGGCCAACTGCAGCGATATTCTGCTTCAGGACGACTATAAAATCCATTGTATAACACTATTTTTGTTTGTGGTTTCCCTTTCGGATATGCTGTTCTTACATTAATAGCTCCTGTGATAGCCGATGAACCATATAAAACAGATGCAGCACCTTTTAATACTTCTATTTGTTCCACATTTTCCATGGGAATAAGATTCCAAGCAGGACGACCTGCATCTACTCTCATTACAGGCATTTCATCCATCATTATCATCACTCGGCTGCCCATACCTGAACTGAATCCACTGCCACCCCGCATCTGAGGTTCATTATCTACTACAATTAAACCCCCAACCTGATCAAACGCATTATCTAAGGTTGTTATATTTGTTTGTTCCAGTTTTCGTTGACTAACATATGCTACCGAAGAGACAGATTCATCCTTTTTCATTTCATACCTCTTTTGCGTAACTTTTACTTCTTGCAACAATGTGTTATCTAATTCCATATAGATATCTAATGTTATCACCTTAGCTCCTTTGAAGGATATGTGTTTAATTTGAGTCTGATATCCTAAATACAAGAACTTAACTTCACATTCTAATGAATTAATTTCTAAATAATAGTGCCCGTTATTATCTGAGACTGTGCCTTTATTCTTCTCACAATCAGGAACTATGTTGGTCAAAGGCAAGGTTAACTCTTTTTCATCCGCATCATAAATAGTTCCTTTAAGTATAAAAGGTTGTGCTGAGAGAAAAATTGGAATAAAAAATAAACAAATAACGATAAATTGTTTGTATCTTTCAGCCAACATATTGATAATATATAACATAAATTTGTTCAGTCTATAAATATTCTAGTATTTAATAAATTTAAAAAATTTAACGGTTTCTACCCCTTGATTCACTTTCATAATATATACTCCTTTTGAAAGAGCAGAAACATCTATCGGCATATTTACTTCATTCATTGGCTGCGTTTTGATTGGTTTTCCACACAAATCGTAAATAAAAACATTATCTATATGAATTTCTGAATCAGGAAACAAAAATTGAACACAACTATTTGTTGGATTGGGATATAAAATAAAATTATCGGCAGTGGATAAAACTTCCGTTACTTTCACACCGGAAGTAAAATTAATGCAATAGGATAAAACTGTTTCACCATCTTCTGCAAGCACATTAATGATGCTTTGTCCGGGCATGTCCGTAAATGGAATAATATCATAACTGGCATTGGAATCTTCCAATTCAACACCTATCGTAGGCATTCTCTCATAATTATACACATATTGATAGGTGTAGGTGTCGGGATTAAAATCCGGAATAAGATCATCATCTATGCTAATGTTTTTTATTTTTGCATTGTTAGCTAATAAGGTTTTTGAAATATAATGATTGATGATATATGTTCTTTGACTATTACCATCTTCTGCAGTAACAGTAATAATAGTTTTAGCACTGTCAATATTGTGATTAGGACCCAAGAGTGTATCAATATGCACTTGAGCTGTACTTGATTCGGGGATAATGGTCAATGTCGGCATTAAATCAGGATTAGTACCTAATTGATAATAACGATCATATTCCAATTGTGAAGTATTGAATGCTGCAATCGTTTTATCATTGACTTTAATCTTATGCAACCAGGCGCTATAAACAAACTCAATATCATCAACTGAAAGGGAATCACCTACTTCGCCGGAAGCAGGAATTGAATTATTTGTCAATGTAATGAGTATATAATTTCTTTCTGAAGTGCCATCCTTAACGAAGGCTATTCTTTTTTGTATCCAAGTTGCTGTTCCTGCTGAACTTCCCGTACGATTACATTCCAATGTGGCTTTAGAGGCGTATGCGCTTTTGATATTTATATCATTAGGGTCTTTAAAATCAGTATCACCATGTATGTACGTTGCAATTCTTGCTTTGCTTGAACTATCTGCCGCATAATATTTAATCCAAATATATAAAGAATCGGGATTCGCTGTAAAAATTTGACAATGTTCCGCTTTTGCCCTATTTGTAAAATTATAATTATCAGGACTGGATGTAGATATACTCCCCAAATTGATTTGACCTAAAGTCATATTACCATTGGCAATAACACCCATAATACTATTAGAATATAAAGTGAGATAATAATTACCGGTACTCCCGGATCTTCCTCCATCAACACGATAATGATGTGGTTTCATCGCCATGATACAGCCAATAGGAAGTAAACATTTTGCTGTTTGAAAAGAATTCCAATTGCTTGGTTCAGATTGCACATGTGAACTGTCCCATGTTTCAAAATCAGCATTCGGAAGTTGATATGTCTGTGCTGAAAGAATGGAAATATAGCATGAAGATAGTGTAATCAAAATATATAAAAATATTTTTTTCATTCTAAAAAATAAAACTTCTTTGACCATATTTTTTGAGGTGCAAAAGTACACAAATATTTGTATTGTTATTTTTTTAAATATAAAAAGACAATATTCATAACGAATAATGTCTTTTTATACTTATAATCAATTAAATTGTTAATATTTGATCAGTTTAACGCTTTTAAGCATTTTATTTCCCTGATTAATTTTCAAAATATACATTCCGTTTGAAAAGGAACTTATATCAATCACCATTGATCCATTATTAGTATACTCTGATTTAATTTTCTTCCCGAATAAATCATATAATTGAGCTTCTATTATGGTAGCTGATTCACTCTCTACTTGTATTTTAACTATATCTCGTGAAGGATTTGGATAAATCAGAATCTTTTCATCTTCATTCATCACTTCAATACTATTTGCGAAAACAAAGTTCACCCGATAGGTACGTGCATTAATACCATCCTCAGCTACGACATCGATAACGGTTTGCCCCGGCAAAGCTTGTGTCGGTGTAATAAGGTGAGTAGCGTTACTATCTTCGCTTTCAACCGTTACCACAGGAATTCCTTGATAGTCTATTGGCAATTCATATTTATAATTATGTACTTCCGGATCAAAGTTGGTGATTGCTACTCCATCTACTTTAATAAATTTAAGTCTTGCATCATCGTTCAAAGCTAGGGTAAAGACTACTTCATAGATAAGTGAATCCTTAGCATTTACTGCTACAACGACAATACGAGCGGTATCGCTGACTGAAGTCGGCTGCTCAATCCGTACACTAGCTCTGCTATCTTCGGGTGTTGCAGTAATTACCGGCACATCAGTAGTACCATAAGGCAATACTTGGGTATAGATTAAATTTTCCTTTTGAAAATCAGAAATTAATATATCATTGACATTTAATTCCGACAAATAAGCATTATCACCGGCTTCGATAGAGAAATGTATCAGATAAGTCATCGTAATGTTTGTATCTCCTGCTTTGACACGAATGATGGCAGTTTCAGGAAATGCAGTTATTTGAGTTATTTCAAACTGAGCATCGATTTCTTTAGCTATTGCTTCTACAACAGGCATTTGGCTACGACCATATGCATATTCAATAAAATATTCTAAAGTATCAGGATGAAAATCAGGCAAACTCACACTATCCACCAATAAATCTATTAAATGTGCATCTGTTGAGAGTGCTACTTCAAAATTAACGGTATACGTCTTCATATGAAGCATATCCCAACCGGTAATAATTAAACTTGCTTGACCATTCGGATTTATTGCCGGAATAGTATCTACACTGCATCGACTATCAAGCAAACTATAATTTAACTGAGGAACATCGGTAGTACCAATTGGCAACATCACATGGTATACGGTATCTGCAGGATTAAAATTTGCAATCGTATAGTTAACACCTCCTAAATCATATGACAAAGTTTGTAAATCAACATTAGAGCCTTGTACAAATTGAATGGTATAGGTTCTGCTATGGATTCCATCTTCAGCAATAACTTGAACTTGTGCCTGTCCAAAATATGAACCTGCCTGTGTAAACTGAAGCGTTGATAGATTCCAGGATGCAATAGCACTTACAACAGGATTAGCAGATGTTTGCCATGGCAAAATGACCGTATAAGACAAACTATCTTTATTGAAGTTTGCCATAGGTATACCATTTATCTTGATAGTATCTAAAGCTACATTATCGGAAAGTAAGCGATGAAAAATGAGTGTATACAAATTACTATCTATCATATTTTCCGCAATTACTTTAATGATTGCTGTATCATTAACATGTAAAGGGTAACGAATAATTTGTGCCTGGGCTCTGGAATCTGTTAAGCTATATTGAATGCTATCAGGAACATTGACTGTTTCTGCTTTTAAATCGATGGTATAAATAAATACATTGGAAGCAAAATCATGAACAATTGAATCATTAGTACCCAATTTATAAGCTATATTTGTTAAAGTAGCCACCGGAGACAACTGTCTTGTAAAATGAACAACATAGGTTAAGGTATGAACACTATCCTCCGCTAAAACAGTTATAATCGCCGAATCATTTACTGTAAGAGCTTGTTGAATGCTAATATGAGCTGCTCCCGATTGAGGTACTACTGATACTATGGGCGGAATTATACTGTCATAATGCAGTATTACATGATAATAGGTAGTATCTGCATGGAATGTTGCCATTGCATTTCCATTTACCGAAATAGACGAAAGTTTTGCATTGGTTGATATTTCCACTTCAAAGAAAACATAATAGGTCTTGAAAACAGTATCACTGGCAGAAGTAACTACTATTATTCCCGTATCATTCGGCGAAATAGGTTGTGTTACCGCAACACTCGCATCTGCATCTGCTTTTTGCCATGTTACTACCGGTGTAATGGAAGTTTGTGAAGGCAATAACACATGGTATACCAAAGTATCTTTATGGAAAGTTGAAATAGCATATGGCACACTATTAAGCGTATATCCTAAATCCAATAAATCAGCATTGTTCGAGAGCTTAACAGTTAAATATATCTTATATATTTTGCTTATAGTAGTATCTTCCGCTTTCACTGTAATAGTTACTATTCCGGGTATTGCACCGGGATAGCTGATACTATATCTGGCAGCAGTATCAGCAGTTATAGCCGTAACAATAGGCATAATCGCTGAATCCAACGCAACATAATAATTCAACACTGAAGCATTGAATCCATTAATCAAAGTATCATTCAACTTTAATGAGCTTAAATTGGCATTGGTATCCAACATTACTTTAAATACTACGCTATACAATTGTGTACTTACTCCATTTTCTGCCGTAATGAATACGAAAGCCGTATCATTGGGAGAACTTGGATTGGTAATGGAAACCGATGCATTTGTATCTTGAGCTACTGCATATATTGTCGGTGTAATCATTGTTTTAGGTGGCAAAACGACAGTATAATTATACACAGTATCTACAAAGCTATGTACAAAAGTTCGGATGCTATTTAATTGATAGGCTAAACTATCTAATCTCGCATTGTGATTTTTTGCTACCGTAAAATTAATAATATAGGTCTTAGTATAATTAGTATCTTCAGCTGTTATTTTTACGCTGGCCGTACCGGGTAAGACAGAAGGATTACTTATTGATGTCTGTGCCGTAGCCCAAGCCGGACCTGCTGTTACATTCACCGAAGAAGTACCATACGGTAATTCCACATTATAATTTAATGTATCAGCATGAAAACTACTCAAACTTACCCCATTGTACTTAATCCAACTTGCTGAAGCATTCGTAGATAAAGCTACCGTAAAAGAAATGGTATAGGTTCTGCTGGTAGTCCCGTCTTCTGCAGTAACAACGATTGTAGTTGTACCCGGAAGCACAGATGCTGCTGTAATAGAAGGAGTTAATCCTTTCCACTGTGTAATTGCAGTTACATGAGGAACAATACTTGTTCCCGGAACTAATATAACATGATAATTCAATGTATCCGGATGGAAGCCCGGCACCTGAAAACCATTATATTTTAAACTGTCTAATTTAGCATTACTTGATAATTGCACACTAAAATTAACTATATAGCTTGCCGTATCTCCATTTTCCGAACGTACTTTAATAACAGCTTGTCCATTCGGAGATGTAGCTTGTACGATACTGATTACCCTTGCTCCTGTATCAGAAGTAATGGCATAATTAATAATCGGTACGGCAACTGTACCAGGAGGAAAGGAAATAGCATAGGTTTTTTGACTACTTACAAATCCCGGAATTAAAACAGTATCCGTTCCGCTTAAGGTATATCCAAGAGAAGAAAGGGTACTATCGGATGACTTCCAAATAGAATAATTAATGGTATAGACTTTTTGTGTTACACCATCTTCAGCT
>JAGOKS010000045.1 GCA_017994425.1 Bacteroidales bacterium | reverse complement strand
CCTGTTATGAAATAGGTAACAGGGAAGTGTCATTATTGAAGTGTACTTCTGAATATCCGGCTAGTATCGAGCAAGCCAATTTGTTAACTATGCTTGATATGAAACAACGTTTTGAAGTAAAAGTAGGCATTTCCGATCATACTTTGGGTGAATTAGTGCCTATGGTGGCTGTTGGTTTAGGAGCTGAAATTATTGAAAAACATTTTATTCTATCTCGCGAAATTGGAGGACCGGATGCAGCTTTTTCAACAGAACCTCATGAATTTAAACAAATGGTTGATGCTATCAGAAAGGTAGAAAAAGCAATGGGAGAAGTAAATTATTTTGTTTCCGACGAAAATAAATATAAAAGAAGGTCATTGTTTGTTGCGAAAGATATTCAAGAAGGGGAGGAAGCTACGAAAGATAATGTTCGTTCGGTACGCTCAGCAGCAGGATTGCCCCCTATGTATTTCGATGAGTTGCTAGGAATGAAGAGCAAACGTAATTTAAAAAAAGGAGACCCCATTAAAATAGAGGATTTTATAAGAAACAATGGAGACTAAAAAATTAGCATTAAAAATAAGTACGAATCGACTTGCTGTCATTGCAAGTGCTATATGGGCTTTTACAGCATTGAATCCCTTTTATTTGTGGCTTGGCGTTGCTTCTATCGGATATTTTTTGGTATTTGTTTTTGTGTTTACCATGACTATGTTTTTATTATCAAATAATAGCCTAGTATATAGCAGAGAACGTGTGTTTTTTGCAATTACCCTTTCATTTTATATTTTGATACTCACGTTACATGGAGGATTGATACGGAATATGGTTATGTTTTTTCTTCATTCTCCTTTACTCATGATAGCCTTCTTTCCGAATAAAATTCTATATAAAACCTATGAATTGTTTCGAAAAATAATTATTTTTTTTTCCATAGGAGCTATTCTAGTTTTTATCATTACTTTTTTAGGGTTTTATGAATATTTACCTTATTTTGAAGTGGAAGGAATATCCAATGTACATCGTACTTCTGGTGTAAACCTGCATGTGCATGGATTTATCGTTACCATGTTTGAAACCGGGAAAGCAACATATATTTTACGAGCATGCGGACCCTTGCAAGAACCCGGACATTTTGGAATTGTTATTGGTATTGTGATGTTTATAGATAGATTGCTCGCAAGAAAAATTAATGTGATATTGCTCTTTGCCGGTTTTTTGACGTTTTCTCCGGCTTTTTTTATTATTTTATTTATAGCTGAAGCATATCAAGTCTTAATGAATAGAAAAATAAAAAAAGAAAGAGTTTATGGAAAAAACAGAAAACGAAATATTATTTTCATAAGTCTTATTTTGCTCTTTACTACATCGGTTATCCTATTCAATCAAGGTTTGAGAAGCCGGATATGGTATATGGTGTACGAACGTAATTTTCAAAAAGTAATCACTGCTGTACAATCGGGAGAATCTATTGAACAAGGTTTAAATGAACGAGTAAACAATACGGGAATTGTTTATTATGATCAGTTTAGGAAGTCATCAAAAATTTGGTTGGGAGATGAGAATTGGGAAAAAGGAGGTGTTGTTTTATCTGATTATCGAGGGATGGTTGCAACAATTGGTATAGTGGGTTTGTTTCTTTCAATCTTAACATGGTTCGCTGTATTTTTAAGGGCTACGCTGAAACAAATTGCTTTTATGCTTTGTATCGTGATATTTATTTATTTGCATAGAGCATGGATGTTTCTATCTCCTTATATTTTGTTTTTATTCTTTGTCGGAATTAGCTCTTATATTTTTAAATTTCACGAAAAAGAAAATGTATCCATGCAAAAATCCTCTTAAATGAATGCTATGTCGAAAATAAAACGTTTTTTTGCCAATAAGGTTTTTTTATATCTTATTACAAGGTATATTACGTTTTTTTTGCAGTTTGCAGTTTCTTTGTACATAGCGATTAAATTAGGTCCCTTCTATTTTGGGATATGGGGATTTTTACTGTTGTTGATAAATTATTTTCAAATCATTAACCTTGGCATCCCTTATTCGGCTACTATCTTATTGGTTCAACATAAGCAAGAAGAAGAAAGAGTAGCAAATTATGAAAAAAGTTCATTCGTTATGGTGTTGATATTGGATTGTATAATCTTATTATTGGCATTATATTATTATTTCTTTGGAATAGTAGCATTTGAAAAATATGAGATAGGCAGTCTTTTTTACTTAGTATGTATTATAGCGATGATTTCACATTTTAATTATCTGTTTACAAGTATCTATCGGGTAAAGAAGCGCTTGTTTGAAGTAGCTTTCTTTCAAACATCTATTACGGCACTTGTTTTCATAACGATGTTTTTTGCGGAAAAAGAACTCTTATTAAGTATGCTTTTAATTGCCTATATTGTAGCACATGTGCTTTCCTTATTTTTGTTTATTCGTGGAAAACAGGTTAATATCAAAGGAAAATTGACCTTACATGACATTAAAATAGTTTTTAATAAAGGAATTATGTTGTTTATCTACAATTTTTGTTTCTTTATGATTGTGCTTTCCACGAGAACGATTGTTAGTGTCTATTATACTGTTGATCAATTCGGACTTTTTACTTTTTCCTATACCTTGACGCATGCGGTTATTTTGCTTCTGGAAGCTTTTTCCTATCTGATTTTTCCAAGAGTAATAGATAAATTGCATTCCAAAGATGTATCTGAAGTGAAAGGTACCATCCAAAGTTTACGGTCAAATTACATTTCTCTTTCTCACGGGTTGATGTATGTGGCAATGATATGCTTCCCTATTTTTCTGTATTTTATTCCATCTTTCAAGGATTCATTGTTGATGATAAATCTGATGGCATTGACATTGTTGTTGTATGCGAATTCATTTGGCTATAATTCTTTTTTAATGGCAAGAAATAAAGAAAAAACAGTAGCGTTTAATGCTTTTATGGTTCTTACAGTAAATATTGGAATAGCATTGTTATTGGTGCTTCTATTCAAAGTGTCGTTTGAATATGTTATTTTAGCAACTATGTTCAGCTATTTTGTATACGCTTATTTATGTGTTTATTTTGGGAAAAAAGAATTGCAACAAAAAACAGATTTTTTTGCTGTAATGAGAGAATGCTTCCCTTTCCGATTGTTTATCCCTTTTCTTGTTGCAATAGCGGTAGTATTAATGGAAAATTCCTTTTTATTGTTTATTCCTTTTGTTGTTTTTGTGTTTTTAAATTTACAAACCATTAAAGAAATATATGTGTCTTTTAAAAGAGTATTGTCAAATCCCGATATAGTTGATGTGCAATAAATGGATGAATTAAATGTGTGATTAATGAAAATAAAATATGAAAAATTTATGTAAAACTTTGTATGCAAAGAGTGTTTTATTGTTGCATACCTTCATTTCATTATTATCGGTTTTGTTTTTTAGTTCTTGTGCCGATGCACGTAGATTTAAGAAAATAGCAATGAAAAACAAATCTACAAGCTGTTCTATTTTAGGTAACGGTCCTTCTTTACGCTCTGTTTTGGAAGAAAATCATCAACAATTTGTTGGGCAGGACTTGGTGGTTGTTAATTTTTTTGCTTTTTCAGATTATTTTGAAATATTAAAACCGAAATACTATGTGTTAACCGATAATATTTTCTTTAAAGAAGTGTTAAGTGAAAATGTAACTAAATTATTACATTGCTTGGTTGAGCTTTCTTGGGATATGTTTTTGTGTATCCCAAGTGGTAGAGATGCTACATTTTTTATCTCGACCATTAAAAAGAATCCGCACATTCATATTTTACATTATAATATGACTCCTTTAAAAAGTTATAAGAAATTGGAATATGTTTTATTTAAACGAAATTTAGGGATGCCGAGACCTCAAAATGTGTTAAATACAAGTATTTTCTTGGCAATCAATTTGCATTATAAAACCATTAATATTTACGGGGCTGATCATTCATGGCTGAAAACCCTTTATGTAAACGATGACAATCAGGTTTGTTTTGAAGATGTTCATTTTTATGATAATAAAGCACGTAATCGACAGGGAGATATAGGTAAATTAAGTTTCCTACTTTCTTTATATGTCATGGCGTTTGATACCCATTTGCGTTTACAGGATTATGCACAATATGTGGGAGTAGAAATACTAAACCATACGCCCGGTTCGTATATTGATGCATATAAACGAGTAAAACCAAACGCTTAAAATTTTTTAATATGTTAAAATATATATTAGGTTTTTTGAAGAATTTTTTCAATCCGGCAGTATCTTTTGTATCGCAAATTGACCATTTATCAAAAGTACATACAAAAGCAAGGGTATATGGTTTGACAAAACTTTTTAATTCTACTATTGATAAATATTCGTATGTGGGGAGAAAAACGACCATCGTGTGTGCCGATATCGGAAAATATTGTTCCATCGCCAACGATGTAGTGATAGGTATGGGCATTCATCCATTGCGTACAATTTCAACTTCTCCTTTATTTATTTCTAAAAAAAACGGCACGTCTCATTCGTGGACAAATGAAAATGTTATAGACGAATATCAAAGAGTGAGTATAGGACATGATGTTTGGATAGGTTCAAAAGTGATTGTTATGGGCGGAGTTAAAATCGGGAACGGAGCTGTTGTTGGTTGTGGGGCTATTGTAACAAAAGATATCCCGGATTATGGCATTGCAGTGGGAGTCCCGGCACAAATTATAAAATATAGATTTGAACCTGCTATGATTGAAGCATTGCAAAAACTTCAATGGTGGAATTTCCCTGAAACAAAATTAAAGAATAATATATCGGTATTTCAAAAGCATGATATTACAGAATCTATGTTAAATCAGTTACAATAAAGAGTATTAACATAGATTTTATAAGACAAAGGTATGAAAAAAAGAATATTAATTGTAACACAATATTTCTATCCTGAAAATTTTAAAAGTAATGACCTTGCTTTTGAATTAGCAGCCAGAGGTTATCATGTGGAAGTATTAACCGGTTTACCCAACTATCCTCAAGGAAAAATATTTGAAGGTTATTCTTTTTTTTCATCAAGAAAACAAATAGTAAATGGAGTTACTGTCCATCGGGCATTTTTAATTCCCAGAGGAAAAGGAGGTGGATGCAGGTTAATGTTGAATTATGTGTCTTGGGCTTTTTTTGCCTCTTTTAGAGCACTCTTTCTGTCTGTTTTTAATACGTATGATTGTCTGATTGTTCATGAACCTTCTCCCATAACACAGGGCATCCCTGCCATTATCGTTAAAAAATTAAAGAAAATACCTTTGTATTTTTGGATTATGGATTTATGGCCCGAGAGTTTAATTTCAGCAGGTGGGGTTCGTAATAAAACGGTAATTTCTATGGTCAATACATTGGTCAAATGGATATATAAACACTCAGATACCTTGCTAATCTCTTCACAAGGTTTTAGAGATTCCATAGTCTCGAAAGGAAATTTTGCACATAAAATAGTTTATTTCCCTAATTGGGGAGAAGATGTGTTTGTTTCAGAAACGGAAACAATGAATCCTTCTTTACCGCAAGGTTTTAAAATTATGTTTGCCGGAAATATTGGTGAAGCACAGGATTTTCATGCTATCCTTCAAGCAGCTCTCTTGCTGAAAGGACATGATGTGCGCTGGATTATTGTGGGCGATGGGCGAAAAAAACAATGGGTTGAAGATTTTATTCAAACGCATCAACTGCAAGAAAATGTGTTTCTTATGGGTAAGTATCCCATAGAAGCCATGCCTTCATTCTTTCAAAAAGCAGATGTGATGTTGGTTTCTTTGAAAGATGAGTTGGTGTTTAATCTTACTGTTCCGGCAAAAATACAAGCGTATATGGCTGCATCTAAACCAATTATAGCTATGTTGAATGGGGAAGGACAAGAAATTATAAAGCAAGCTCAATGCGGTTACACTGTGAATGCAGGAGATTATCAGGCTTTAGCTAAATTAGTAGAAGAAATAAGCAAAATTCCGAAAGAATCTTTGCAGTTAGTGGGTCGTAATGGGTTTGAATATTACAAAGCAAATTTTACAAAACAACATTGTATCGATAATTTGTGTAAACTTATGGATGGAAAATAGCTTATTATGAAAATTCTTATTACCGGAGTACATGGGTTTATTGGTTCTCATATGGTGGAATGTTTATCCAAACATCATCTGCTTTATGGTTTGGATATTGTTTTTCACCCGAAAGAGGGATTGTTAAAAACATTTACGTGGGGTGATTTGGAAAACGAAGAAATACCACCTGTGGATGCAATTCTGCATTTAGCCGGCAAAGCCCATGATACAAAAAAGAAAACGGAAGAAAATGCATATTTTGAAATTAACACAGGTTTGACAAAGAAAATAGTTGATTATTTTTCAATACATAAAGAGATTAAAAAGTTTATTTTTTTTAGTTCAGTGAAGGCTGCTGCTGAAAGTGTAAAAGGGGAAACATTATTCGAAAATGTAATACCTGCTCCGGTAGGACCATATGGGGAAAGTAAAAGAGATGCAGAGAATTATATTTTGTCTGTCATGGAGAAATCTGAAATGCAATTTGTCGATAAAGAAGTCATCATTCTCCGCCCTTGCATGATTCATGGTCCGGGCAACAAAGGGAATTTAAATCTGCTATATCAAATTGTAAACAAAGGTGTGCCTTGGCCCTTAGGCTCATTCGATAATAAAAGAAGTTTTACTTCCATACAAAATTTGAAATTTGTAATGGAAAAACTATTTGAAGAAAATATTCCAAGTGGAATTTATAATATGGCAGATGACGAAGCCATATCGACCAGTAGAATTATTCAATTAATAGCTCAAATAAGCGGGAAGAATAATCGCATTTGGTATATTCCCCGAAAATTGCTTATATTTGCAGCCAAAGTGGGAGATATTATACGCTTGCCTTTAACAACAGAAAGGTTACTTAAATTAACCGAAAATTATGTTGTTTCGAATGAGAAAATAAAAAAAGCAATGAAAATACAATCAATGCCCTTTCGTGCTGAGGAGGGATTAAAAATTACCATAAAAAGCTTTAAATCATAATCCATGCAGCATATATATATCTTTGTTATACTTATAATTGTAGAGCTAGTGTATTTTAGAATAGCCGATGCCTTTCGAATCATTGATAAACCCAATATACGAAGTTCCCATACGCACGTAACACGTTTGGGAGGAGGAATTATTTTCACGGTTGGTATGTGGTTATATGCTGCTTTTTTTGGAGGTGATTATATTTGGTTTTTGATTGGTTTGACATTGGTGGCAACATTAAGTTTTATAGATGATTTACATTCATTGCCGAAAATTTATAGGTTAGTTTTTCATTTTATAGCCATAGGCTTGATGTTTTATCAGTGGGATATACTGAATATGGAATTATGGTGGGTAATTGTGTTGACAATGATAGTTTGCATAGGCATTATGAATGCCTATAATTTTATGGATGGTATAAACGGTATAACCGCCGGTTACAGTTTAGCACTATTAATTCCTTTAACGATTATAAATTATCAAAGAGAATTCATGGATATGAATTATTTATATGTTGCCATGATGAGTGTCGTTGTTTTTGCATTTTTTAATTTCAGAACCAAAGCAAAATGTTTTGCCGGAGATGTCGGCTCATTCGGCATCGCATTTATTATTCTTTTTGCCTTGGGAAAATTGATTATTGATACGAACGATTTTTGGGTAATCGTGTTTTTAACAATCTATGGCGTTGATAGTGTATTGACAATTATTCATCGCTTATTGTTGCATGAGAATATTACGGATGCACATCGGAAACATGCCTATCAATTAATGGCAAACGAATTGCGCATTCCTCACGTGTATGTTTCCTTGATTTATATGGGGCTTCAGCTATTGATTTCTCTTGGAGTCATAGGAATCCCCGAAAGATATAAATATATGTATTTGATTGTCGTTGTGATTGCAATGGCGATTCTATATATACTTTTTATGAAAAAATATTATCATTTGCATGAGGCATATTTAAAAGAAAAAAATAAATCGATAAAAGAATAATGGGTAAAGTAAAAAACAGTGTTCTGACAGTATTTTCATTAGTGCTTTTTATAGGAACAGGTATGTATGGATATAATCAAAATGTAAAAATTAAAAGAATCTGGAATAAATCCCCGCATGCAGCATTTACAGGATTAGTTCATTATGAAGGCAGTTTTTATTGTAGTTTTCGAGAAGCTAAAAAACATGTAGATAAATATGGAAATGATAATGGTGTGATACGTATATTGAAATCGGAAAATGGGAAAAAATGGGAAACATTTGATATTGTCGCAAAAGAAGGATTGGATTTTCGGGATGCGATGCTTTCTATTACCCCTGACGGAAAATTAATGCTTTTGATGGGTGCTTCCGTTCATCAAAATAACGCAACCCTATCTATCTGTTCTCATGTTGCTTTTGCGTCAAAAGATAGTCTTTTTACCGAAGCTGTTCCTATAGAAGTAAATTATGAGGCAAGTAGAAAATGGTTGTGGAAAATACAATGGTATAAGGATACAGCTTACGGTTTTGTGTATGGAGATAAATTTTGTTTGGTGAAGTCTTCCAATGGAATCTCTTATGAAACTATTCAGGATTTCAATTTACAAGGTTCTCCCAGTGAAGCAGATTTATGTTTTGCCGAAGATGGAATTATTACAGCAATTATCCGAAGAGCAAAGAATATTAATGGTTTAATAGGCACCAGTAATCCCCCTTACATAGATTGGCAGTGGACAGATTGTGGGTATGAAATGGGAGGCCCGGATATTGTAACTCTTTCTAATAACAAAAAAGTAATTTCATCAAGATTTATTTCCGAGAAAGGGAATAGGATCATGGTATTCGTTCTTCAAGAAGATAATAGTTTGCGCCCTGTATTGCAACTTCCCGCTGGAGGTGATTGTTCCTATTCCGATGCTCTTCTTTTAGACGGAACGGTTTATATGTCATATTATTCCAGTCATAGGCGTAAAGCTTCCATCTATTTTGCAGTCATTCCTGAATTAAAACTTAATGGTGAAATTATTGAATAAATAATAAGTTCATATAAATAATACATAAACAAATCATTATGAATATTGCAGCGATTTTAGCAGGTGGAACCGGAGTTCGTTTTGGAGGGGATATCCCCAAACAGTTTATCTCCCTTGCCGGTAAAACGCTTATTGAATATTCCATAGAAGCATTTCAACAACATCCATTAATCGATGAAATTGTCATTGTTGTTCCTTCTATGTATATTTCAAAATGCGAAAAATATAAACAAAATTATTCGAAACTTCAAAAAATTGTGGCTGGAGGTAAAGAACGCTATCATTCGACACTTGCCGTGCTTTCTGCGTATAAGACCTATAAAGAAGCCAATATTATTTTGCATGATGGAGTTAGACCTTTGATTACTCAACAAATGATTAATGATGTAGTATCAGCTTTACATAAATACAATGCTGCTACACTTGCTGTGAAAACCACCGATACCATCATACAATCATCCGAAAATAATGTCGTGAATGGCATTCTCGACCGTTCTGCATTGTGGAATGTACAAACACCGCAAGCATTTAAACTTTCAGTCCTACAGCAGGCTTTTGAATTGGCTTTAAAGGATTCAAATTTTCATGCAACCGACGATAGTGCTGTTGTTTTTAACTATTTAAAGTCTGAAAAGATAGCCATCGTTGAAGGGGATGTTTCACATATTAAATTGACCTATCCTTCCGATGTATTGTATGCAGAAAAACTCCTATTATCTAAACTTAAAAATAACGATGTATCATTTAAAAATCAATAAATCTTATGAAAAATTTAAAAAAATTATTAACCTTTATTCTCTTATTTAATTTTATCTTAATCATGCAAGCACAAGAAAAAACGAAGATATATACTCCCGAACTTTTATGGCAATTGGGAAGATTGAATAACGTAAGCGTTTCGCCGGATAATCAAACGCTTTTATTTTCAATTACCTATTATGATTTACAAAGCAATAAAGGGAATACCGATCTTTATACACTTCCTGTAAAAGGCGGAAAAATGATAAAAATCACTGATACACCCCTTAGTGAACAAAGTCCGGTTTGGAGACCCGATGGGAAAAAAATAGGCTATATCTTTGAAAATCAAATTTGGGAAATGAATCCCGACGGGTCGGGCAAAAAACAACTTTCTCAAATAGATGGAGAAGTTTCCGGTTTTATATATAGTCCGGATTTGAAACATTTGCTTTATACACAAGAAGTAAGAGTTAATAAAAATACAGATAATCTATATCCCGATCTCCCCATGTCAAATGCGTTGATTATAGATGATTTGATGTATCGACACTGGAATAGGTGGGAAGACAGTGATTACAGTCATATTTTTATAGCTAACTATCCCGATATGAGAAATGCTATTGATATCATGCAGGGAGAGCCTTTTGATGCTCCTATGTTCCCGGGAGGTGATATGGCAGAAATCGGGTTTAGCCCGGATGGAAAAAAAATTGTGTATGCTTGTAAAAAACAACAAGGCAAAGAATACGCCATCAGTACGAATTCTGATATATATATCTATGATATAGCCGTTAAAAAAACGCTCAATCTTTCCGAAACTAATAAAGGATATGACATCCATCCGGTATTTTCTCCCGATGGAAAATATTTGGTATGGGCTAGTATGAAAACGTCCGGTTATGAATCGGATAAATTACGTATTATGTTGCATGATGTACAAAATAATACAACAAATGATTATTCTTCTCAATTTCAAGAAAGTGCGACGAATTTTGTGTTTAGTGCCGACAGCAAATATATATATTTTATCAGCGGTATTAACGCTACTTATCAGATTTTTGAATTGGATATTAAGAACAAAGAAATCAAACAACTCACGCAAGGAAAACACGATTATAAGAGTGTGTCTACAGCAGGAAAAAACACTTTGATTGGGATGAGAGAATCCATGATTGAGCCCGCCGATATTTTCAGTATTGATATAAAGAATGGAACGCAAACCCGATTAACAACTATTAATGAAGAATTTTTAAAGGAAGTTGCTTCCATTCAGGTTCAAGAACGCTGGATAACAACAAGTGATAATAAAAAAATGTTAGTATGGGTAATCTTACCACCCAATTTTCAGCCTACTAAAAAATACCCGGCTGTTTTGTATTGCCAAGGAGGACCACAGCAAGCGGTAAGTCAATTTTTTTCTTATCGTTGGAATTTTCAAATGATGGCTTCTCGTGGTTATGTCATCGTAGCTCCCAATCGGAGAGGGTTGCCGACTTTCGGAGAGGAGTGGAATGCACAAATAAGTGGTGATTATGGCGGACAAAACATGAAAGATTATCTAAGTGCTATCGATGAAATAGCCAAAGAACCCTATGTTGATAGAACAAAATTAGGCTGCGTGGGTGCAAGTTATGGAGGTTTTTCCGTGTATTGGCTTGCAGGCAACCATAAAAAAAGATTCAAAGCATTCATTGCTCATTGTGGAATGTATAATTTGGAAAGTTGGTATGGAACCACCGAAGAAATGTTTTTTGCCAATCATGATTTAACAGGTCCTTACTGGGAACCTCAGACAAAAAAAGCATACGATGCTTCCCCTCATAATTTTGTTAAAAACTGGGATACCCCTATTCTAATTATTCACGGAGGAGATGATTTCCGCATTCCGTATACTCAAGCTATGGAAGCCTTTAATGCTGCTCAACTGCAAGGTATTCCAAGTAGATTTTTGTTTTTCCCCAGTGAAACGCATTTTGTAGTAAAACCACAAAATGCTATTATTTGGCAGAGAGAATTTCTCAATTGGCTGGATAAATGGTTAAAAGAATAATATATAATTAATCAATAACTGAGGATGGATGACCGAAAGAGTTTCTTAGCTGAAATAGCAGATTTTTTATATAGTACCTATAAAGAAAACCTGGCAGACATGTGTATTGTTATGCCTACAAACAGAGGCATTGTTCATCTTAAACATCATTTGGTTTCAGAAGTCGGAAAAACATTTTTGTCGCCGGATTTCTTTTCCATCGAGCAGTTTATGCAAACCATCTCCGGATTGTCTCCGATAAGCCAGGAGGAATTGATTGTTAAATTATTTCTAATTCATAAAGAAATAAATACATCAGAAACAGAAGCTTTTTATGATTTTGCTCCTACTGCACAAGTGATATTGCAAGATTTTAACGAAATAGATTTGTCGCTTGCAACTCCTGAACATGTCTTTTCGGATTTATCAAGTATTAAGTCATTGAGCTATTTCGGAAAAACAGAGGAAGAATTAAGTGCCTGCCAACGTTATTATTTAAACTTTTTCAAACAATTAAATACGTATTACGAACGGCTGAGTCGAGTGTTATTGCAAGAAAAAAAAGCATATCAAGGAATGATGTATCGTACAGCCTTTAAAAACAAAGAACGTATCAGCGAAATACTTCCTTACAAAAAATATCTCTTCATTGGCTTTAATGCATTGCAAAACAGTGAATATGGAATAGTAAAGTATTTAATTTACGATAAAAAAGCTGAATTCTGCACCGATGCCGATGAGTGGTATCTAAATAACAACAATCACGAAGCCGGTCAATTTCTTCGACAAATAAAAGATGATTTCCATATAGAAAGTTTGCAGTTTGTCAGGAAGTATATTGAAACAATTCCTAAAAAAATCCACATTGTAGGATTTCCTCAAAAATGTCTGCAAGCAACTTATTTACATGAAATCATTACGGATTTAAGACTTGATAAGAAAGAAAATACAGCCATCATATTGGCCGATGAGAGTCTGTTGTTGCCTGTGGTATATTCCATGGATGCAACAGATACTAATATTACCATGGGACTTCCGATTCGAAATAGCCAAATATATAAATTGTTAAATCAGTATTTTGTTGCAATTGAAAATAAACAGAAATTAAATAGCAATCGTATTTATTATAAAGACCTTTATACTTTTTTTACAAGTTCGTATATCCAAACCATTTTATTATCAGCATCAATTAATCCAGAACATTTCCTTTCAACCTTTATCAATAAAGGAAAATTATTTTATTCAAAAAATGAATTAAGCGATTTGTGTCAAGCTTTGCCTGCTTCTCTCAAGGATTTTCTTCTTACTTTTTTTGATGAAACGATGGATGCAAGCAGGCTAGTTCACTATATAAATGATTTTTTGGAACTGCTAAGCCACTCTTATGTATCTGATAATGATAAAGAAGTTATACGATTGCTTTCCGATAATATGTCCCATTTATTATCGCTTTGCCGACAGATTGAAAACGAAAACATCAAATCTTTCCGTTTCCTTTTTGATTGTTTTGTGTCATCGCTTTCCCTTTCGTTTAAAAGCGATACTTTCAATCACCTACAACTTATGGGTATGTTGGAAACCCGCACCTTGGATTTTGATAATGTTATTATTCTTTCATTAAACGAAGGAATTCTTCCTGCGGGAAAACAAGGGCAATCGTTTATTCCCTATGATGTTAGAATGCATTATAAAATTCCGACCTATACTAAGGGGGAAGCAATTTTTTCCTATCATTTTTATAGATTATTACAAAGAGCAAAAAGGGTATTCCTTTTATATGATTTGGATAATCAAGACGGTAAAGCTGAAAAGAGTAGATTTATCAAGCAAATTCAAACGGAATGGAAGATGTTTGACCATATACATATCGAGGATTCCTTACGTAGTTATCCCCCCATCCATTTTACATCGAAAAATAGTATTTGTGTTCAAAAAACAGCAGATATTATGAGCAAACTCTTAACAAAAACCAATTTTTCTCCTTCTGTACTTAATAGGTATTTAAATTGTGAGTTGCAATTCTATTTATCCGATGTGCTCGCTCTTGCTGAAGAGAAATCTATTTCTGAGGATTTACAAGCTAATGTGATAGGGAGTGTAATTCATAAAATATTGGAACAGATAATTAACAATATAGATGGGAAAACCATACATTTCACACATGAGTTAATAGAAAAAATGGTGATGGATACCTTGTGTGATAAATCAGTTACCACTATGGATTTAACAAAAGAAGATTTTATGTTTGAGAAAAATCATTTGGTATATAAGATTACGGTTAAATACATTATGGATTATCTTAATTATTTTAAAGAACAGTTAGCTAATAATGAAATTTCTGAAATTCTTGGTTCTGAAAAAAAATATTATCAAGATTTATTTCTAACAGATAACGACCTTCCCCCAAAGATCGTCCTAAAAGGTATTATCGACAGATTAGATATTGCTGATGGAGTAGTGAGGGTCTTAGATTATAAAACTGGCAATGTAGAAGATAAAGATCTTAATATTAAACAAGTGGAAGATTTATTTAGTGGAAAGTATCCCAAAGCCTTTCAGTTGATGGCTTATGCTTACATTTATTATCTTGAAACGGGTCAAAGTCCAGTGATGGCACAAATTATTTCATTCCGCAACATTCGTCGGCCTTTATATCTGGCTGTGAATAATGAAAAACTTTTAACTCCTTCCTTGTTTGATGCGTTTGGAATACAATTGAAAGAACTCATCAAGGGTGTTTTTGACGAAACGAAGTGCTTTTCTCAAACCACAGAAACGAATCACTGCTCATGGTGTGATTATAAATCCCTATGCATGAGAGAGTAATAAAACGGGAAAGCTAAAATATTTCTTTATTGCAGAAAACGCTCTGCATCAATGGCAGCTTTACAACCGCAGGCTGCTGCTGTGATAGCTTGTTTATAGTGGTGGTCTTGTACGTCTCCTGCGGCAAAAACACCTTCTACACTGGTTTTGGTACAGCCCGGTGTTGTAATGATGTATTTCTCCTCATCCAAAGTCAATTGTCCTTCAAAAATTTCTGTATTAGGATGATGACCAATGGCGACGAAAACACCATCCAAAGGGATTTCTTTTCGTTCCTTTGTTTTTGTGTTTTCGACTTTAATAGCCGTTACATTTTTTGAAAAACCCTTGCTTTCACCCAGAATTTCAATCGGGATGTGATTCCATACCATTTCTATGTTAGGAGAATTCAATACTCTATCTTGCATTACTTTGCTGGCTCTTAATTGGTCGCGGCGGTGGACAAGGTATACTTTAGAGCATAACTTAGATAAATAAATGGCTTCTTCGGCAGCGGTATCTCCTCCGCCAACAACAGCCACTACCTTGTTTCGATAGAAAAAACCATCGCAGGTGGCACAGGTAGAGACGCCAAAGCCATTATAGGTAGCTTCTGAGGGTAATCCCAACCATCGAGCTGTAGCACCCGTAGCAATGATAACAGTATCAGCAATTATTGTTTCGCCATCATCACTTTTACAGATGAAAGGTCGTTTTGAAAAATCAACTTCAATGATTTCTCCTCTACGGGCATCAAGACCGAATTTTAAGGCTTGATTGCGTAAATCTTCCATTAATTCTACTCCGTTTTTACCTTCAGGATAACCGGGAAAATTTTCAACCAGAGTAGTTATCGTTAATTGTCCTCCGGGCTGTATGCCTTCGTACAAAATAGGCTTCATGTTCGCACGGGAACTATAAATGCCTGCTGTGTATCCGGCAGGTCCCGAACCTATGATTAAACATTTCGTTTTGGATTCTTTCATTTTCGGATTATTGGAATATAAAACAATTACTTTTTATTAGAATTGTTGTTATTGTTGTTATTATTATTGTTGTTGTTCTTTTTCTTTTTCTTCTTTGGCAGGTTGTTCTTCCTCGATTGGATTTTAGGTGCCGGCATTTGTTCCAATAATTCTTTGGTAGTAGGGAATTGAAAACTTTCTCTTAATTTTAATCTGCCACCGGAAAGAATATTTAATTGTTCAACAATTAAATCATCATTTACTGAATCACGATTCCAAATGAGGTATTGTTTTTTTAAATGTATGGCGATGTTTTCTATACATGCATCTTTTTCGTCGGAATCGGGTTCTTCCGCTACACTTATAATGATGTCCTCTATGTGTTTTCCGTAAGGGGGAAATATAATTCGATTTTTTTGATACGCTACCTTTGAAGGCTTGGCAATGATAACGTTAGATTCCGGTTTCGGAAAAGGGCAGTCGACATCTAATTGAAAGTCAGAGATGATAAATAAATGATCCCATAGCTTCTGCCAATAATCGGGAGTGTCTTTTGTGCCGGGAGAAAAGCAAGACATGGTTCGTATCGTTGCCTTGGCTTGTTGCGTTCGTAAATCCCGATCTTCTATTGATAACAAATACTTTACCATGGCTTGTACATGTCTTCCGTATTCTTTCGTAGTTATTTTTTCTTTGGTTGTATTATACTCCATAAATATGTTTTCTTAAAGTTTTTGAGTTAAAAAGGAATGATTTTGTGAAAAAAATTATAATTTTAATGTGCCATCAGCGATATAAAATCGAAAAATAAAAATCTTTTTTCTTTTATAAATTGTTAATTGTTAGTAATCTGAATAAGATGGTTTAGGTAATTAGGACAAGTTTATATCTTTTTATAACTAATTATTTTTATTTTGCAAATATATCTAATTTTATAATAAAATTTAAAAATAATTTAATTTTATGCAATTTTGTTAAATAC
>JAGOKS010000127.1 GCA_017994425.1 Bacteroidales bacterium | reverse complement strand
AGGCGTGTTCGCGGGTGAGAGTAGGAATATAATTGATGATGTTGTTGTTAATAGAAGCATTGCGAAGGGTTCGGAAATCAAAATTATCGGTACGCAAGCCGGTTAAGAAAACACCCAGGCCTTTCATGGAGTAGGAAGCGGTAAGCAATAGTGCTTCGCCGGGTTTATAAATCATTTCATTGGCAGCCGAAGGGTCGTTGCATTTCCAGGCGTATTCCCCTTGCAGGTTGAAGCCGGCATATCCGAAATTGGCACGACCGGCAAAGGCTCCAATGTTTTGGGGAAGTTTATAATCGGGGTCTTGGTCTTTTTCAAATTTGCTGACAAAGGAAGCCCCTATGCCGCTGCGGAATTTGGAATCGCCGATGATTGGAAATATTTCGGTAAAAGAGATATCGGCATCTGCACCGCGCACTTGTCCTTCGTTGACAAATAAATTGCGCTGTTTGCCCCATACACCGGTAATGGTAATGCCTTTGTAGGGTTTGGCTTTTACTTTGATACCTTGTGTGGCATTGTCATAGCCTAAGTTACGCGATTCGTAGGAGCGGTATATCAACCCGCTGCCGAATTGTTCGTAAAAGCTACCCACAACAACTTCAAAATATTGGTGATTATACGCAGCATAATAATAGGGGATGCCACTGCCGACATAATTAATTTTTTCAAAATCAATAAGAGGCCATTCGTAATGCTCAAAACGAAAACCGGCAGAAAAACCGCCGTTTACATAATTAATATTGGCAAATACATTGGCTCTTATTTTGTTCTCCAAATCTTCGGCACCGATGATGCTGTCGGGAATATAATATTGTGCATCCAATTGCACGTTACCGCTCAATTTGCCGTTTTGTAAAATAGAGTTTTGTCCGTAAGCAGTGATGTATCCGAGAAAAAGGAGTATAAAAATCGGTTTACAATGTTTCATGGATTTATGGTTTTTCTTCTAAGAGTTTCTTAACGATTTCGATGTATTCTTGTTCCACGCCGGGAGCATAGGAAGCATGTTGCCACACTACCTCTTTGTTGGCGTTTAAAATAAAAGTATGAGGGATGTCATTTACGTTTAAGGCTCTTTTAAAGTCTTGATTTTCGTCTAATAAGACTTCATAATCCCATGCATTGCCGTTGACAAGGGGCAATACTTTGGCACTGGAGCGGCTGTCATCGATAGAAACGGCATAGATTTTCACACCGGTTTCGTCCTGCCAATCATCGTAGACTTCGGCTATGGATTTAAGCTCTACCATACAAGGTTTGCACCAGGTGGCGAAAAAACAAATGATAATCGGTTTGCCATCGTTTTGAATGTCTTTGGTGTTAAAACTATTCCCGTCTATGGTTTTAATGTCAACACTCGGTAAAGAAAAACTTTTGGTTTTCGGTGCTTCTTGTGCAATACTGAAACCTAAGATTAACGTAAATAATGTTGTAAAAATCAGTTTTTTCATATCTTTTATGCTTTTATGAATTTGAAAACGCAAATGTATATTTTTTTTTCATATCGGTAACCATTTGTTATGATTTATATTTACATGTTTGCAAAAACCATACTTTTTTCAATCTTTGGGGTATTTAATAAAAGAAACGGATGGAATGAAGTAGTTTGATGTACTATCTATCATAATATTTCTTAGGTTTGTAGTCGTATTTTGGCAAGGGTTTGTCGGGGTTGCGGGCGATTACGTTTTGTTTAAAATGCCACCTGCCGTCTTTTTCGATAAAAGCATCGTTAATGCTGGATTCCCCCACACGATATTGTGGAATTTCCTGTAATGATTCATCCATGGGTATCAGTCTTTCGAAAACAATCATGGGGCTGGAAATGGTGTCGATTTGGTAGCGGTAATGACCTTTTGTTTTTTTAGTAGAGCGTTGAGTAAGTTGTTGTTTGTCATAAATAAGGGTTAAACTCGAGCGTTTGGCATATTCAAATACTATACGTGCAGGTTTTCCTTTGCCGTAGGCACGGAAAATAAAAGCCCCCAAGACAGGATTGCCTCGATTATTAAAACTCAATACATCGATGACTTTGTACTGAGAAAACAAATTGCCCCCGTTCCAGCCAAGTAGGGTGTAATATTTCTTGTTGTTTACTTCTGTCTGTATAATATCATAATAAACAGCACCAAACCATGATAAATAATCTAAAGTACGACTTTCGGGATTGGGAATTTGTCTCCATTTATCGGTTAAGGTAAAAACCATAAAGCGATTCTTATCTTCATTATAGGCTTGTATGTAGCCGAAATGGTCGTGAGTGCCCTCCTCGTCGATTAAGTACCAGGTAAAAATACGTACTTTCTTATCGGGAGAGGTAAGGACAGAAATGGTTTTTAAGGAATCAAACGCATAATTGATGGAATTTTTTTGCTGAATGGCTTCTTCCATTAAGAAGAGCAGGTCTTCGTTTTTTTGGTATTTCAGGATGATGTTTTGCTCCAGGAGGATTTCTTTGTGCAATTTGATGATGGAATCTTCAAACGCTTTGTACATCTCTTTACGTTGTGCTTGAGAGATGTTTATAAAGAAAACACATCCAAAAAAAAACAAAATAATTTTTTTCATAAAAAAATATTCCAAACTTCTTAACGATGATTGTTTCTTGTTTAGTATTTAAGTAGTTTTGCAAAAATAAATAAAAAAGATGTATATGACACTCGATGAACGAATAAATGCCTTTGAAAGATTAGGTAAGGTATTGAATGCTAACGATAAAATTCCCGAAGAATTTTTCACCGATGCTTTGTCGACAGCCTTACAAAATTTCGAAAATTGCATTCAAAACGAATATATACATCATTCCTGGTTTATTCCTGAGTTTATTCGTAAAGCAGTCGAAGGTATCAGAGGGATGCTGGAAGGAGCGAAATTGCGGAGGTGGTTGGCTGCCTATCCTGCCTTGATGCAAAAAACGACATCTAAAAGGGTAGGGGTTATCATAGCCGGAAATATTCCGATGGTTGGTTTTCATGATTTCTTGTGTGTGCTCATGGCGGGTGATGTTTTTATCGGAAAACTATCGTCCAACGATAAGCACTTACTTCCTTTATTGGCAGAAGTGTTATGTGTGTTGGAACCTCGTTTTAAAAACTACATTCTGTTTACCGAAGGAAAATTGGAACAGATAGATGAGATTATCGCTACCGGCAGTAATAATTCTGCTCGTTATTTTGATTATTATTTTGCGAAATATCCGTCTATCATTCGTAAACATTGCAACAGTGTGGCTATACTCGATGGTACAGAAAGCGAAACGGAATTGGCAGCTTTGGTAGATGACATTTGTCTTTATTTCGGCTTGGGTTGTCGCAGTATTTCTAAAGTTTACGTTCCCGAAAACTACGATTTTACTCCTTTGTTTGTGTTGCTGGATGCTTATAAACCGCTTTTTAGCATGCACAATGCGTTTTTGAATAATCTGGAATATCAGAAAACAGTACATCTTATTAACCGTATTCCTTTTTTAGATCAAGGTATTATGATGTTTAAGGAGCATCATTC